>JAFTKA010000015.1 GCA_017456105.1 Oscillospiraceae bacterium | reverse complement strand
TATCGCCAAGCATCACTGCCATGGCTTCGGTGTTTTCATACTCTGCACCAATGTACAGGGTATCCTTGGTCCAGCGGGCTGCGAGCTTGCCTGCAGGCTTTCCTGCCTCGGCAGTCAGAACCGCACCGCGGGCAAAGTTATGGTATTCGTCCACATTGCCGTCCATAGTAACGGCATCTGCCTTCCAGGCATCAATGGGAGGCATAGAAAGGGTCAGGTTAAAGCTCTTGGTAATAGCAGGGTTGGTGCCTGCCACAGTGGCAGTCAGTACCACCTCAGTCATTTCCTCAGGAGGGGTAACCTTACCGGTAGCAGAGATATGGCCTGCAGGATTGGAAGTCCACTGAAGATTGGAAGAGAACTTGCCATTGGGATCGGCCAGCTTGCTGGGCAGGGTAAGATCGCTGGACACGTTGGAGGGATCACTGTTCGTGCCCTTAATGTCATCAAAGGTCAGCTCTTCCAGCTGATCACCCTCGTTCAGCGTTCCCAGCTTTACGTTCTTGAGATAAACGTCGGAGTCGTAAGCACTGCTCTTGGGAACATTGTCGCTGCTGACAAACGCATCGGTGTTGCCTGCCTTGTAAGCGGGATTCCACAGCTCGAAGCTGATCATGCCACCGGCCATAATAGAAGAGTTGAGATTTCCGACATTGGGATTGTAATATACCTGCACATCGTCAATCACCACGGCCAGGGACAGATCTTGGCCGTAACGAATGGATACGTGCATATAATCGTCGCTCACCTGACGGTTCAGCACCGCAGAGTCAAAAACTGCCGTACCGGGCTTCTGTACATACAGCACAAGGCCCACATTCTTCTTGTTTGCAATAGAAACAACGACTTCCTCGCTGCCGTTGACCCGGCCAAAGCCTATACCGAAGCCGGAAGTCATATAACGGGTGAAGGTTACATAGTCGGCATAGGGATTGCCACACTCAGGCAGATCTGCCAGCTTTACATCAAAGTCCAGTGTTGTCGTGCCGGTGCTACCTGTCAGTGCAGATACACCGGTGGTGTATACTTTGGAGAGGGCCACCATGTAATTCTGCTTGCCGGCTTGATACTTATTCCACAGATGATAGACACTCTCGCCATCAACCGTCTCCGTCCGCGCGCCGATCTGACCGGAGGCTTGTGCCTGGGTCGTCGCCTGACCGGCAGTGACACCGGTAGACGGATTCTTATAATCAGAGCCGGATGCCACGGTATAGCCATATCTGTAGCTGGCTCCCGAATTTCCCACAAAGTTATCGTAGCCGGGCTTCAATCCGGTAATATTGGTCACGAACTCACCGCCAAAGGTCAGAGAGCCGTCAAACTTGGAGGTGCCGGTGCCATTAGTCAGCTCCAAAACCATGGGCATCTTCTGAGTATAGCCGTGCATAGCAAAGCCGATGGAGGCGAAAGGAACCTTCATCTCTAAAATATCACCGCTCTGCTTCACGGTTACGCCAGCCAGATCCGCAGAAGGCGTTGCTCCCAAGGTTACATTGATCACGTGGGTATTGAGTGTGGCCTTCAAAGAGGTTGCACCGTCGGTCTTCACCGCAAAGTACAGATCCGTACCGTTCCACAATTTGGCAACACTACCCTTGGGCGTGCCGCTTTCACCCCGGATCCAGCTGTCGAAGATCCAGTTTGCTTCATTTGCAGTTCCGTTAACGGTTACAGAACCGTCATCGGTCCACAAAGCCGTGGCAACAGGCTTCACAGTGCTTCGCTCCGTTTCAGCCATGGCATTCAGGCCCAATACACCAAGGACCAATGCCGCCACCAGTGAAATAATAAGTACTTTCTTTTTCATGGTCGTTTTCCTTTCCTTTCGCGTGATTATCGTCTTGCAGACCCCTATCAAAAAGGTGCCGCTTTCTGTCGTGCTTTTTTGCAGTTTCCGACCTCAAAAGTCTAGTCCCGCATTTTTTCATTTTCATTTTACCACACACGATTTATAAAACAACATTCCATGATGACATCTTCTCGTTCGCATGTCCGATATTTGCAGTTCGTTTTCCGTTTTTTACATATATTTCCTGCAAAAAACGGGCATCAGGAAAAGCCTTCCTGATGCCCGAAATTACTTGTTAAATTCTGTCATTCTTCAATTGCAAAACGGATCCGACAACCGCCAGATTGCCGGCAGCCTTTCTATTTCACTTCAGTGCCGCCCCATTCGATGACCGTAAAGCCGGCTCTTTCCGGTGCAGTCAGTTCCTGTTCAGGCAACTCTATAATGCTGTCTGTAGCTTTCCATGCCATAAACACACGGATCAGGGTATCCGGTGCAGGGTCAATCTGCAGCTGTGCCGCATTGGTGTACACGTCCGTTTGGAACGAAATAATGTTGTAGGGATTCTGCTCCATAAGTGGTAACCAGTAAACGATGAATTCATTTGCTTCCCTGCGATTCAGTCCCAGCTTTTCCAGAGCTTTTTCAAGAAATACTGCGGTATCTTCACCCTTTACGCAGAAGCCCTCGGTCATATCCCAACGGGCATTGGTTTCGCCCTCCCAATAGAGGTAATTATAGGTCTGACCCTTGGCATCTGTCAGCGTGCCATCGGGTGCTGCCGTTACCTTCCAGCCGGCATTGTAGGCAGGATAGGTACAGGTCAGCTTGCCGTCCAAAAGCAGCTTGACCGAAACCTCTGTTTCCGTCTCCGGGTAGAGATAGATCACCGGCTTATAGCAGGCATTGGGATCCGGCTGCCAGTCGCTGGCCTCTACCGTGAGAAAATCTGCCTCAACACGCTGCTTATCGTTGTCATAGTAGGTGTTTTCATAGGTGCAGGTAACCTGATCGCCCACACACCAGTCATCGGACAGCACACCGTTCAGCTTGATCTCGTACGGCATCGCGATCACCGGCGTTGCAAAGAAACAGTTTCCGTAGATCTTTGTGATCACGATATGATCGAAAATACTGCCCTCATATTGCTCCGCGGATTCCTTGTCAAGCCATAGCTCTGTAAATTCCTTATGCCGCAGATTTTTGGCCATTTCCCATTTCACCGCATGAATCTGTGCCGGGTAGGATTCCATAATGCCGCCGGTATAATAAATTTCCACATCGCTGCCAACCTGAGCACCGATATCACCCAGGTCTGCAACGCTCAGATGGATCTTATCCGCACTGTTAAGCTCCTCTTCCCCCTCCACCGGCTGGACCAGTGCAGAGGCGCCGTCCAATTCCAAAACGGTGGCCACAAATTTGCGAACCACATTCTGTGCTTCGTCAGCCCACAGCTCGTCAATGGATTTGAAATTGTCCGGGAACCAGTAAACCTTGGTCGCACTGTATACCCCATCACTGTGCAGCCGATTCCAATCTACGATCTTGTAGGTCAGTGCAGAATACTCTCTTGTTCCCCCATCGTCATAGCTGTCCCTCGGTACGGGAACAAAGAGGAACGCCAAAACAAGCACTGCTGCCAGGATAATAAGAACTGTCTTCTTCATATTGCCGCCTCATTTCAGTTGTCGATCGGATATTGGCAGTTGGTGGTTTCCGCCCAGTTTATAATTTCCGCGATGGTATCGATCTGCTCCTGGGTCAGGTCCGCCTGACCCTTATCGCACCGGACAAAGCCGTAATCCAGATGAATGTGATAGTTTGAGCCAAATTCCGTGTCAGCCCTGTACTGGGGCATACGCCGGCAGACCTTATTGGGATTATAGTCCAAATTTACAAGAAGGTCTGTCAGGGTAACAGAGTAGCCATACATAAAGGAATACTCTTTTCCGTCAATATACAGCGTTGTCCGGGTGTTTCCGCAGTAGCCGGTAATCGGATCATCTACCGTCTGGGCAGTGAGTGCGGTTGCGTGGATATGCGTTTTGCCCGATTCTCCGTCCGTATCAATATGATCGTTGTTATTTGCCGTTCCATCGCCGGTGTTTTGGCAGCCGGCCAATAACAACACAACCAACAGCATTGCAAACATTTTTTTCATTGTCTCACGCCCTTTCATTGGATCAGTAAGGAATTCCCAACAGGTCGTATAGTTCGTACACTTGGATCTGTGTCAAGGTGTGTGTCCGATCCGTCAGAAGGTTCTTTAGGGTGTTTCCCGCAAGGAGATACCGGGAATTTTCACCCTCGTGCATCACCAGGGTGATCCTGTACCCTGCGGTTGCAGAATCCGCAGTAACACCGGAAGTATTTCCCGAGCCATCTTCATCGTCTGCGACTTCGCTGTTCCCGTCTCCCCAACCCCTGGTTTCCAGGGCTTTTAGCCGATTGGATATCCGCAAAATTTGGTCCAAATCGGTGTAGCTTTGGGAAAAGCCCGATCCGGCTATCGTAATTTGCGAAATCGAGCAGATAAGGCTTTCGCAGGTGTCCTCTGGCAGGCCGCCTAAGTACATTTCCGGTTCTGCAAAATCGTTTGATTCGGTGTTCATCATATTCGGCAAAACAAATGCCGAATACAGGGAAATACACAGCACCACAGGCACGCAGGCCATCAGAATATGGGTTCTGCGTCGCTTTCGCTCTTTTATTCTCATTTCGCTGCGGCGGAATACCTCCGCCTGACATTCCATTAAATCTCTCATAACAACAGCTCACCATCCTCCCCCAGAATGATGCGAAGCTCCTTCTTTGCACGATACAAAAGGTTATCCACCTGTTTGCGGTTCTTCTTCATAACTTTAGCAGCTTCCTCATAGGACATCTGCTCAAAATAAACAAGATGGACCGCCACACGCATATCCTCCGGTAATTTTGCAATGGCGGCATTTACCTGCCGCTTGCGGTCATCTGCCAACACTATTTCCTCAAGGGCTGCCGAGTCGGCCAGGGCGTGTGCCTCAGAAAGCTCCACAAAATCAATGACCTTGCGGTGCTTTATATAATCCAAAGCACGACTTCTTCCGACCATATAAAGATATGTTTTTAGGCTCACCTTGAAGTTATAGCGATGCTTATGTACCACAAGATCTGAGAAGACCTCGATCGCGATATCTTCTGCTGCGTATGTATCGCGCACAAAGCCATCAATGAAGAAAACCAATCCGCGAAACAGTTCCTCCATAATTGAGGCGAAGGCACTTTCATCACCATCGAGGAAACGGCGGTAGCTACTTGCGCCGTTATCCATATATGTTCCTCCTTAAGGATCTCACTTATTATACGACTGCGTAAGGGGTAATTCCTTATGATTATAGCATATTTTTTGGCAATATAAAGAGGGCTCTGCTGTTCCCCGGAAAGCAGAGCCCTCTTTATATTGTTTACTTTTTCTCGAACACGAATTTTGCCTTACCGTCCTCTTCATAGGACTCCAGTACAAACCGCAGGCCGCTTTCTTCCGCAATCGTTTTATAAAGGGTGCGGGTCTGCTCTATGTAATAGGGGCTGGGCTCCTGACCCAGAGAACGCATAAAGGCGATCACCGGACAATGCTCTACCGTACAGATCAGCTTGTCTTCCTTCAGTTCGGTATGAAACAGCTCTTCCGCCTCTTCTAACTTATAAATATTCTCCAGCCATTCTTTTACAGCAACAAGGCCCCGCTTTGAGAAGTCCTGAATTTGCGGTGCAAAATAAACCCTGGCAAAGTCGGCAAGGAAGTCCTTTGCCGCCTGATCGCCAAACTTTTCTCCGCAGTACCGAATGGCATTATCCCCCAGAAGATGGAAATCCCGATGGAGGTATTTCTTACCCTCCCGCTTCATACGAGACACCTTGCGTCCCTCTTTTTCTTCCTTATGATCCGCAGGGGGCGGATTTTTCGTTTCGTAAAGCACGGAAGAGCATCTGGCATAGGCAACTTCCGACTGGTCTCTGTCATAGCTGACGCCGTACTTTTCCAGCACCCGGCTGTAAATGATCTTGCAATGCTCACAATAGTGTTCGTATGGGGTGATATGCTCAAAACCATTCAGTATGGCCCGGGAAGGGCAATAACGCATTTCACTGTAACTATAGGGATATTCCTCGTCCAGTACTGCGTAGGTATCGCAGGCCTCCTCGGAAGTGGTATGACCCCAATAATCTCTTGCTCCGTTAAAGCCGGGGTGGGGGTCGCCGGCGGCGATCCTCGCCTCAATACAGGCTGCCATAGAGTGAGGATTGGAAAGGTCTCCCAGGCTGGTATCGGAGATGTGATACCAATAGGCAAGCACCTGCTCATAGCCGCCCTGTCTTTCCAAAAACTTAAAAAATTCACTATAAAGGGGAATAAATTCCGTACAAGAAATCATACTCTGCATCTCCCATTTTTTACCCCATTATAGCAACGTGATTTTTTCTTTTCAAGTTCTATTTCAAAAAATCAAGAAACCTCTTGTAAATTCTTCCGGTTTGGCGTATAATTTATTATAATTTTCAAAAGCAAGTGAGGAAATGACTATGGATCTGATCTCTGTCCGTGAGCTTTTTAAGAACACCGCCAAGTATGCAGGTAGTACGGTAACGGTCGGTGGCTGGGTGCGTAACCGCCGTCCCAGCAAGCAGTTTGGCTTTATTATGCTGAATGACGGCACCTATTTTAACCCCGTGCAGGTGGTATATAACGACACTCTGGAAAATTTCCAGGAGATCTCCAAGATCAATATCGGTGCAGCTCTGGTCATTACCGCTACCGTGGAGCTCACCCCCGATTCCAAGCAGCCCTTTGAACTGCAGGCAACCAAGATCGTTGTGGAAGGTGCTTCCACCGGCGACTATCCCCTGCAGCCCAAGCGGCACACTATGGAATTTTTACGGACCATCACCCATCTGCGTCCCCGGACCAACACCTTCCAGGCTGTGTTCCGTGTCCGCAGCCTGGCAGCCATGGCCATTCACCAGTTCTTCCAGGATCGGGATTTCGTTTACGTACACACGCCCCTGATCACCGGCTCTGACTGTGAGGGTGCAGGCGAAATGTTCCAGGTAACCACTCTGGACTTAAACAACGTCCCCAAAACCGAAGACGGCAAGGTAGATTTTAGCCAAGACTTCTATGGCAAGCCCACCAACCTGACAGTTTCCGGTCAGCTGAACGGTGAGACCTTCGCCATGGCCTTTAAGAACATCTACACCTTCGGTCCTACCTTCCGGGCTGAAAACTCCAACACCACCCGCCACGCTGCGGAATTCTGGATGATCGAGCCGGAGATCGCTTTTGCAGACCTTGCCGACGATATGCGTCTTGCCGAGGATATGATCAAGTACATCATTTCCTATGTGCTGGAGCGTGCTCCCGAGGAGATGGCATTCTTCAATCAGTTTGTTGACCAGGGTCTTCTGGAGCGGCTGAATCACGTGGTCAATTCCGATTTCGGCCATGTAACCTACACCGAGGCCATTGAAATTTTGGAAAAATGCAACGATAAGTTTGCCTACCCGGTCCACTGGGGCAGCGACCTGCAGACCGAGCACGAGCGGTATCTGACCGAGGAAGTGTTCAAGCGGCCTGTATTCGTTACCGACTACCCCAAGGAGATCAAGGCCTTCTATATGAAGCTGAATCCCGACGGAAAGACCGTGGCCGCTATGGACTGCCTGGTGCCCGGCATTGGTGAGATCATCGGAGGCAGTCAGCGTGAGGACGATTATGAACTGCTGAAGTCCCGTATCGAAGAATTGGGAATGAACCCCGCCGATTACGGCTTCTATATGGATCTGCGGAAATACGGCTCTGCCCGCCACGCAGGCTTTGGTCTTGGCTTTGAGCGTTGCGTGATGTACCTGACCGGTATGGGCAATATCCGCGATGTGCTCCCCTTCCCCAGAACCGTGGGTAACTGTGAACTGTAAAAAGAGGAAACGTTTATGACTGAACAAACGGCAATTCCCCTGAAGGCAAACCGCAGTGTTCTGAAATTCGTATTGCTGTCGATCATTACGCTGGGGATTTACGCCATCGTATTCTATACAAAGCTGGGCATAGATCTGAACCGGATCGCAGGTCGGCACGATGGCAGAAAGACTATGAACTACTGTCTTGTGCATTTTCTGCTTTCGCCCATCACCTTTTCCATTGCAAGCCTTGTTTGGTTTACAAAGCTTAGTAGTCGCATGGGTGCAGAATTGCAGCGTCGACAGATCGCTTATCGGTTCAGTGGTCGGGACTATTGGCTTTGGTGCGTGCTTGGCACTTTCATTATTGCAGGGCCTTTTGTGTATTTAAAAAAGCTTTGTAAGGCCATGCGGCTTCTGAGTTTGAATTACAATATCAACGGTTAAAAAATGAAACCGAGGTGGAACATTCCACCTCGGTTTTTTGTTATTTCGCCACTTTTCTGCCATCATAAGTATCAAGGAGTGATGGCGGTGAAACAGAAAAAACTGGTATTTATTTTGTGTTTTTTATTGCTTTTATCCGGCTGCAGCCGCAAAAAACAAACAAATCCCACGCAGGTAGTAAGCCACGCGGACATCATCTTTACCCAGGGCGAAGAATCCCACACCCTAAGCTACAATCACCCCAAAAAACTGGAAGCGATCCTGAACTATTTACGCACTTTGCGTTATCAGGGCAAGGACGACCCGGAGCAAAACGGCAGCAATCTTATTGATATTAAACTATATATGACCAACGGCACTTGCCGCACCTACCGGCAGCAGGACTATGCCTATTTATGCCGGAATGGTGGGCCATGGAAAAAGATCGACCCTATGCAGGGTCGATCTCTGATGATCTTATTAAAGCTTATGCCTCCGGATTGAGGGTAGAGCAACAAATCCGAAATCGCCTTAAAGCGGCGGATTTTGGTGCTTTTCGCCCTATTGTGTCTCGCAAGGCACAAAGCCTTGCTTCTCCCCAATAGAACAAAAATCCCTCAAAATCTTCTCGCTTTAAGGTCAAAGATTTTACAAAGAGAGGGTTTTTGATCTGGGGGGGCAAAAACACAGCAAATACTGTATGTATTTGCGAGTATTTTAACGAAGATAGAACAACAAACCATCCTTTGTAAAACGAATTTGGATTTATTACTCTACCCTTGGAAAGCAGTTCTCTTTGCAATTTTGGCATTTGCTTCTTGCTTTCAGCTGCAATTCCTGATTTTTAATGCTGACGGTGGTGCAGGGTGCGATAGAGGCGGTAATAAAGGCGTTGGAGCCGATGACGGAATCCCGTCCGATCACTGTTTCACCGCCCAGTACGGAAGCACCGGCATAGATGGTAACATTGTCCTCAATGGTGGGGTGCCGCTGCTTGCCCCGCAGGCTCTGGCCGCCACGGGTGGAAAGAGCACCCAAGGTAACGCCCTGATAGATCTTGACGTTTTCACCGATGATGGTGGTCTCGCCCACCACGATGCCTGTGCCGTGGTCGATAAAAAAGTACTTGCCGATGGTGGCACCGGGGTGGATATCAATGCCGGTGATGCTATGGGCGTACTCCGTCATCATTCTGGGCAGCATAGGTACTTTCAGCTCAAAAAGCACATGGGCCAGCCGGTACACCGTAATGGCAAACAAGCCCGGATAGGAGAAGATGATCTCCGCCATGTCGGTGGCTGCCGGGTCGCCATCAAAGGCGGCCTGCAGATCTGTCTGCACCATTTCCCTCACTGCGGGGATCTTACTGAAGAAATCAAGGCACACCTGCTGAGCGTGCTCAAGGGCGGTTTCTTCACTTTCTCCTGTTCCCTGATATACAAGGCTGATCTGCCGGTTCAGGTTGAACATCACGTCCTCGATCAGCATGGAAAGGTTATGCTTGGCGTTATAAACCCTGTAGTTCTTATCCCGGAAATAGCCGGGAAATACGATCCTGCGAAGCTTTTCGATAATGTCCGTTACTATGTCCTTATCGGGTCTGCGGTGCAGCTCGATCTTGTCGATATCCCGATCGTGGCGGTAGTCCTCCAAAATCGAGTCTACCACCTGCTCGATCTGCTGTTCGATCTTAGTCAAGGTTATCCCCCCATTCTTTGTTCTTTTATATCATACCCGCTTTTTAATGTCAATGTTACTTTTGAGTTGACAGCCGCTGTCATAAAAGAGTATAATTTCATAAGATTGGAGGTGTCAAAAATGGCACATATCTATACAACCGCTGCCCAGTTGATTGGCAACACGCCTTTGTTGGAGCTGCAGAATATCGAAAAGGGGCTTTCAGCCAAAATCCTGGCAAAGCTGGAGTTTTTGAACCCCGGCGGCTCTGCCAAGGATCGGGTCGCCCTTTCCATGATTGAAGATGCCGAGAAAAACGGCAAGCTGAAAGAAGGCTCTGTGATCATCGAGCCCACCTCCGGCAATACCGGCATCGGCCTTGCCTGTGTGGCAGCCGCCAGAGGCTACCGCACCATCATCGTGATGCCCGACTCCATGAGCATGGAACGACAGCTTTTGATGCGTGCCTACGGTGCAGAACTCATTCTGACCCCCGGTGCAAAGGGTATGCAGGGTGCAGTGGAAAAGGCCGAGGAAATGGCTGCCCAGATCCCCGGCAGCTTTATCCCCGATCAGTTTTCCAATCCTGCCAATCCGGCAGCCCATAAAGCAACCACCGGCCCGGAGATCTGGGAGGATACCGATGGAAATGTGGATATTTTCGTAGCCGGTGTGGGTACCGGCGGCACCATCTCCGGTGTAGGCGAATTTTTGAAGGAAAAGAACCCCAACGTGCAGATTGTGGCTGTTGAGCCTGCCGGCTCTCCCCTTTTGAGTCAAGGTGTTGCCGGTCCTCACGGTCTGCAGGGTATCGGTGCCAACTTTGTTCCCAAGGCCCTGAACACCGGCATTTATGACCGGATCATCACCGTAACCGAAGCCGAAGCCTACGCAGCAGGCAGACTTTTAGGAAAACGGGAGGGCATTCTGGCCGGCATCTCTTCCGGTGCTGCTCTGCACGCAGCCATAGAGCTTGCCAAAGAAAAGGAAAACGCAGGCAAGACCATTGTGGTTCTGCTGCCGGACACCGGCGACAGATACCTGTCCACTCCTATGTTTACAGAATAAAAAGATCGGTGTGCAATGCACACCGATCTTTTTATTCTTCAACTCTTCGAATATCCGCACCCAAGGCGGAGAATTTCTCCACAAGCCGCTCATAGCCACGCTCAATGAAATGGATATTTTCCACTTCCGTTGTACCCTGAGCCGACAGTCCGGCGATCACCAGAGCCGCACCGGCACGCAGGTCGTGGGCCTGCACCTTGGCACCCCGGAGGTTCTCAACGCCCGTAACAATGGCCGTCTTGCCGTTAATGAGGATATCCGCACCCATATCGGAAAGCTCCGTGCAGTAACCGAAGAACCGGGTCTCATAGACACTCTCGGTCAGCCGGCTGATGCCGTTTGCCTTACTCATACACACACAGATCTGGGACTGCATATCCGTGGGGAAGCCGGGATAGGGACGGGTCTTTACGGTGGTATGCCGCAGCTTTCCGTCGGACTCTACCCGGATAGCATCATCGTAATTGGTGATCTTTGCACCCATTTCCTGCAATTTGGAGGTAATGCACTCCATATGCTTGGGGATCACGTTCTGCACCAGCACGTCGCCGCCGGTAGCGGTAACTGCGGCCAAATAAGTACCTGCCTCGATCTGATCGGGGATAATGGCATAAGTACCGCCCACAAGCCTCTCAACGCCCCGAATCTTCACGGTGTCCGTACCGGCACCGGAAATATGAGCACCCATGGTATTGAGGAAGTTGGCAAGATCAACGATATGGGGCTCTTTGGCTGCGTTTTCGATCACCGTCTGACCGGGCAGCAGCACGGCAGCCATCATAATATTGACCGTAGCACCGACACTGACCACGTCAAGGCTGACCCGGTTGCCCTGTAGGCCGTTAACACCGGGCTCCATATAGACGTAATCATCGGTTTCGTCCACATTAGCACCCAGAGCCATAAAGCCCTTGATATGCTGGTCAATAGGGCGGGAGGCAAAGTTGCAGCCGCCGGGCAAAGCCACATTGGCACGGTGGAACCGGCCAAGGAGAGCACCCATCAGATAGTAGCTGGCACGCATTTTCCGCACCAGGATAGGATCGGGGTGGGTCTTGGTAATATTGGTGCAGTCCAGCGTTACCACGCCGGGCTCTTCCCGAACCACCTCAGCACCCAGGTCCTCCAGAATATTCAAAAGAATCCGCACATCGGAAATATCCGGCACGTTTTCTACACGGCATTTTCCCTTTACCAGCAAAGCTGCCGGCAAAATGGCCACTGCAGCATTTTTCGCACCGCTTATAGAAACAGTACCCTGTAACGGGTTACCGCCGTTAATAACATATTTAGCCAAGGACGATTCACTCTCCTTGTAAAATTCGTAATTCACCAAAAATCATTATACCATATCCTGCAGATTATGTAAAGCACAATCTTACAGAAATTATCGGCGTAAACCCTTAGGATAATGGTTTTTTAGCACTTTTCCATCGCCTTTTCCCCAGCCGAGGGTATAGTGATCCACGGTAACAAGGCACCAGCCGGTAAGGCTGCTTTCCACCACATCGCCGTGAAGATACCGGGCAATTTCACTACTGTCAGCACCATAATCCTGTGTTTTAGCGGCAGTTTTTAAGTACAGTGCCAAGGCGTGGGCAGGTTCAAAGCGATCCTTCTTCATTTCACCCAGTTCAAGACCCGGCCGCAGCACCTTAATGCCCCGGATATCGGGCATCTCAGGGGGTGCTAAATAAAGACTCTGTCCAAAGGAAACAAGTTTTCCCGCAGGCAGCTCGATCTCCAATTCGTCCATAAAGGCCTTGACCGCTTTAGGAAGGGGCTGAGCTTTGCTGTTTTCCGACGCCTGACGGTCATCACCCTGTCTTTGCAGGACGGACACAAAATGCCCCTCGCCCAAAAGCTTATGGGGCCACAGCCGGTACATACCCGGCTTTGCTTCCGTAAACCAGGGAACATCTACAGGCACCAAAGAAAAGTCCGGGTGGTCTCTCAGGAATGCCTGTACTGTCTGCTCGTTTTCCTCCGGAGCAAAGGTGCAGGTGGAGTAGACCAGCCGGCCACCGGGCCGCACCAATTCCGCCCCGGAGCGTAGGATCTCCTGCTGACGGCGGGCACACATTTCCACCGTTTCCTGACTCCAGTCCGTAACGGCAACCTCTTCTTTCCGGAACATACCCTCACCGGAGCAGGGTGCATCGATCAAAACCCTGTCAAAATAGCCTTTATAATGCTCTGCAAGCTTTTGGGGGTGTTCGTTGGTAACCAACGCATTACCGATGCCCAGTCGCTCAATATTGCGGCTTAGGATCTTTGCCCGCTTGGGGTTAATTTCGTTGCACAGCAGAAAACCCTGTCCCTCCAGCCGCCCGGCAATCTGGGTGGACTTGCCGCCGGGTGCGGCACACAGATCGCAAATTCTCTCCCCGGGCTGGGGATCAAGCAGTGCCACTGCCGACATGGCACTGGCCTCCTGCAGATAGTATACGCCGGCTTCGTGGTAGGGGTGCAGGCCGGGCCTAGCTTCCGGGTCATAGTAATAACCCTGTTCCTCCCAAGGCACTTGCTTTTCCACGAAAGGCAAGCTGGGCTTCTCTCCTTTCAAGGGATTAAAGCGCAACGCCACCGCCCGGGGACGCTCCAGGCTTTCCATAAAAGCCGGAAATTCCTCACCCAGTTGCATTTTTATTCTTTCTAAAAATTCCTGCGGCAGCATAATAACCTCCGTTAATTGACAATTGACAATGGACAATTGAAAATTATGGTGTCCGCTTTGCGGACGATTTCAAAACATTTGCGTAAGCAAATACCACAACTTTCAACTTTCAATTTTCAATTCATTATAGCACATCTTCTTCCAATTTGCCAATGTAAAAAGCGGCACAGTTTCCTGTGCCGCTTTTGAAATGTAGGATTATTCTTCGTCCTTCTTGGCTTCTTCGATGATCTTCTGCTGGTTGGCCTTAGGCACTTCCTCATACCGCTCAAAGCGGAGGGTAATCGCGTAAAAATCAGCTAACTTCAGGAGTAGGGGTAATGCCCATTACATTGGAACAGGGAGGACCGGAACAGGCGGAGCTAATCCACTCGGTATAGGTGTATTTCCCGCAGTCCGCGCACAAATCACCGTACTGGTAGTAATGCCGTGTTCCGGAATGATAATTCTGTCCGGTGTACTTATACGTTGTTGAGCCATGTTCGGATTTGTACAGGATAAAGCGAAGTTCACTTTCATACTCAACAAAACCATCGTGATAACCTTGAGAATCATACCATTCATTTGTCCAGGCGACGGAATTTGAAGGTGCACTGTTGAACTTCAGAATCGCTGTACCACCCGGCTTATGATACCAACTGGAGCCATCTTTCATTGCAACGTGAAAATCATTGTCTCCAGTGATGGAATCGTGGGTTGTGTCTTTTCTTGCAGCGATGACCGACCATCCGGATGTAGAAGATGGGAGAGTGGTTAATATCTTTACACAATCTTTATTGAGTCCTTCTTTCAAATCCGCTTCTATCAGTGCTGCAAGTTCACCGACGTTTTCTTCATCGTTATAGGATCCTCCTGAGAAATCACCCGGGTCGTAAAATTTATCTGTTTTGCCCAGAACATAAGCATAGCAATTATACTTAGGCATAGTACTAGCATCCCAATCGTACTTTGTACTGTATTGTAGTGTATAAGCTACTGCACGGGCGGATTCTTCTCCAACCGTGGCAAAAACATCAACTTCTTCTGCCGATACAGTAAATATTGTAACCGATAAGAACATACAGAGGGCCATTAACAAAGCAAATAACCGTTTCATAGTAAATCCTCCTTTTTGAAAAAACCTTATTGTTTGCCTACTAAATCAAAGCCATATTCTTATGGCGTGATTCCGTAATGTTCTTTAACAACCATGCGGAGCTCATTAAATACCTTCTCATAATTTGTAGCAGTGCAAGCATCGGAGTCAGGATCACTCTCTAATGTTTTTATCATCCAGCGAATTGTAGATGTGTCGAGTTTCTTCGAAAGCTGAATATTGTTATCTTCAAAATATTGTAGCAGTTCTTCATCGCTCATAAGGGATATACTGTGCTTTGACCGGTAATCAAAATAAATTACCAGCAAGACAGCTACCACCAAGACAATGGCGATAATGGCAATTAAAAGCTTTTTACGATTCATAGCATTTCTCCTTTCGTAGGGCACAAAAAACGCATAAGCCTCTGGACTCAGGTCCGGCTTATGCGTTCGCGAAAGTTATTTTGTTCTCCGGGGCAGGGAGTTACAGCTTAAGTTGCGGGAACGAAAAACCGGGCCTGAAAGAAAGTACATTCATGACGATTTCCTCCCATCATTCCGGTGTCAAGCAGGACTCCTGCTTGCAAGAAAAATATAGCATATTTCTAAGGCTTTTTCAAGTCCTCAGCAGCGAAATCTACCTGTTCCACAAAAAAGCGCCCCGGACTTTATCGAGGTTGCACAAATAGGGACTGCCCTAGAGGGCAGTCCCTTAGTTTTATTCTTCGTCCTTCTTGGCTTCGTCGATGATCTTCTGCTGATTTGCCTTGGGCACTTCCTCGTACCGCTCGAAGCGGAGGGTGAAGGAGCCGCGAGCCTGAGTCATAGCACGCAGGTCGATGGCGTAGCTGCTCATCTCAGCCATGGGAACCTCAGCCTCAACAACAGAGTTGCCCTTATTATCGGGGTTCATACCCATAACACGGCCACGGCGCTTGTTCAGATCGCCGATCACATCTCCCATGTAGCTGTCAGGCACGGTAACTGCCAATGCACCAACAGGCTCCAACAGGGTGGGCATTGCATTGGGCATAGCCTCCTTGAAAGCCAGGATAGCGGCCAGCTTAAAGGCCATTTCGTTGGAGTCAACAGGGTGGTAAGAGCCGTCATACAGAACAGCCTTCAGGCCAACCATGGGATAACCTGCCAGGGGGCCCTTCTTGATAGCTTCCTGAATACCCTTTTCAACAGCGGGGTTGAAGTTCTTGGGAACGGCACCGCCGACAACCTCTACGTCGAAGATCAGGTCGTCCTGCTCTTCCTGAGGCTCAAAGCGTACCCATACATCACCGAACTGGCCGGAGCCGCCGGTCTGCTTCTTATGACGGCCGTGAGCTTCGACCTTCTTCTTGATCTTCTCACGGTATGCCACCTTGGCGGGGCTCAGCTCTGCGTCCACACCGAAACGGCTCTTCAGCTTGGTAACCAAAACGTCCAGCTGCTGGTCGCCCTGACCGGAGATCACCATCTGCTTGGTTTCGGCATTGTTCTCCAGAGTGAAGGAGGGATCTTCCTCGTTCAGTCTCTGCAGGCCGGCTGCGACCTTATCTTCCTGACCCTTGGCCTTGGGAGAGATAGCCATGGCGTAGCAGGGCTCGGCATAGGGCAGGCCCTTCAGGCTGACCACCTTACGGGGATCGCACAGGGTATCGCCGGTCTTGACCTTGTCCATCTTGCCGATGGCACCGATATCGCCGCAGGACAGGCACTTGATCTCGCTGGCCTTCTTGCCGCACATGGAGTACAGACGGCCCAGCTTCTCAGTCTCGCCGGTACGGGCGTTGACCAAAGTAGTGTCGGAGGTGATGTCGCCGGACAGGACCTTCACGTAGGAGTACTTGCCGTACTGATCGGAAACGGTCTTAAATACGAAAGCAGAGGGAACGCCGCCGGGAGATACCACGAACTCCTCGGTAGTGCCGTCAGCCTTGGTAGCCTTGTGATAGTTGCCCTCAATGGGGTTTGGAAGCAGGTCAATGATGTGATCCATCAGCATCAGGCTTCCCAGGCAGTCCACACCGGAGCCGCACAGAACCGGGAACAGTGTCCGGTCCAGCACGCCCTTGTGCATACCCTTGATCATTTCGGCGTAAGTAAAGTCTTCACCGCCGAAGAACTTGTCCATAAACTCGTCGCTGGTCTCAGCAACGGACTCCTTCAGAGCGTCGTTGAACTCGGCAATGACCTCGTCCTTGCCTTCAGGCACTTCGATCTCCACTCTCTTGAGCTTCTGCATCTCGTAGGCACGCTTATTGAGCACATCGATGATGCCGGTAACTTTCCGGTTGGCGTCCCAAATGGGAACAACAACAGGGGCGATCCGGTTGCCGTACTTTTCACGCAGGGCATTGAAGGTGGCGTTGTAATCGGCATTGTCTTCGTCGGTCTTGGAGATGTAGACGAAGCAGGGCATATTCCGCTCTTCACAGTAATCCCAAGCCTTCTCAAAGCCAACGGTAATGCCGTCCTTGGCAGAGCAGACTAAAATGGCTGCATCGGCTGCACGGAGAGCTTCTACTACCGCACCGGAGAAATCAAAGCCGCCGGGGGTGTCCAAAAGATTGATCTTGGTATTCTTATACTCCAGAGGAACCAGAGCGGTGCTGATAGAAATATTGCGGCGGATCTCTTCAGGATCATAGTCGCATACGGTGTTGCCGTCGGCATTCTTGCCGATCCGGTCGATAGCACCGGTCATGTAAAGTAAGCTCTCTGCCAGAGCGGTCTTGCCGCTGCCACTGTGGCCCAGCAAGCAGATGTTGCGAATCGAATTAGCTGTGTACATATTACATTCTCCTTTCGGGAGTATCCTCCCTCCAACTTACAAGCGGTGCAAACACCGCAATACAGACATTATACACGAACTGCTGTTAGATTTCAATGATAAATTTGGTTGTTTTCACTTTTCGTGTATTTGCCTAAAAAACATCTGTCTTTTTGTGCAAAAACGCACCCAAAATTCTTTGGGTGCGTTCTTTATTTGCTGATATAGCAAACCCTGCGTTCTTTTTCGATTTCCGGGGATTCCGGGCTTTGGGAAAACAAACCGTAGAGCCGGCCGCAGCGGGTCTCCAGTGCCTGATAGGGACTGTCCACCTGCTCCCCGGCATTGACAAGCGTAAGCTTTTCTTTGCTGCCTTTCAAAATCTGCCGGCCCTTGTCATTAAAGGCCAGAATCCGCACATAGGGTGCAGGTGTTTTGATGTCCTCTGCCGTCAGTCCCAGGAAGGCACACATGACCATTCTGTCAAGCCTTGTACGTGGGTATCGTTTGGACTTAACTGCTTCTAAAATTTCTTCCAGGGAGCTACCCTTGCGGGCGTTGTGCATCAGCTTCCGCCACAGACCCTCAGAGCCGTGGGGCAGGTTTTCAAATTCCTCATCGGTCATAGTCCGCAAGCGGCTGAGAATGGCCTTTTCTCCCTGCTCCAGAGTATGCAGCGTACCCGTCAGAATGTCCGCTGACGGCACATAGGCCTGCCATGAGCCGCCGGACACCATCAGCTCCCGGACTGCGGTTGCCGAGGGATTTTCCGGATCTATCGCAGTATCGTGGTAATCCCCTGCCCGACCGATGGGCATAATGTCCAAGGAGGCCTTTTGCTTTAAAATGGCCTTGCAGTATTCGGTTGCCAGAATATCATTGGGCCTGCGGAGCAGCTCTCCGCTCACGTTCAGTTTCTCCAACGCCGCCTGGCAGGCCGCAGGATAGGATAAACCTTTCTCCATCTGCATGCTCAGCTCCTGAGCAAACTTCGGACTCAGCAGCACCCGAGCCGTCTTGAGAAGGGTTTCCTTGTCCGCAGTTTCCGCACCGAAGCAAAGCGTGTTGCAGATCTTATTTAAGATACGCACGCCCTCCTGGGCAAAGCCCTCTGCCGAAGACAGGCAGGCATTTACCGGCAGCTCCAGCACCAGGTCCGCACCTGCCAGAATCGCCGCCTCCGCCCGCAGGGACTTGTCCAATATAGCAGGCTTGCCCCGCTGGACATAGTTTCCGCTCATCAGGCACACGATGCTGCCCTCAGGATCGGCCTTCCGGATCAGGTCCAGCTGCTTCTTATGTCCCAAATGCAGGGGATTATATTCACAAATGATACCGGTAATCACAAAAAAGCCCTCCTTTGCAGAAAAATTTTCCATTCAGGGGTTGAGAAATCCAAAAAAATATTATAGAATAATGCTGTATGTGCTTATACTATCACAAATAAGCGAAAAAGAAAACATAATTTATTTTAGGAGGCTATTTCCCATGAATGTTCTGATTATCAACGCTGGCAGCTCCAGCTTGAAGTATCAGCTGATGAATCCCGAGACCGGTGAGGTTTCCGCCAAGGGTCTGTGCGAGCGTATCGGTATCGACGGCCGTCTGAACCACAAGGTTGGCGACGAGAAGGTGGTTAAGGATATCCCTATGCCCACCCACTCCGAGGCCATTGCCGCCACGCTGGAGATTCTGCAGGATCCCGAAGTCGGTGTGATCAAGAGTGTTGACGAGATCGATGCCGTCGGCCACCGTGTGCTGCACGGCGGTATGGAGTTCTTCGACTCCTGCATCATCAACGACGACGTAATCAAGGCAATCAAGAAGTGCATTCCCCTGGGACCTCTCCACAATCCCGCCAACCTGATGGGTATCGAGGCTTGCCAGGCTGTTATGCCCAAGACTCCTCAGGTGGCTGTGTTCGACACCGCTTTCCACATGACCATGCCTCCCAAGGCTTACCGTTACGCGATCCCCACTGAGTACTATGAGAACGACTCTATCCGCCGCTACGGCTTCCACGGCACTTCCCACAAATATGTTGCCAAGCGTACTGCCGAGCTGGTGGGCAAGAAGGAGTTCAAGATGGTCAACTGCCATCTGGGCAACGGCTCTTCCATGTCTGCTATCAAGGACGGCAAGTGCCAGGATACCACCATGGGTCTGACTCCCCTGGCCGGTGTTCCCATGGGTACCCGTTCCGGCGACATCGATCCCGCTGTTGTACAGTTCCTGTGCAACAAGTACGGCTACAGCGTCGATGAGTGCCTGAACATTCTGAACAAGAAGTCCGGTATGCTGGCTGTCTCCGGTATTTCCTCCGACTTCCGTGATCTGGAAGACGGTGCCAAGAAGGGCGACGAGAACTGTGCTCTGGCCCGGGATAAGTTCTGCTACGAGGTTGCCAAGTACGTAGGTGCTTACGCCGCTGCTCTGAACGGCATTGATGTTCTGACCTTCACCGCCGGTGTTGGCGAAAACGACGTAAATGTCCGTGCTGCCGTTTGTGAGTATCTGAGCTTCATGGGTGTGAAGATCGATCCCGAGCTGAACGGTAACCGTGGCAAGGAGATGAAGATCTCCACTGCCGACTCCAAGGTAGAGGTGTGGATCGTTCCCACCAACGAAGAGCTGATGATCGCTCAGGATACCGCTGAGCTGGTCAATGCTGCTAAGTAAGATTTCTGAAGAGCCGCCGCCTTTGCGGCGGCTCTTTTCATAAAAGGAGTGTCAATTATGACCGTTTCTGAACGCTTTTTGAAATACGTTTCCTTTGATACCCAGTCCGACGAGTTTTCCGAAACCTGCCCCTCCACTGCCAAGCAGAAGGTATTCGGTCAGGCTCTGGTGGAGGAAATGCTTGCCATGGGCATTGCAGACGCCCACATAGACGAAGACGGCTATGTGTACGGCACAGTACCCGGCGACCCTAAGCTGCCCACCATTGGCCTGATCGCCCACATGGACACCTCTCCCGACGCCAGCGGTGAGAACATCAAAGCCCGGATCGTGGAATATAATGGTGGGGATATCCTCCTGAACGAGGAGAAGGGCATTTACCTGCGGGAAGCCGATTACGAGAGCCTGAAAATGAATCGCGGCAAGCATCTGATCGTAACCGACGGCACCACCCTTTTGGGTGCTGACGACAAGGCCGGCATTGCCGAGATCCTGACCGCAGCGGAGTTTTTACTGAAAACCAAAATGAGCCACGCCACCTTGAAGATTGGCTTTACCCCCGACGAGGAGATCGGCCGGGGTGCAGACCGGTTCAATGTGAAGGATTTCGGTGCCGATTACGCCTACACCGCCGACGGCGGCACACTGGGCGAACTTGAATACGAAAACTTCAACGCTGCCGGAGCAAAGGTGGTCTTCCGGGGTCTTAACATTCACCCGGGAGCTGCCAAGGACAAGATGGTCAACTCTCAATTGATCGCCATGGAGTTCCAGCGTCTGCTGCCGGAAAAGCAGCGGCCGGAGCATACCTGCGGCTACGAGGGCTTTATCCACCTGACGGATATGCAGGGCCAGGTGGAGGAAAGCACCCTGCGGTATATTATCCGGGATCACGATATGGAGAAATTCCAGGCCAAGAAGCGGCTTATGGAGGCCGCCGCAGAGCATCTCAACGTTAAGTACGGAAAAGGCACGGTGGAGCTGACCATCAGGGACAGCTACTACAATATGCGTCAGAAGATCGAACCCTGTATGTATATCGTGGATCGGGCCAAAAAGGCCATGGAGGCTGTGGGGATCACACCCAAGGTCGTCCCCATTCGGGGCGGCACGGACGGTGCCAGACTTTCCTACGAGGGCCTGCCCTGCCCCAACCTCTGCACCGGCGGACAGAACTACCACGGCCGGTTCGAATATATCCCCATTGAAGACATGGAGTTATGTACGAAGCTGCTGATTGAGATTCTAACAACTATTTAATACAACTGCCTAAATCCTGATCAGAGCGTCAAAATAGCCGCCAACCGTCAAAATGCAATATGATGAATTAATTGTAGCGGATCAAAGCCTTCTCCCCGGGGAGAAGGTGGCAAAAATCTTTGATTTTTGACGACTGAGGGGTAAAATGCTTGCTCCGCAAGGCTTGACTTACTACACAACTCGCACTCTACCGTACTACCTGTACGCCGACGAGTGCGAGTTGTTTGTCTTGCCGCCTTCTTTGACCTCTGCCCACATATCAAAGATACTCATTTGACATACAGATTGCCTAATTTTAGGAAAGATCTGGGCAGATTTTTCGGTAAAGTTTTATCGATATATTCATTGACATTTCCTGATGAAATCAATATAATGATATCGATAAATGCAGGGCGATTTCTCCTGCGACATAAAGGAGTGTTATTTATGAGTAAAATCAGCGTGATCGGTGCAGGCAGCGTCGGTGCTACCATCGCCAATGATATGATGATTCAGGGCATCGCCTCTGAGATCGTTTTGGTAGACATCAACGAAAAGAAGGCCTCCGGCGAGGCTATGGACATCTATCAGGGTGCTCCCTTCCATTCCCCTGCCATCGTCCGCAGCGGCGACTATGCTGAGACCGCCGGCTCTGATATTGTTGTAATTACCTGCGGTATTGCCAGAAAGCCCGGTATGTCCCGGCTGGATCTGGCACAGACCAATGTGAATATTCTCAAGGACGTGGCAAAGAATGTCGTTCCCCACGCACCTGAGGCCGTCTATGTGATCGTATCCAATCCTGTGGACGTTCTGACCTACGTGTTCCATAAGGTCTCCGGTCTTCCCGAGCGACAGATCGTAGGCTCCGGTACAATCCTGGACACCAGCCGTCTGCAGTCCGAGCTTGCCAAGCGATTCCACATCAGCCCCAAGAATGTCCACGCCCACGTGTACGGTGAGCACGGCGACAGCTCCTTTGTGCCCTGGTCCCTAGCCACCATTGCCAACAACCACATTGAAGATTACAAGGAAAATTCTCCCGACAAAGACCGGATCGACTGGAATCAGGAGTACGAGGAGATCGAGACCTTCGTGAAGAAGTCCGGCGGCATTATCATTGAAAACAAGGGTGCTACCTTCTTTGCGGTGAGTATGTCCGTATGCCATATCTGCAAATGCATTTATAACGGTGCAGGCACTGCCCTGACCGTTTCCACCATGATGCACGGCGAGTACGGTGTGGACGACGTGTGCCTTTCCACCTTGTGCCTGGTAGACCGCCACGGTGTCCGGGGCAAGATCCTGAGCAAGCTGTCCGACGAAGAAATCGTAAAACTCCAGAACAGTGCCAACAAGCTGAAGGAAGTTATTTCCCAGATCAACATCTGATCTTTTCCAAAGATTGCACCCCATTTACGCGGTATGTAAATGGGGTGCAGATTTTTTCTTCCCTTTTGGCAGAAAAAATGCTATACTGATAAAAACGCTTACGGAGGTAACCATGGATTTTCTGCCGGTTTGCAAACAGGATATGGCCAATCGCGGCTGGGAACAGTGCGACTTTGTGTATGTGATCGGTGATGCCTATGTGGATCACCCCTCCTTCGGCCACGCTATTATCAGCCGCGTTTTGGAAAATGCAGGCTATACGGTGGGCATCATCTCCCAGCCGGACTGGAAAAATCCCAAGTCCATTGATATTTACGGCCGTCCCCGGCTGGGCTTTTTGGTATCCGGCGGCAATATGGACTCTATGGTGAACCATTATTCCGTTACCAAGCACCGCCGCAAGAACGACGCCTTCACCCCCGGCGGTGTTATGGGAAAACGTCCGGATTACGCCACGGTAGTGTATTGCAACCTGATCCGTCAGGTCTATAAAGACGTACCGATCCTGATCGGCGGTATCGAAGCCAGCCTGCGGCGGCTCGCCCATTACGACTACTGGTCCGAGTCCTTAAAACGCTCCATATTGCTTGACTCTCAGGCAGACCTTCTGATGTACGGTATGGGCGAAAAGAGCATCGTGGAGATCGCGGAAGCTCTTAACTCCGGCCTTGATGTGAAAGACATCACCTATATTGACGGCACGGTGTTCCGTACAGAAAAGCTGGACGAGAGCCTTCCTACCATCATTCTCCCCTCTTTTGAGCAGCTAAAGACCAATAAACGCAGTTATGCGGAAAGCTTCAAGATTCAGTACGGCAACTGCGACCCCTTCACCGCCAAAAGGCTTGCCGAGCCCTACGGCAAGGGCTATGTTGTGCAGAATCCGCCCCAAAAGCCTCTGACAACTGCGGAAATGGACGCGGTTTACGACCTTCCCTACTGCCGTACCTATCACCCCAGCTATGAAAAGGCCGGTGGCGTGCCTGCCATCGAGGAGGTCAAATTTAGCTTAGTCAGCAACCGGGGCTGCTTCGGTGCATGCTCCTTCTGTGCTCTGACCTTCCATCAGGGCCGCATTATTCAGACCCGCAGCCACGAATCCATCATCGCAGAAGCGGAGCTGATGGTAAAGGACAGGGATTTCAAGGGCTATATCCACGACGTGGGCGGTCCCACCGCCGACTTCCGCCACCCGGCCTGCGAAAAGCAGCTAAGTAAGGGTGCTTGCGGCGGACGGCAGTGCCTGTACCCCACTCCCTGCAAAAATATGAAGGCCGATCACACCGACTATGTGGCACTTCTGCGAAAACTCAGGAAGATCCCCGGGGTCAAAAAGGTCTTTGTGCGGAGCGGTATCCGCTTTGACTATCTGCTGGCTGATAAGAAGGACACCTTCTTCAAGGAGCTGGTGCAGTTCCACATTTCCGGACAGCTAAAGGTCGCTCCGGAACACGTGGCTGACGCAGTTTTGGACCGTATGGGCAAGCCCCGAAATGCGGTGTATAACAAGTTTGTGGACAAGTACTTTGCCTTAAACAAGCAGTACGGTATGAATCAGTACCTGGTTCCCTATCTTATGTCCAGCCACCCGGGCTCGTCCCTGAAGGAGGCCATCGCCTTGGCTGAGTACATTCGGGAAATGGGCTACAATCCGGAGCAGGTCCAGGATTTCTATCCTACACCCTCCACCTTGTCCACGGTGATGTACTACACCGGGCTTGATCCCCGCACCATGGATAAGGTCTACGTGCCCACCGACCCCCACGAAAAGGCCATGCAGAGGGCTCTCATTCAGTACCGCAACCCCAAGAACTATTACCTGGTCAAGGAGGCCCTGCTGAAGGCTCACAGAGAGGATTTGATCGGCTCGACACCTAAGTGCCTGATCCGGGCAATACCGCCCCGGCAAGGCCCTCTGAAGCCTCCTCCCAAGCCCATAGCAAAACGGCCTCAAAAAGGAAAACGCCCCGCCCGCCGGAAATAAGTTTTACGCCCACCTTTTCCAAGGTGGGCGTTTTTATATGAAATTTACCCCCGAAGGCCATTAGCCTTCGGGGGTTGAATTTTCCCTGTCCGGGAGGGTCTCCCCTCCCGGGTTTTCAATTACTGCTCGTCAGGGGTCTCGGGGTTCTCGGTAGTTTCTGCGTCAGCAGGCTTTGCAGCCTTTTTCTTCTTCAGAAGCACCAGAACTGCGGCCGCAGCCACGACCAGAACAGGTACGCCCACCAGCAGGATCGCGGTCAGGTCGAAGCCATCGTCGCCATTATCCTTGGTCTCGGGCTTTACATCTGCAGGCTCACCGGTCTGAGTGAAGTTGTCAACATACACGTAGTTGTCGGCGTGCAGTGCGATGTAGGTTACGTACTCGTCGAAGTCGGGGTTGATAGCCAGATCCTTAGCCTCGCTGCCATTAGCGGCAACGGTTACAGCACCATTGGGCAGATCCACATCTACCACCAGCCTGTTCCAGCCTTCGGCCACATCGATGCCGGTATCCACGCGATTATGGTCCAGCACATTACCCTCATGGTCGATGATGAAGGCAGTGGGAGAGCCGTACATAAACTCAGGAGAGTAAGTGGTCTCCAGCTCGAACTTGAACTCAGCACCGTCCCAGTACAGGTCGAAGCTGACGGAGCCTTCACGGAAGTAAGGCACGGAACGGACGGACTGACCGAACAGCTGCATAGAGTACTTACCGTCAGTGGACATCACGTCGGAAGCGGCGGTCATACCCTCAATGTCGGACCAGCCTTCGAACCGGGTCGTGGAGTTTTCGAAGGAGTCATAAGAACCCTTGGTCTTGGTGATGTAGTTCTTATAATCGTCCACACGGGTCAGCATATGCAGGCTGCCGATGGGAGAGTCGATCAGGATCGCACCATCGTGGGTGTAGGTCAGGAACAGGTTGGTGTTTCTGGAGTTATCCACCTTCAGATTCTGGAAGTAGCTTCTCTGATAGGTGTTCTGCACTGCCATTACCTTGATGTTGCTGTGATCCTCAGCAACGACCGGGATCGCCAGGTTCTGGGGATACCGCTGGTAGCTTTCGCCGCCCTGGATATTGTTACCTGCCCAGCAGAAGACGTCGAACTCATCGTTTGTCTCCAGGAACATAGGCTGAGTATTGATGGTGTAGATCTCACTGGGTTTGGCATCTTCCCAGGTTACGCCGTGGTCGAGAGAGTAGGCGTAAGCGAAGCTGATGGTCTCGCCGTCCTGATAACGGGCGGTCATGACCAGTGTGCCGTCGTCCAGCTCCAGGGTAGTGGGTTCGGAAACACCGGACTCGAAACCGGGCTTGATGCCGGGAATGGTAATTTGGGTCTCACTGATCTGCCAGGTCTTACCGGCATCGGTGGTGTAGACACAGCGGTCATAGGACTCGTTCATAGCCTCGCCTTCCCAAGAAGACACCAGCATGACGACCATATCCACATTGGGGCCTTCGCCGTCGTAGCAGCTTAAGAGTGTGCCGTCGTTGTAGTTGAAAGCACGGGGCAGGTCGCCAGACAGACGGGTTACATATTCCCACTTGGCGTTTTCAATGCCGTTATTCAGATCCAGCTTTACAAGACCGGTCTCCAGGCCCTCGCGGCCGTCCGGATGGCTGGTATAGCCGAAGGAGAAGAGCACATTGGCGTGGCTGTCGTAGAGCATACCGCCAAGAGCAGGTCCTACCATGAATTCCTCAGCAACACCCATGTACTTCCAGGATCTGCCGTGATCGGTGGAATAGAGCCATACACGGCAGTCCACCTTGTTTTCATCGGTGGTGGAGTTGGCACGCAGAGTGGTAATGATGGTGCCGTCATTCAGGACCGCCATACCTCTGGTACGGTAATAAGGATCGTAGATCACATCGGTATTCTTGCCGGTAGAGTAGAAGAACTCACGGGTGCCGTAGATGACCTCGTGGACACCTTCCTTATTGGAGATATCCATGGCGTCCTTGTTGCCGGACAGGACCTTGATCTTCACACTGCCGCCCGCCTTTACCTCGGGGATCCGGACAGTGATCATGCCGTCTTCTGCATAGTGGTACAGGAGCTCATCGCCGCAGAAGATACGCACGTCAGCCATATCCTCTGCCAGGGATACAATGCCCAGCTCCTGAGCCGTAAAGGTCCAGGGCATATCCATCATATCCACAGATTCCTTGTTCTTCACAGTAACGGTCTTCTTTGTGCCGAAGCTCTGACCGTTATCGCCGAAGGTCTCCTCGTAGTATGCATCCAGCATCTCCGGGTAGAAGCACTTGCTGTAGACATAGGAGCTGTCGAAGTGAGCAGAGTGGACCTTCACATATCTGCCCTCAGCCTCGAAGCCGTACAGATAGGTTTCATTATCCTTATGCAGGAGCTTAAAGTTCTTGACGGGAGTGTAGTTTGCGTTGTCGTCGCTGACCCACAGGGTAACGTTATCCGGGTCCAAACGGCTCTCATGCTCCAGAGCCGTGATCTTCACAACGCTGATCTTCTTCGTTTCCTTCAGATCCTTGATAACAGAGGTATTCTCCATATCAAGGTTGAAGAACGCACCGCCGTTGTACTTCTGGCCTACGCCATGGTACATATCGTAGTCGTCTCTCAGGAAGAACATATCGTCCAGTTCCTTGAAGCCCTTGACTGCGGTGATGATCTCCTTGGAGTGGCCCAGCTCGTTGGTTACGGTCAGGCGGTTCAGATCGTAGCTCTTGTCCTCGGGACGGGTTACGGTGCCGTCGGGAGCAATGGCAGTACCGGTGCTGCTCCATGTTAGCTTGCCGGAGGACAGCTGGGGATTGACATACTCATCCATCAAATTCAGATCCATGGTGATAGCTTCAGAGTTGATGTTCTCATCACGGATATCGTTGAAGGTGATGTTATCCACCATGCACTCGCCATAGTAGTAACCCATGGCCATATTGGAAATATTGATCTTGAAGCTGTCGGATTCGCAGGCGGCAGGATTGGCATTACGGGTAATACGGAACTGCAGACCGCCGTTAGACATAGTCGTACCGTAGTTTACAGCCTTCTCTACCTCGCCGAGCTTCTCACCGTCCACGAACAGGTGGAGGGTATCCTCGGTATCCCAGCCAACGCCGATCCGGAACATATCACCAAGCTGCTTGCCAGTGGGGAAGGAATAGAAGTCATTTCTGCCAACACGGACGATGATGTTCAGACCGCCCTCACTGAGGTACATACCCAAGGACAGCCACTCGGAGGTCTCTTCGATCTTGTTGGCGTAGCCGCCGATCTGCCAGCTAAAGCCTGCAGTAGCCATAAAGGTATGGGCACCGACCCTGTTTTCCTCGCTGACACCGCCCTTATAGACGGGCATGGACAGGGGCTGAATGTCAAACTCGGTATACAGGCTCACTTCGCCGGACTTCTCCATGGGAGCAAACACCTCAGTACCGGCCAGAGTGCTGTTGACAAAGGCCATCGCCGTAACGATCGCGGCCTTGCTGTTCTCACCGCCATAGATGTCGTACATATAGTAGCCATCGTCGTTGGTATACCAGCCGGCGTAAATGTAGTCCTGCTCATCTTCTGTGGAGTTGTCCTGCAGCTCCAGCAGAGGATCTTCCACGTCCATGGAGTCCTCACGCTTGACATAGCGGTGAGCGGGGTTATCAGTTGCGAACCACTGCATACTGCTCAAGATAAAGGTACCGTCGAAGGTCGCGCCGTCCAGCATCACCTTGGCGGCGATCTTCTCGCCGTAGTCGATAATGTTTGCAAGGCCCAGATCCTTCAGGGCGATCTTCAGCTCCAGGTAGCTGCCCTTCTTGATCTGTGCGATCTTCAGGTCGCCGGAAGAAGAGACGTTGGAGATGTTCACATTGGCGGTCTTGCCGTCCAGGGTGATGGTCAGGCTCTTGGCCTTACCGTACTGGAATGCCATGTACAGATACTCGGTATCCCACTGAACGCCCATCTTGCCGATGACCGCGTCAGCAGTTGCCAGGTTGTTGTTCATGCTCCAGCCCTGCTCGGAAATAGCACCGTCCAGCTTGATATCTGCACCGAAGGGCACTCTCACCTCGTTGGTGGAAGCCAGATCGGGCTTGCCCGTAGCCATCACATTGGCATCGTAGGTAGCCAGGGTCTTTCCATCAACCACCAGGCTCAGACGGACCAGAGCGTCCACCTTGGCAGGCCGCTTGACCTTACCGTTGTTGTCCATTACTCGGAGGGTATCGCTGCTCCATTCCATGGTCAGCTTACCGTCCACGAACTGGGAGGTATAGGTCTGAGGCAGAGTAATATCGCCCTCAACCTTCTTAAGAGTTGCCACAAAGTCCTTAAGTGCCTGGCTCTTCAGATATTCTTCGGCGATGGACTCATAGCCCACGAATTCCAGCTTCAGTGTCTTGCCCGCCACGGTAAACCGCTCTGTAGCGTGATACTCGGGAATCGTGATGCCCAAAGCTGTTCTGGGCAGGGTGATGGTCGCCTTACTGCCGGAAACGGCAACCTTACCGCCTTCGATACCGGTTACTGCGCCGTTCGC
>JAFTKA010000009.1 GCA_017456105.1 Oscillospiraceae bacterium | reverse complement strand
TGGAAGAAAAGCTGCAGACCCCGGCGAAGATCTACTACAAATTTGAGGGCAACAATACCTCTGGCTCTCACAAACTGAATTCTGCCATTGCCCAGGCCTACTATGCAAAACAGCAGGGCCTCAAGGGCGTTACTACCGAGACTGGTGCCGGTCAGTGGGGCACAGCTCTTTCCATGGCCTGCTCCTACTTTGGCCTGGACTGCAAGGTCTATATGGTCAAAGTGTCCTACGAGCAAAAGCCCTTCCGCCGAGAGGTCATGCGCACCTATGGTGCATCGGTAACGCCTTCTCCCTCTATGGATACTGCTGTTGGCCGTAAAATCCTGGCTGAGCATCCAGGGACCACCGGTAGCCTGGGCTGCGCTATCAGTGAAGCCGTGGAAGTCGCTACCTCCACACCCGGTTACCGCTATGTGCTGGGAAGTGTCTTAAATCAGGTGCTGCTGCATCAGAGTGTGATCGGTCTGGAAACCAAGGCTGCCCTCGATAAGTACAATATCAAGCCGGACATCATTATTGGCTGCGCCGGTGGCGGCTCCAACCTGGGTGGCTTGATAGCTCCCTTTATGGGTGAGAAGCTCCGGGGCGAAGCAGACTACCGTATTATCGCCGTAGAGCCGGCATCCTGCCCCAGCTTCACCAGAGGTAAGTACGCCTACGACTTCTGCGATACCGGTAAGGTCTGCCCTCTGGCAAAGATGTACACTCTGGGCAGTGGTTTCATTCCCGCACCCAACCACGCAGGCGGACTGCGGTATCATGGCATGAGTTCCACGCTTTCTGAGCTTTACCATCAGGGATTAATGGAAGCTGTAGCAGTACCTCAGACTTCTGTGTTTGAAGCTGCGGAAGCCTTTGCCCGGGTAGAGGGCATCCTGCCTGCACCGGAAAGCAGCCACGCCATTAAGGTGGCTATCGACGAAGCTCTCAAATGCAAAGAGACCGGCGAAGCAAAGACCATCGTTTTCGGTCTGACCGGCACCGGCTACTTTGATATGACCGCCTACGAGAAGTTCCACGACGGCAAAATGACTGACTATATTCCCACGGACGAGGATCTTGCAGCCAGCCTTTCAACGCTGCCCATTGTCTGAAATTCACAAGAAGCTAAGTGTCCCGGTCAAAACCGGGACACTATTTTTGTAAATTATTTCTAAAACCGATTGACAAGGTAGGAATTTTGTGCTATGCTTTATTCGCCTACCAAGTTGGTAAGTATTCAAGCAAGAAGGTGTGTTCACAGTGAAGAACTACTTTGAGGCTCTGGTCAGAGCCAATTTCCGTTTTGGTCGAATGTGTGGAGATCAGTATCCATAACCACATTTTATAACCAGAAAGGAAATTGACTATGTCTAACTACAAATTTGAAACTTTACAGCTCCATGTTGGCCAGGAGTCTGCTGACCCTGCAACCGATTCCCGCGCTGTTCCCATTTACGCCACCACATCTTATGTGTTCCACGACTGCGCCCATGCCGCTGCCCGGTTTGGCCTTGCGGATGCCGGTAATATCTACGGACGGCTTACCAACTCCACCCAGGAGGTCTTTGAAAAGCGAATCGCCGCTTTGGAGGGCGGCGTTGCGGCATTGGCAGTTTCTTCCGGTGCTGCTGCCATCTCTTATGTTTTGCAGGCTCTGGGGCAGAATGGCGGTCACTTTGTTGCCCAGAAGACCATTTACGGCGGCAGCTATAACCTGCTGGAGCATACGCTGCCCAATTTCGGCATCACTGCCAGCTTTGTAAATATCCATGATCTTGCTGAGGTGGAAGTTGCTATTGGGGAGAACACCCGGGCTATTTACATTGAAACCCTGGGCAATCCCAACAGCGATATTCCCGATATCGATGCTTTGGCAGCGCTTGCCCATAAGCACGGACTGCCCTTGGTGGTGGATAACACCTTTGCCACGCCCTACCTGCTTCGCCCTATTGAGCATGGTGCGGATATCGTGGTCCACTCCGCTACCAAGTTTATCGGCGGTCACGGCACCACATTGGGCGGTGTTATCGTGGATTCCGGTAAGTTTGACTGGGCTGCTTCCGGTAAATATCCCGCTATTGCTGAGCCTAACCCCAGCTACCACGGTGTTTCTTTTGTGAAAGCAGTGGGTCCTGCGGCATTTGTGACCTATATTCGGGCAGTGCTGCTCCGGGATACAGGCGCCTGCATCTCTCCTTTTGCAGCGTTTTTGCTGCTGCAGGGCACGGAGACCCTGTCCCTGCGTTTGGAGCGCCATGCTGAGAACGCGAAAAAGGTGGTGGAGTTCCTGGCAAACCACCCCCAGGTGGAGAAGGTCAACCATCCCAGCCTGCCCTGCCATCCCGACCACGCACTGTATGAAAAATATTTCCCGAGTGGCGGTGGCTCGATCTTTACCTTTGAGATCAAGGGCGGTGTGAAGGAAACCCACAAGTTTATTGACAGCCTGCAGATCTTCTCTTTACTTGCCAATGTGGCGGATGTAAAGAGCCTGGTGATCCACCCGGCTACCACCACCCACAGCCAACTGAGCTCGGAAGAACTTCTGGATCAGGGGATCAAGCCCAACACCATCCGCTTGTCCATCGGTACGGAGCATATCGATGATATTTTGGCAGACTTACAAAACGCTTTTGCAGCAGTTAAGGAGGCATAATTATGGCTAATATTTACACTTCTGCTGATCAGCTCATTGGAAAGACACCCCTTTTGGAGCTGACGCACATTGAGAAAGAATATGACTTGAAGGCAAGGATCCTTGCCAAGCTGGAATATTTCAATCCGGCAGGCTCTGTCAAGGACCGGATCGCCAAGGCGATGATCGATGACGCGGAAAGCACCGGCAAGCTGAAGTCTGGCAGTGTAATCATTGAGCCCACCTCCGGCAATACAGGCATTGGATTGGCTTCTGTGGCTGCTGCAAGAGGCTACCGGATTATCATCGTTATGCCCGACACCATGAGCGTGGAACGTCGGCAGTTGATGAAAGCCTACGGCGCAGAGCTCGTACTGACCGAAGGTGCGAAGGGTATGAAAGGTGCTATCGCAAAAGCTGAAGAACTGGCAGCGGAGATTCCGAACAGCTTCATTCCCGGACAGTTCACAAATCCTGCGAACCCTGCTGTTCATAAGGCAACCACTGGTCCGGAAATCTGGGCGGATACCGATGGCAAGGTAGATATCTTTGTTGCCGGTGTCGGCACCGGCGGTACTGTTACCGGTGTTGGCGAATATTTGAAGAGCCAAAATCCTGCTGTAAAAGTCGTAGCAGTAGAGCCTGCTGGCTCGCCGGTTTTGAGTAAGGGTACGCCCGGCGCCCATAAGATCCAGGGCATCGGCGCAGGCTTTGTCCCCACCGTACTGAACACCGGTGTTTATGATGAGATCATCACCGTAGAAAACGAAGATGCCTTCGCCACCGGAAAGCAGATCGGCAAATCTGAAGGTATTCTGGTGGGTATTTCCTCCGGTGCTGCTGTTTGGGCGGCCATAGAGCTGGCAAAGCGGGAAGAAAATACAGGCAAGACCATCGTTGTCCTTCTTCCCGATACCGGAGATAGATATTTGTCCACCCCACTTTTTAACGACTGACTTGGAACTCCGGCAGCCGCCAAAAGCAGCTGCCGGAGCATATATAGAAAGGAGCTATATGTCATGTCCTTTACAGGTAATGTAAAAATTAAGCACACAACATACTGGATTTGTACCACCGCGCTATTCATGGCTCTCAATATTGCTATGAGCTCTTTCGGCGTACCGGTTCCCGGTGGACATCTATATATGAATGACATCATCATATGCACCGCAGCCATTCTATTAGATCCCCTTGCGGCATTTATGGTCGGTGGTGTGGGCGCATTTTTGGGCGACCTGTTTTTCTACCCGACTCCAATGTTTGTATCACTGGTAACCCACGGTCTACAGGCAGTCACCATTTCGCTGTTTTCCCACTATGTTATGAAAAAGCACCGAGTAATTTCCTCCGGAATCGGAGTTGCAATTGGTGCTGTTATCATGATCGTGGGTTATTCGCTAGGCAGGGCATTTATTTACAGTACACCGGAATATGCCATTTTAAAACTGCCCTATCAGATATTGCAAGCCGTCGTGGGAGCTATTGTTGGAATGGTTCTATGCTGGAAGTGCAGATTAGTTGAAATTTTCGACCGGAAAGTATTCCTTAGAAAATAGCTATGCAGAGAAATCCTGCTGGAAAGTTACCTGCTTACATGATATAATGAAAAAAAGATCAAGGAGTAACTGATTATGATGATTTCATCCCGAGGCCGCTACTGTCTGCGTGTTATGACTGATTTGGCAGAGCATCAAGGTGATGGCTATATTCCAATGAAGGATGTGGCCGCCCGGCAGGAAATCTCGCTGAAATATTTGGAAAAGATCCTGCCCGTGCTTGTGAAAAACGGTATTGTGGAGGGCCTTCAGGGAAAAACCGGCGGTTATCGGCTGACCCGAAAGCCGGAGGAATACACCCTTGGAGAGATTCTGCGATTGACAGAAGGGTCCCTTGCACCCGTTGCTTGTCTGGAATGTGGTGTTGTTCCCTGTGACCGGGCAGCCCAGTGCAAAACACTTCCCGTCTGGACGGAGCTTGACCGGATCGTAAATAGCTACCTGGACAGTGTAACGATTGCTGATCTTCTGTAAAAGTAACAAACGCCTGCTGCGAAAATGCAGCAGGCGTATTTGTTTACAGGTTAATTTGATCGATCAGCGCAAGCGCATCATCTGCGAAGGCAGTGTTTTGGTCGGCACGAATATTATCCGGCAAGCATCAAAACTTGATCGCTCCAATGTATTGACCGATTTCTTTAAACTCCGGTCTGGCAAGATCTTTTTCAAAGGCTTCAGAAATATCCTTCGGATGGAATCTCACACCTGCCATACGATCTCTGACAAGCTGCACAAGCTCGGTGTCCAGTGCATCGGAAAACACAGCCACATCCGAGATAAGGCCGTCTTCGATCTGAAACAGGAATTGCATTTCCCCAAAAGAGAATCTTTCTTCCAGCTGATAATTAAATGCGGGGGTCCGTCCAAAGCGCCACTCCCAGGATGACTGAATCGTGTACAGTTCATCTATTCTGGCGAGCTCTTGCTCATTAAATTGATATTCCGAATACTCCCCGTACTCTGCCTGATATTCCTTTTTGAGAAGCGCAATTACCGTTTGTATGGTTACACTGTCGTTGAAATCGCTGAGATTGCATACACGTGACTTTACGGAGGTTACGCCCTTTGCGCGCATCTTTTTCTCGGACACATTCAGATAGCCGGCCAGCTTGGAAAGATCGGTATTCACCATAATGGTTCCGTGATGCGCTTTCATGCCTCTGGAAGCAGCAAATGCATTTCCGGAGAACTTTTTTCCCTCTATCAGGATATCGTTTCTTCCGGATAGCTCTGCTGTCATTCCCAGGGCAGCCACCATTTTTTGGATCACACCCATCTGCCGCCTTACATCGTATTGCTCTTCTGATCTACGAAATCGTCGGTCCGTTCCTGACAAAGATCGCTCTTACCAAAGCCGGCGACATTAAGGAGGAAGGACGCACAAGCGCAAGAGAAGAACATCTTGCAAAGAAAGCTCAGAATCAATAATTCATGGTTGTTAGCACGACCGTATTGGAACCACAAATATTACAGTATTCTGGAAACAAAATATAATGGTGGCAAGGAGAACTTCTCTCCCTGCCGCCGTTTTGATTTCAATATTGGATTCTTTCAAGATTAGAATCATATCCATTGTTTTCAAATCACAGTTTTCTCACAAACATGGCGCGAATTGCGTTCAAAACAGCAAGGATCATAACGCCTACATCGGCAAAGATCGCGATCCACATATTGGCGACACCGAAGGCAACCAGGATGAGCGACAGCACTTTGACAGCGATAGCGAATACAATGTTCTGATGCACGATCCTGAGACATTTGCGGGAGATCTTAATGGCCTTTGCGATCTTCATGGGGTCGTCATCCATAAGAACCACATCTGCCGCTTCTATGGCTGCATCCGAGCCCATGGCACCCATCGCAATTCCAATATCAGCCCGGGAAAGCACCGGTGCGTCGTTGATGCCGTCACCCACAAAGGCAAGCTTTACTCTCTTTGGCTTTTGGGCGAGCAGCTGCTCTACCATGGAAACCTTATCGCCGGGAAGCAGCTCACTGTAGAAGGTATCAATTCCAAGAGAACCGGCAACCTGCTCCGCCACAGTCTTCACATCACCCGTCAGCATAACTGTTTTTTGAATGCCAGCTTTTTTGAGTTCCGCCATTGCGTTAGCGGAGGTGGGCTTCAGTGCATCGGAGATTACGATATGACCGGCATATTGGCTATCAATAGCAATATGGACAATGGTACCAACTTTGCCACAGGGCGCGCAAGCTACGCCGAGGCGCTTCATCAGTTTATCGTTGCCCGCAGCAACGACCCGGCCATCCACAGTTGCGATAACACCATTTCCGCTGATCTCCTGCACCTGGCTGACCCGGCTTCTGTCCAATTCCTTGCCGTAGGCACGCTGCAGACTCTGTGCAATGGGATGCGAGGACGCACTTTCCGCAAGGGCAGCATACTCAATGAGCGTTTCCTCCGGCATTTCATTGTGATGAATAGCACTGACCTCAAATACACCTTGGGTCAGAGTCCCGGTCTTGTCGAACACCACATAGCCGGTTTGTGATAATGCTTCCAGGTAATTGGAGCCTTTCACCAATACGCCTTCCTTACTTGCCCCGCCGATGCCCGCAAAGAAGCTCAGGGGCACACTGATGACCAATGCACAGGGGCAGCTGGCGACCAGGAATGTCAGCGCGCGGTAGATCCAAACACTCCAATTTGCAGGGATGTTCAGCAGCATGCTGACAAGGGGCGGAAGGATCGCCAGAGCCAACGCGCTGTAGCACACGACGGGGGTGTAGATTTTGGCAAATTTGGAGATGAAGTCCTCAGATCTGGATTTCCGGGAGCTTGCATTCTCCACAAGATCAAGAATCTTGGAAACGGTGGATTCCCCGAATTCCTTGGTAGCGCGGATCTTCAGCACGCCAGTCATATTGATGCAGCCGCTGATGATCTCGTCGCCGGCCTTTACATCACGGGGCAGGCTCTCGCCAGTCAACGCACTGGTATTCAGGGTGGCAGTACCTTCCAGTACGATACCGTCGATCGGAACCTTCTCACCGGGCTGGACAACGATCACCGTACCGATCTCCACCTCGTCCGGATCCACCTGGACAAGCTTCCCGTCATTCTCAATGTTGGCATAGTCTGGGCGAATATCCATCAGCTCGCTGATATTTCTGCGGCTCTTGCCCACAGCATAGCTTTGGAACAGCTCGCCCACCTGATAGAACAGCATAACCGCAATGGCTTCCACATAATCACCGCTGTCCACTAAACCGATAACCATAGCACCAATGGTAGCGATCGCCATCAGGAAGTTCTCGTCAAAAACCTGCCGGTTTAAGATGCCCTTCCCGGCTTTGATCAGGATATCATAGCCAATGATCAGATACGGGATCAGATACAGGAAGAAACGGGGAATTCCGCCAATCGGCAAAAATGCAAGGACGATCATCAGCACAGCTGAAATGATGATCCGACTGAGCATCTTCTTTTGCTTCTTTGTCATTTTGCTTTCCTTTCCATGTGGGCAGATGCTTCCTGTTGGATTACAGATAGATCTCGCAGTCGTCCTCGACTTTCTTGCAGCTGACAAGTACGTTCTGCATAACGGCGGTCACATCCGCGCCATCCTCAAACTCTACGATCATCTTCTGGGTCATAAAGTTTACAGTTGCGCTCTTAACCCCTGCGGTCTTCCTGGCAGCATCCTCCATCTTATTGGCGCAGTTGGCGCAGTCCACTTCGATCTTATAGGTTTTCTTCATCGTGCAACACTCCTTATTTGTTTTGATTAAACGTTTGCTTAATCGTACCTACAATATATTCAAAAGCGTCGTTCATGTCAATCTGTTTGGCCAAATGGCTTCTTATTGGGATAATTATATGCCTGAATGGAGTATTTTCGAAAATTTATTGCTTATTGATAATCCGAATGCTACAATATTCGTAAAAGGAGTGATTGCCATGAACAACAAACCGCTTCCGCACAACCATGGACATCTTCCAAGAGGGCTGCAGCTGGAAATGCCAAAGGATCAAACCTTTGAGACCCTCTCGGATATCTTTAAGATGATGAGTGACAGTAAACGCATACAAATCTTCTGGCTTTTGTGTCATTGTGAGGAATGCGTGATGAATATATCCGCGCTTGTTGATATGAGCAGCCCTGCTGTGTCACATCATTTGAAGCTGCTAAAAACCGCAGGGCTGATCACGAGCCGTCGCGAGGGAAAAGAAGTCTATTACACAGCCGCCAAAACCTCCCGTGCTCAAGTGCTGCATGAAATGACTGAGCAAATCGTAGAGGTAGCATGTCCCGGCGAAGATGCCTCTGAAGAAATCCAGCCATATGACTCGCAGATACAAGCGGTCAACGAGATCCACGCGCTACTGACCAGTGATCTGACGGTCCGATACACGATAGAAGAACTGTCTTCCAGATTTCATATCAACCAAACGACGCTAAAGACCGTATTCAAAACTGTGTTTGGCCAATCGATTGGAGGGTATATGAAGGAGTATCGCATCAAGCGGGCAAAAGAGTTACTTTGCCACAGCGATGCCTCTATTTCTGAAATTGCTTCCAAAGTAGGATACGAGAATCAAAGCAAATTTACCAGTGCTTTCAAAGATGTTACTGGCATGCTGCCAAAGGAATACCGCAAAGCAATCACAAAAGAGTAACAACCGATAAGAAGGTGTTGGAAAGAGCCTTGATGGGATACATCTGTTGTATCCTATCAAGGCTCACTTTCTATTCTATATTCCACAAGTGGCATTGCAGCAATCGGTGAGTGTTTGTTTAGGTGCGGCAGTTTAGCTCGTATATTTATTCTTCGGACAGTAGAACGCTTTCTGCCATGCGGATGATGTCTGCTTCCTCTACTGCATCTGCACTATACTCAATTACGCAACTGATCTCCGGTGAGATGGTCCAGCAGAGATAGGATCGTTCGCCCATTTCGCACTGGAATGCATTATATGTATTTACTTTACATTCCCATCTGTTCTTGATCTGTGCAAAATCAATTACCATACCGATTGCATCTGTGTTCAGCCCGGTATATTCCCCAGACTCATCTGAGACATAAGTCGTCTGGCAGCAGTAATAGACGATGGTGTTTCCTTCAGAATCAGTATAGGTGAATGGCGTTACTTTGGAGATGGACTTGCATTCATAGTCCTCATCCACTTCCTTCAAGGCATTTTCCATATTGTAGAGCTGCTGCGCAAGGTTCCAGTTAGGATCAGTCTGGCGTTGTCGCACTTCGATATAGCGCCAGACACCCAGTACGACCAAGGTAATTAAGACAAAGATTCCGACACACCATAATAATTTCTTTTTCATAGATTTGTACCCATCCCCTCAGCAATGTTTGTAATTTGAATAAGTCCCTTTTTCTCTCGGCGCTGAGCATACTCTAATAGATTCCTGGAATTGCTGGCTCCGTGGCGAACATAACAGACCAGCCATTCGCAGTTGTCCACCATAAGCTGATTTGCTTTCACAATTGCAAAGGGTCTTGGCGTTTTCTCCAAGCCTTCCGGATAATAGGTCCCGTCATAACCGGGCGGTTTCTCAATAGGACGCTCTGCAGGATGATACGGCAGCACCAGCATCAGGGTAATATCAGGATGTTTCTGCTTGGCCCTTTTTACCGCAGTAGCTGCGATCTGATCAAACCCACCATATCCGCCTACATAAAAATAGCGAACCTGTTCCTCGGTTATAAGCCGATCAATTTCCAGTTCCAGTCTAGGAAGTAATCTCTCACCGGCCTCCCGATGGCCTATAAAGAAACATCCTTTCATAGTGCAGTCACCTCATATCGTTTTATTATTTAGTAGATTATAGTTTAACATAACTATACCAACGATACAAGTCTTTAGTATATTACTGTCACTTTTAACGATAAAATAAGGTTAAGAAAGAAAGGTGGCGGTACTATGGATGTTCACGAGAAATTGCAGTACTTGTTGGATGAACGTGGTTGGACAAAATATCAATTGGCGAGAAAATGCGGCTTAAGCGATGCCACCATCGCCAATATCTTCCGCAGGAACACCATGCCCTCCATCCCCACGCTGGAAGCGATCTGCCAAGGTTATGGTATAACCTTATCCCAATTTTTCGCTGAGGGAGAGATGGTGGAATTGACCCCTGATTTGAAAGAAGTGTTTGATTGCTGGGCATCCCTTTCTCCGGAGCAGAAGGTAGCAGCAGGACAGATGCTGAAAGCGATGAATCAGAAATAAAAATGTAAGAGGATGCAGTTGGATTGACTGCATCCTCTATTTACACCTCTTTATTTAGGCGGATATCCCTCCCTTGACATATTTATGCTTTGTGGTAAAATAAACAGGGTAGATATCGAAGCATAAAAAGAGGTCAAATTACCGGTATACTGTAACGCAAAATTGCTCCGTATTTCCCCCAAAACTGTGACCAACTTTTGACCAACAAAAGTCCGGTAAAACAAAATAACTGGTATAATAGCACTACATCTCGAATGCTAATATACCAGAGGCCACCACATATCTACAAAGCCACAACGAGCACATCGAGTGGGAATAAGGCTTTCAGGTTGCAGACGTACCTCTCTGGAACACTTTTTGACAAGCAGAAGCCGGCTGATTATAAATCAGCCGGCTCTTTTTATTCTATTTTGAGTCGTGTTTTTCTGTAAACAAGATACGGCAGCAGTACGCTGAGCATAGCTGCAAACCAAGCTGCCGGTTCAGAGGCAAACAGCACATTGGGATTAGCCCAATAAAGTGCCAATTTCGCCATGGATGCACGGGCCAAAAATTCCGCCACGCCGGACACCATTGACCATACTGCAATTCCCATAGCCTCAAGGGTGTTTCTGAAGACGTGCAGGATATAAAGGACCAGAAAGCAGCTGACCATTATCGTAAGATACTGGACCGCTGTCTCCAGTGCTTCCAAACCGCCCTCCTGATTCACGTCCATAAAGATCCGCAATATCTGCCAACGGCTCAGCAGGGCGATCGCCGTAATTGCCAGTGCAATGACGGACACGATCTTCACAGTATCCGCCACGCCTTTCTTCACCCGGTCATAACGACTTGCACCGAAGTTCTGTGCAACAAAGGTCGAACAGGAGTAGCCAAAGGCCATGGCAAAGGACTCTAAAAGTCCGTGGAGCTTATTGGTTGCGGTATAGCCGGCAATAAAGATACTGCCCTGCAAATTGATACTGGACTGCAAAATCATACCGCCCAGGCAGATCACCACATATTGCATGGAAACGGGCAAACCGAATAAAAGCATATTCTTCAGCCGCTTAAACTCAATTTTTCTTGCCTCCTTGTCAAGGCAAACGCAGTCGATCCTTGCAATGACCACAAAGCAATACACAAACGATACCGCCTGAGCCACCAGCGACGCCACCGCCGCACCGATAATTCCCCAGTCAAACACGAACACGAACAGACAATCCAGTCCGATATTCAGCACCGCTGAAATGACCATGGCAATCAGGGGCGTTTTTCCGTCGCCCAAGGCACGCAGGATCGATGCGGCCATATTGTAGGCCATAATAATCAGCGTTCCGGCCACCATGATCTGCAAATAGGCCGTTGCACCGGGCAGAATATCTTTCGGTGTATTGAGCAGTTTCAGTACCGGCTTTGCCGCAATCACGCCTCCAACGGTCAGTACCGTGCCAATGATGGCACAAAGCACCATAGCCGTTGCGATGGACTTGTTCATCTCCCGGTAATTCTTCTCGCCAAAGGCACGGGACACAAAGGTGGAAATGCCCTGAGCCAGACCGATCACAGACCACAAAACCAACCAATAGCTCCAGTCCGTTGCTCCCACGGCGGCCAGGGCTTTCACACCCACGCCCCTGCCCACGATCGCACCGTCTGCGATCATATATAACTGCTGGCCGATATTGGTAAGTGCTAAGGGAACGGCAAAGGTCAGTATATGCTTCGCCGGGCTTCCCGTTGTCATATCCACGGTTCTTTTACTCATGATTTTCTCTCCAACGTACTACGAATATTTCCTTATAGTTATAACCGCTTTGCCGGAGAAAATCAATACGCTTAGCACGAAAACAGCCAATGCATTCGGCACCTCTGCTCTTACCAAGGCGTTCCGGACTTGTATTGTTAAATCACACTGCCTTTCAGACCGATTTTGTCCGAAAACCCATTGAAAATATAAGAAGATTGCGGTATACTGACAAAAAACAAAGGAGGAATCCAAAATGCAAGCAATCCTTGATTTTTTCACAGGCCCTCTTAATACCGTGGCGTGGATGTATATCCTTTTGCCCTGCGTGGCCATCGGAGGCATCTTCTTCACCCTTCGCAACCGGGGTGTCCAGTTCACAAAGCTGGGAAAATCCCTGAAAAACGCCCTTGGTAAGGGTTCCCGGAACGCCGGCGGCGAAAAAGGCTCCGTCTCCCCCTTCCAGGCTCTGACCACCGCCCTTGCGGCCACTGTGGGCACCGGTAATATCATCGGTACCTGTCAGGCCATCACCATGGGTGGCTACGGTGCGATCTTCTGGCTTTGGATCGCCGCACTGCTGGGAATGATCATCAAATATGCAGAAGTGGTGCTGGCTGTCCACTACCGGGAGCGGAACAAAAAGGGCGACTGGGTCGGCGGCCCCATGTACTATATCGTAAACGGTATGGGCAAGGGCTGGAAATGGCTGGCAGTCCTGTTCACTGTCTTTGCTGTGCTAGCTTCTTTTGGTATTGGCAACCTGTCCCAGGCAAACAGTATCACCGGTTCTGTAAATAACGCTTTTGCCGCCTTTATCCCCTCTCTGGCAGACAATCAAAAAACCATCTGCCTGATCGTGGGTATCCTGATGGCGATACTGACCGCCATTGCTCTGCTGGGCGGCATCAAGCGGATCGGCAAGGTAACCGAGCTGATGGTTCCCTTTATGAGTGCCTTCTACATCATTTTCACCTTGATCGTGATCGGCTACAACTACGCCAATATCGGCAATGCCTTCAGTAAGATCTTCACCGCCGCCTTTACGCCCAAAGCAGTATTGGGTGCGGCAAGCGGCATTGCTTTGAAGGAAGCCCTTGTTTGGGGTCTTCGCCGCAGTGCCTTCTCCAATGAGGCAGGCCTGGGCTCTGCCGCCATCGCCCATGCGGCCGCAGAAACAGACAGCCCCGTTAAGCAGGGCCTGCACGGCATTTTCGAAGTGTTCGCAGACACGCTGGTGATCTGCACCCTGACCGGCCTGACCGTTATCGTCAGCGGTGTGGATATTGCCTTCGGTGTAAAGCCCGGCTCTGAACTGATCACCAGTGCCTTTGCCACCATCTTCGGCGACAAATTTGCCGCACTGTTTGTGGCCATCGCATTGATGTTCTTTGCCTATTCCACGATCCTGGGCTGGTCGCTGTACGGCACAAGATGTGTAGAATATCTTTTCGGTCTGAAGGCTACCAAGATTTATCAAATCATCTTCGTGCTTATGATCGTCGTCGGTGCCACCACTTCCTTGAATGTGGCCTGGGATTTGGCCGACACCTTCAACGGCCTGATGGCGATTCCCAACTTTGTTGCCCTGTTCGCCCTGTCCGGCGTGGTAGCAAGGCTGACAAAAGAATATTTCAGGAGCAAAAACCCCTTGAGGCGGTAAAATGCTTCCATAACAAGCCCGGATCTCTCCGGGCTTGTTTTTTATATTGCAAAAATAAGCGAAATAAGGTATAATGTGCCAATAAAGAAAAGTAGCGGAGGTTTCCCCATGAATATTGTTTGTTTAGACCTTGAGGGCGTACTGGTTCCCGAAATTTGGATCGCCTTTGCCAAGGAAAGCGGCATCAGTGAGCTGACTCGCACCACCCGGGACGAACCGGATTACAACAAGCTGATGCGTTGGCGTTTGGATACGCTCCAAAGCCACGGTATGAAGCTGAAAGATATTCAGGCGGTCATCGCCAAGATCGATCCCCTGCCCGGTGCCAAGGAATTTTTGGACACCCTCCGCAGCCTGACCCAGGTGGTCATCGTCAGCGATACCTTCACCCAGTTTGCCAAGCCCCTGATCGAAAAGCTGGGACAGCCCAGCCTATTCTGCAACGAACTGGTGGTCGCCGAAGACGGCACGATCACTGACTTTAAGATGCGTGTAGAAAACTCCAAGCTGACCACTGTCAAGTGTCTGCAGGCCATGGGCTTTGAGACCATCGCCTCCGGCGACAGCTTCAATGACCTGGGTATGATCAAAGCCTCCAAGGCCGGCTTCCTGTTCCGCACCACAGAAGCCATCAAAGCAGACTTCCCCCAGTTCCCCGCCTTCGAGGAATTCGACGATCTGCTCAATGCAATCAAAGGTGCATTGTAAACAGCCGTTTACCTAAAACCAACCGAATCCCCGGCAGATTCTTATCTGCCGGGGATTCTTTACATTTCCGGTATGCCGTAGAGGGCAACGGTAAATCGGTGCAAAGCCTTATCCCGTTTTCGGTAGATGCTGGACTGCTCCACGCCCAATTCGGCTGTCAGCCGTTCAATACACCCCTTTTCCGGCATAATATACATTCTATGTAAGATGAGTTTCTCTTCCGGAGTCAGAGCCGATAACGCCCTATCCGTGATCTTTACCCAGCTTTTGGCTTTCCTCAGCTGATCCTGCAGCTCCTGCCGATAGACAAAACTGTTAATCAGCATATCCTCCCGCTTGCCTGAACCGCCCTTGACCGACACCTGATCCGGTCGAACGCACCGAAGGCTATGGGCATCGGCCTCCAGTCTGCGGATCTCCTCCGGGATATTTTGTAGTGCCTGCCGCATGGCAAGATAGCGGCTTAACTTTTCCGTAGCTTCTGCTTTCCAGTTCATTTTGCTCCTCCTTTTAACCATTCCCGCCGCAAGGGACAGGGACTATGGCACAGCTCCTTAGGACACAGGCAATCCCCACAGGGATCTTTCATTCGGTAATCTTCAACCTGATGGGGTGCGGCATAAACCCGGCCACCCACATTGACCCCCACCGGTTTTAGTTCCATCTGCTCCATGGCCTCCCGGGGATAGCGGTGGATCAGCTCCCACCGCTTGATAAACCACTGCCGCCACACCTTGCACCCTTTATTCTCACAGTTTTCCGGATCCCTCACCCTAGTGCAGGTCAGACAGGGGCTGGGATCACAATATATCTTTTCCATCTTTATCCTCCTTTTCACAACGGCTACACAACCAATCGCCTTGCCGAAACACTTCCCGACCGCAACGGCAGCACCAAAACCAAGGGATCTGCCCCTCACGTCGGCACTCCCCCACCAGGGACTCAGCCGTATAGGCCTTCGCCTGTGGGAACGCAAATAAATCTGCATAACGCCTCCTTTGTACTTGCTCAAGTACCTTTATGGCATTATAATAGTACTTGTTTCAGTACTTGTCAAGGGCTTGTCAGAATTTTGTGTACTTGCACAAGTACTCGTCATTGTTTTTGAGGATATTTCACAAATTCGATAGAAACCACGTCATTGCGAGGAGCGACAGCGACGTGGCAATCCGTTCTCCAACAAAAAACAGGCTCGATTTAAATCGAGCCTGTTTTTTGCTTTAGTTCCAATCAAAGGTAGTCGCTACTAAAGTAGCCTCCCCTTTTACCATTGTCAGAAGTCCGCCTTCGCAGAGGGCGGTTTTCCGCTCTCCGTCGGACACCACCACCGCAGTTCCCTTTCCCAAGGGAGCAACGATGTCCACGTGGCCCGGCAGAATTCCCAGATCCCCCGTAACCGTCCGGACGATCAGCTTTTCTGCCTGACCTTCAAACTGCAGTTTTTCCGGGGTAACGATCTTTAAGGTGAAGCTGCTCATTGTTCGCTCCCTTTCCACTTTTCCACCACCTCGTCAATGGTGCCGGCAAACAGGAAGTAGGATTCGGGGATTCCGTCGTGCTTGCCCTCCAGAATCTCGCGGAAGCCGCGAATGGTTTCCTTCAGAGGCACATACTTGCCCTCGTAGCCTGTAAACTGCTCTGCCACCTGGAAGGGCTGGGACAGGAAACGCTGGACCTTTCTTGCCCGGTTGACCGTCAGCTTATCTTCTTCCGAAAGCTCGTCCATACCCATAATGGCGATGATATCCTGCAGCTCCCGATACCGTTGCAGCACCTGCTGCACACCCCGGGCAGTCTCGTAATGCTCCTGACCCACCATCTGGGGCGTCAGAATCCGGGAGGTAGAATCCAGCGGATCAACCGCCGGGTAAATGCCCAAGGAAGCGATACTACGACTCAAGACCGTGGTAGCGTCCAAGTGAGCAAAGGTGGTAGCGGGGGCAGGGTCAGTCAGGTCGTCCGCCGGCACATAAACTGCCTGAACAGAGGTAATCGAGCCATTTTTTGTAGAGGTGATCCGCTCCTGCAGAGCACCCATTTCCGTAGCCAGTGTGGGCTGGTAACCAACGGCAGAGGGCATACGGCCCAAAAGTGCGGAAACCTCAGAGCCTGCCTGGGTAAAGCGGAAGATATTGTCAATAAAGAGCAGCACGTCCTGATGCTTCACATCACGGAAATACTCTGCCATGGTAAGGCCGGACAGGCCTACCCGCATTCTTGCTCCGGGGGGCTCGTTCATTTGACCGTAGACCATGGCGGTCTTGTTGATAACGCCGGACTCGGTCATCTCCCGGTACAGGTCATTACCCTCACGGGTACGCTCACCCACACCGGTAAAGACAGAAATGCCGCCCTGTGCCTTGGCAACGTTATTGATCAGCTCCATGATCAGTACGGTCTTACCCACGCCTGCACCGCCGAACAGACCGATCTTGCCGCCCTTAGCATAAGGGCAGATCAGGTCCACCACCTTGATGCCGGTCTCCAACAGCTCCGTTGCAGCTTCCTGCTCATCATAAGCAGGGGCAGGCCTGTGAATGGGCCAATACTCCTTGGCTTCTACGGGCTTACCCTCGTCAATGGGCTGACCCAGCAGATTAAACACTCTGCCCAGGCACTCCTCACCCACCGGTACGGAAATGGATTTTCCCGTATCGGCAGCAGTCATACCCCGCTGCAGACCATCGGTGGCATTCATGGCGATGCAACGCACCACATTGTCGCCCACGTGCTGGGCGACTTCTGCCACCACCACCGTCTCCCCGTGGGGGATCTCGATGGCGTTACGCAGCTCCGGAAGCTGTCCTTCCGGGAAACGTATATCCAAAACCGGGCCCATGATCTGGACCACAGTTCCCTGATTCTGATTCATAGGTTATTCTCCTTTCCTTAGCTTCCCGCCACGATCTCTGTGATCTCTTGGGTAATGGCAGCCTGCCGGGCACGGTTAAACTGCAGCTGCAGATCGTCGATCATCTGACTGGCGTTATCGGTGGCCGCGTCCATGGCAGCTCTTCGTGCCGCATGCTCAGAGGCCCGGCTCTCCCGAACCGCTCCGAACAGCACGCCGCCCACATACTCGGGAACAACAGCTTCAAACACCGTCTCCCGGTCCGGCTCATAGATCACGTCCCGGCTTCCGCCCCGGGCATTACTGGTATGCAGGGGCAGGATCTGCAGGGTCTCAGGAATCTGCGACAACGCAGAGGCAAAAACCGTATAGGCAACCGCGATCCGGTCAAACTCCCCCTTCCGGTAGCGATCACACAGATCCCGGGCGATTTTGGCACAGTCCTCCGGGGTGATTCGCTCCACCTGAGCATACTCCCTGGTCAGCACGGGGAAATTCTTTCCACTAAAATACTCTGCCGTCTTTTTGCCAATGGGCAAAATGGTGGCGTTCTGATCTTTTACGCTTTCCAGTACCAGCTTAAAGAGGTTATTATTGTATCCGCCGGCTAAGCCTCTGTCGCCTGCGATCACTACATACACCACCCGATCGCCGGATCTTTGGGTCAGGTAGGGAGAAGAAAATTCCTCCTCACCGGCCGCGATCTGGTCAATGGCCTGCCGCAGCAACAGAAAATAGGGGCGGGAGGCCAGCACTTGAGCCTGAGCCTGCCGCAGCTTGGAGGACGCCACCATTTCCATGGCCTTGGTGATCTGCTTGGTAGATTCCAAACTGCGAATGCGATTTTTAATTTCCTTGGAAGACACACCGGCCACGGAAGCACCTCCTTACAAAATAATAGATTTCAAAATCTCCTTAAGGTCATTTTCAGCCTCTTCGGAGAGCTTTCCCGTATTGCGGATATCGGACAAAACTTTTTCGCCCTTCAATTCCAGCGTCTCGATCAGCCGGGTCTGGAACTCGGGCACTTTCTCCACGGGAACATTCTTCAGGTAACCGTTAATGACCGCATACAAAATACATACCTGGTGCACCTGCTCCATGGGGGCGTTGTTCTTCTGCTTCAGCACCTCCACGATCCGCTCACCCTGAGCAAGACGTGCCTTGGTGTCGGCGTCCAGGTCAGAGCCGAACTGGGAGAAGCTCTGCAGCTCTCGGTACTGGGAGTAAAGCAGCTTCAACGGGCCTGCCACCTTTTTCATGGCCTTGATCTGTGCCGCACCGCCCACACGGGACACGGAAATGCCCGGGTTGACTGCCGGCATAATACCGGCGTTAAACAGCTCTGTTTCCAGGAATATCTGTCCGTCGGTAATGGAGATGACGTTTGTGGGAATGTAAGCAGATACATCACCCGCCTGGGTTTCAATAATGGGCAGAGCCGTCAGACTGCCGCCACCCAAGTCCTTACTCAGATGTGCCGCCCGCTCCAACAAACGGGAGTGGAGATAGAACACGTCGCCGGGATAGGCCTCCCGTCCGGGAGGACGGCGGATCAGCAGGGAGATGGCACGGTAGGCCACCGCGTGCTTGCTAAGATCATCATAGATCACCAGCACGTCCTTGCCCTGGTACATAAAATACTCGCCCATGGTACAGCCTGCATAGGGTGCAATATACTGCATGGGAGCCAGCTCTGAAGCGGTAGCGGACACCACGATGGTGTAATCCATTGCACCGCCCTTTTGCAGGTTTTCCACGATCTGAGCCACCGTGGACCGCTTCTGGCCAATGGCCACGTAAATGCAGATCACGTCCTTGCCCTTCTGGTTCAGGATCGTGTCGGTGGCAATGGTGGTCTTGCCGGTCTGCCGGTCGCCGATGATCAGCTCACGCTGACCCCGACCAATGGGGATCATAGCATCGATGGCCTTGATGCCGGTCTCCAGAGGCACATTCACAGGCTCTCTGTGGATAATACCGGGAGCCGGAGCTTCAATGGGTCGATACTCAGTCGCATCGATCACACCCTTGCCGTCAATGGGCTCACCCAGAGCGTTCACAACACGGCCGATGAACGCATCACCTACCGGCACAGAAACCACCTTGCCGGTACGCTTTACCGTATCGCCCTCTTTAATGCCGTCGTCCGTACCCAAAATAACGATGGATACGGTATCCTCCTCCAGATTCTGAGCCATGCCGAATGCACCGGTGGAAAACTCCACCAGCTCACCTGCCATGCAATTATCCAAACCGGAGGCCTTAGCAATTCCGTCTCCCACCAGGATCACCGTACCGGTCTGGCTGGTCTGGAGCTTACATTCATAATTCTTGATCTGACTGCAAATGATCTTCGTCAGTTCTTCAGGTCTTAGTTCCATATTTTTGCTCCTTAAAGCACTGTTTTGGCCAATAAATTACGCAGGCTGTGCAGGTGATTCTCCACCGTTCCGTCCACGCAAATGCCCTCATATTCCAACCGGACGCCACCTAAACAGGCCTCATCTACCCGGTTGGAAAGGATCACCGTTTTTCCGGTAATGCCCGCAAGCTTTTTTGTCAGCTTTTCGGTCTGCTCTTTTGTCAATGCCGCGGCAGTTACCGCAGTGGCCCGCAAGATCCCGTTGTCCGCATCAAACTGAGCCTGATAGGCACGACAGCAATCCGCAAACAAACGAATTCTGCCCTTTTCCGTGAGGATCTTCAGAAAATTCAGCACATAGGGCTGGATCTTCCCCCGAAAACTGTCGTCCAAAATCTGACAGCGTTCCTCCTTGGACAGGTTGTGTGCGGTCAAGAGCCGATAGAATTCCGGCTCTGTTTCAAAACTTTCCTGCAAAGCATTCATTTCCTGCAAAAAAAGCTCGGACTTATTTTCTTCCACGCCCAGGGCATACAGGGCTTGAGCGTAAGCATTTGCTGTATCACTCATGGCTCTCACCTAAGTTCTCAATAAAGCTGTCAACCAGGCGAGCCTGGTCATTTTCGTCAATGGTACGCCCCACCACCTTGGTAGCGATGTCCATGGCGATAACGGAGATCTCGTCCTTGGCCTCGTTCAGAGCCTTTTTCTTCTGCTGAGCGATCTGGCCGGAGGCCTTTTCGATCATAGCATCGGCCTGTGCGTGAGCTTGGCGGAGGATCTCCTCCTCCCGGCTCTTGCCCCGTGCCATCGCCTCCTGTACCAGCTTTTCGCCGGTCTCGGCAGCCTGGGACAGTTTCTTCTCATACTCACACTGAAGCTCCCGGGCATTGGCTTCTGCCTCTTCTGCCCGGGCATATTGGTCATCGATCTCCTGTTGACGCTCTTTGATCATATTCTTCACCGGCACAAACAGGAATTTCTTTGCTACAAAGAACAAAAGCAAGAAGTTCAGCAACGTGAACAGTGCTGTCCAAGGGTTAATGCCGATAAAACTTTCAAACACAACGCCACACTCCTTTCTGGCAATTTAGGACAAAGGAATGTGTTATACGTTTACGGTAAACAGGATCAGGAAAGCGATCAGCAGGGAGTAAATACCGGTGGTCTCGGTAACAGCACAACCCAGGATCATATTGGTACGCAGAGTATCTGTGGTTTCGGGCTGACGGGCCATACCCTCCAGTGCCTGAGCAACTGCCTTGCCTTCACCGATAGCCGGGCCGATAGCACCAATACCCATACACAGGCCAGCACCCAGTGCACAAAGTGCCTTCAGAAAGTAGATATTGTATTCCATAATAATTTCCTCCTATAAGTTAATACAAATTCATTCCGCTTCCGCAGGTTCTGCGGTAGAGCCGGAAATATAGACCATACTTAATAATGTGAACACCAGAGCCTGTACAAAGCCCGAGAACACATCAAAATAAATACTTAAGACCGCAGGGATACCCAAGGACATCACCGGAACGCCTGCCAGCACATCGAACGATTGCAAAACACCAAACACACCCAAGCCAAAGCTGAGCAGTGCCAGTACATAATAGCGAACCTTCTTTTTCACCGTCCGGGCGTTCAGGATCCAGATCACCACACCGGCGATGATCAGCACCGAACCCATAATCCAGCCTGTCTTGGCGATGGCATTCAGCAGGATCGACGAAAGCAAAGCAAAGGCCGTATAGATAATGGACGAGATCACACCGCCGCCGGCCACGTTGCCGAAATGACGGAAGGCCATAGAAAGAGGTTGGGCGATTTCCGAGATCAGGTTCATGGGGGTCATCACCACGATAGGTTCTGCAAAGCCCTTGAGCCAGCCGAAAACACCGTTATTTTTAATGTTGTTGTACCAGATCACCACAGTAACCATCAGTGCCCAGGTCAGGGTGCAGCTCAGGTCTGCGGTACTGGAGCGGAGAAAGCCCGTCATGCCGATCAGGCTACCGCAGATACTGCTTAAGAACAGCGTGCCCATAAAGGGTGCCCAGTGGGCATTGTGCTTACCCATGGCACTGGTGGTCAGGTTGTAGATCATGCCCACGCCCTTTTCCACCAATACCTGCACCCCGGAGGGCCGTTTCTGCAGGCGTCTACCCAGTATGATACAGGCGATGCACAGCCCGATGGTTACCACAAACAAAGACACCGTGGTCTGGGTAATGGGAATTCCGCCGAAGATGGGAATGGTGAAATAGACAAATGCACCGCTAACACTTACATTCATACTTTTTCATCACCCGGCTTTCTTCTGAAAAATTCCCAAAAAGTCAGAGTAATCCGGGAGAAGATCAGGGGCACCACCAACGCGATGGGATTGCAGAGCTTGCTCTTTAGGAATGCAAACAGCACCACCGCCAAAAGCAGAAGTCTTCCAAAATAGGAGAGCTTGATGATGCCCTTTGCTTTTGCCACATTTTGATCTTTTGCCCGGTCTGCGGCAATGTTCACGCAGATGGCCATAATGAAAAAGTTCAGTATGGTCATAACGCCGCCGACGATGCCGCCCAGAAGGACCGTCATATCAAATTTTCCAAGCAGTGCGAAAATGCCTAGCATAGCACCCACGCCTATGATCTCGCCAACCGCCACGATAGCGGTCTGCCCGAATACTATTTTTTGCGGATTCACCGGTCCTCCTCCTTTTCTTTTTTTGTTATATTCTTCAAGGCCTTGAGATTTTTTATGAAGCCGTCGATGGCACAGAAAAGTCCCAGCACAACGCCCACAACGATCACCCAAACGCCCCAGTCGAACCGATTCCGTAACCACACCGCCAGCCACACAAAGCCGCCCAACGGTACAGCAATGGACAGCCCCAACTGGGTCAGCCATACCAGTAGTCCTAAATCTTTCATAACGACACCTGACAGTAATCTCACAAATTGGAAATATTATACTCCAAAAAGTGATAAACTGCAAGGGGTATTCTGTTTCCGTAATACCATTTATTATATCCAACAAAAAGAAAAGAAAACAAACCCCATCAACTCTCGTAGGAAACGGATTAATCCGTTCCGCGGAATGCATAAATGCGTTCCCTGCATTAAAACACCCCCGGAGGCTTTCGCCTCCGGGGGCTGGTGCATTTTGTGGTCCTGGACCACACAAGAAAGGAAGGGAAAAGCTTATTCGTTGGATTCCGTATCCTGGCTGTTCTTGGAGACACCCAGCTTCTTCTTGCTGAAGATCACAGCCACAACAACCGCTGCGATCACCAGTGCGGGGATACCGATGGCCAGAGCCACAGTCAGAGCCGTATTGGAATCCTCTTGGGTAGGCAGGAAGCCGGTCTTATCCTGAACCAGGATATCCTCTTCGCCTACCTGAGCCAGGTTATCCACCCAGACAAAGGCATCGGAATGGATCCGAATGTAGGCAACATACGCACCGTACTCGTCATTGGTGGCCAGAGCCGCAGGCTCACTGCCGTTGACAGTCAGGTTGGCGATGCCATTGGGCAGGTCGACCTCCAGGTTAAAGCTGTTCCAGCCGTCCTGGAATTTAAGACCGGTGTCCACACCGTCCACAGATACAGAGCCGTCGTGGTTTACGGTGAACTTGGCAGCTGCAGCGGTATCCTCCTCATCGATATGAGCGGAGGCCAGCTCGAACTGGATCCGCTTGCCCTCGTTCCAGTACAGGTCTGCACTGACAGAGCCGTAGCTGAAGGAGGTAACGCCGCGAACCACCATGCCGTAGGTCTTCATGGAAGCCTTGCCATGAGTTGCCTTCTCGTCATCGATGCTGGACATACCCTTGACCACGGACCAGCCATCGTACTTGACAGAGTCATTTTCGAAGGAGTCATAAGCACCCTTGGTCTTGGTCATATACTCGTGGATATCGTTGATTCGCATGATACCTGCGTTTCCGGCCTGTCTGCCGCCCTCACCAAGGAACATGATCAGGTCGCCGTCCTTAGTACGGGTGTCGTGGATATTGGTGCTTCGGGTTACATTCTCCAGCTGGGCCTGCATATAGGTCCGGTTGTAGGGATACTGAACACCCATAACGCCACAGTTTTCAGGAGAAGCATCCAGCTGTGCCAGAACCACGGGCTGTCTCCAATAGGAAGCACCACCCATCAGGTTGTTGCCTGCCCACATCAGCACGTCAACCTCGTCATCGTAGGACTCGTTGAACATGGGCTGGGTGTTGGGAGACCAAACCTGGGACTGAATGGGCACTTCTGTCCAGGTTACGCCATAGTCGGTGGAGTAGCTGTAAGCAAAGCTTACTGTCTCGGAGGACTGATTTCTGGACAGCTTGACAACTGTGCCGCCCTCCAGCTCCTGGACGCAGGACTCGGAAACACCGAACTCGAAGCCCAGATCCACCTGTCCAATCATAGACTCGTAGGAGGTAAAGGACTCACTGAGTACCCAATTCTTACCGGCATCGGTAGTATACAGGGTACGGGCACCGGCGATAGCGTTGTCGTTACGTTCACCGCTGTGGAAGGGAATCAGCATGTCCACATTGGGGCCGTCGCCGTCGTAGCAGCTGAGCATAATACCGTTGTTGTAGTTCTCATAGCTTGCCTTCTGGGGATCGGAATACTGCCTGATGTCCGGAGCAAATTCGCACACATACTCCCATTCAGCATTCTCAATGCCGGGAGCCATATCCAGCTTCAGGATGTGCATAATTCTTTCCATGCCGTTTTCACTGGCGACTTCCTTATAGCCCCAGGCCCAGACAACATCTGCCACACTGTCGTAGACAAATCCGCCGGGGTGAGCAATGGGATCAAACTCATCGAGAGTCTTCAGGCCCTGCCAGGTACGGCCGCCGTCGGTGGAGTAGACCTGCTCACGGCAGTAGCCCTCCTGGGCTCTGGAGATGGCGGTGTTGATGATGGTACCGTCATTGGTGGTAACCATAGTGCTGAAGGGCAGATACTCGTCCTCATAACCGGTCCAGTTGTAGTTATAATCCGTGTAGAACTCCTTGGTGCCGTAGAGAATCTCCAATACATTATCCTTATTGGAAATATCCATGGCATCCTTGTTGCCAGACAGGACCTTGATCTTGGTCTTTCCACCGGCCTTGATCTCCGGGATTCGCACATAGACCATACCGTCTTCCACATAGTGGTAGAGGTAATTGTCGCCCTGCATCACACGGATATCGGCCAAGTCATCAGCCAAAGATACGATGCCCAGTTCCTGAGGCGTGAAGCTCCAGGTCCAGTCGATCCGGTTGTTCTTGGAGGGGTTCTTGACCGATACGGTCTTGGTGGTGGCAAACTTTTCGCCGCCTGCACCGAAGATCTCCTCGTAGTACACATCGATCATATCGGAGGAAACACCGATCACATCGTACTCATAGGTATCGAAGTGTGTGCAGTGTACCTTGATATACCGGGCTTCCGCCTCGAAGTCGTAGATGTACCACTTGTTATCCTTATGGAAGAGCTTGAAGTCCTCCACCTCGGTGTAGGTTACATTGTCGTCGCTGACCCACAGGGTAAGCATATCCCGGTAGAGTCTTCCGTACTCGTCAAGCTCGGTCAAGGTGATCACGTTGACCTTCTTGACTTCCTTCTGATCCTTAATGATACTCTCGCTGTCCTTATCCAAAGCGAAATCGCCTGTGGTGATGGGCACACCGCCCAAGCCTGCGGGGTTGTAGTCGCGGCTTACATGCAGTACGTCATCAGCAGTCTTCAGGCCCTTAACGATCACCGTCATATCCTGGCTATGGCCCAGATCGTTGGTAACCTCCAGGGTAACGGCCTCGTAGCCCACCTCGGGACGGGTTACCTTACCGTCAGTAGTGATCACGCTCTCATCGGAGGAGGTCCAGGTCAGCTTGCCGGTGGTGATCTGCTCACCTGCGTACTTTTCCATCAGGTCCAGATCGTAAACAATGGCGTACTCATTGACATTCTGCTTGCGAATGGTCTCAAAGTCCATGTTCTCAACCAGGCATTCGCCATAGAAATTACCCATGGCCACGTTCTCCACATTCACATCCATGCCGTCGTAGTCTCTTGCGGCAGCATCGGCAGAACGCTGGAGCCGGAACGCCACACCGGACTTTCTGCCACTGGGAGCACCGGTGTAATGACAGGTTCTGTCCGTATGATAGATCAGCTCGCCGTCAATATAGAAGTCCAGAGAATCGTCTGCGTTCCAGGCGATACCGATCCGGAACTTGTCGCCCAGGCTCTTATCCAGGGGGATCTTATCGAACTCGTACCGGGCAAACCGGTGTACAAGGATCAGCCGGTCGCCGTTGTTGAAGATACCGCCCTGCAGCCATTCAGCCTGCATATCCTTGTTTTCGATACTGCCGGTAATGGTCCAGTTGAAACCGTTGGTACCCAGGTTGATATGGCTGCCCTGGATATCCTCTTCACCGGTGTAGGCGGGCATATAGTTTGCCTGGAAGTCGAATTCCACATACAGGCCCTTTTGGCCACTCATACCCATGGGCTCGTAAATTTCCGTGCCGGCCTTAGTGGTATGCTGGAAGCCCACACCCATGGTCTGTGCGGCCAGGTTCTCACCGCCGGGAGCATAGGTAGCATACAGGTTGTAGCCGTCGGAAGTCTCCTTCCAACCCACATTGTCCTTCTCCACAGCATCGGAAGAGCTCATGATCAGGCGGTTATTGGGCTTGTCGGTAATGAAGTACTGGATAGAACTCAGCACCAAGGTGCCCTCAAATTTGCCCTCGTCCAGCATGATGGAGGTCTTCAGCTCATCGCCGTAGTCCTCGATCTTGGCAAGGCCAATATCCTTCATAGCGATCTTCAGTTCCAGATACTTGCCGGATCTAGCCATATCTGCGATCTTCAGATCTCCGGTGGGCTTGCCGCCGAGATTCAGCTGTGCAGTCTTGCCCTCGATATTCAGGGTCAATGTCTTGGCACTTCCGGTCTGGAATGCCAGGTACAGATACTCTGTATCCCACATTGCACCCATCTTGCCTATGACCTTGTCGCCCTTGGCGATCACATTGTTGATGCTCCACTGCTCGGTGATAGCACCGTCGATCTTCACCTTATCCACGAATGCAGCCTGCACTCTTGCAGTGGACTGCACATCGGGATAGCTCAGAGCCTTTACAAAGCCCGTTACACTACCGGCCTCGGTGCCGTTGACGAAGAACGTCAGCTTCACATTGAGACCCACCTTCTTAGGTGCAGTCAGCTTACCCTCACCGGACAGCACCTTGGGCGTATCGCTCTGCCAGGTCAGATTTGCACTGGCGTCCAGATAAGCGGACTGGTAAGTGGTGGGGATATTCACGTGATCGGTGATGGTCTTAATGCTTGCAGCAAAATCAGCCAAAGCCTTGGACTTCTGGTATTCTTCGATGATGGAAGAGAATCCAACGAATTCTACCTTAAAGTTCTTGGTTGCCAGAGTCTTGCCGCCCTTTACGGTCTCTACCGTAAAGTCATTTGTCTGATGATATTCCTTGATCTCGATGCCCAAGGCAGACCTGGGCAGGGTTACCTCAACGGTGTTGCCCTTCACAGCAGCCTTTGCACCCTCGATACCGGTTACAGCAGAGGTAGCCAGGATCACCTCGGCCTTCTTCTCACCCACGGTCAGATTCACAGTATCTGCACCGTTATGGGAGATATGGAAGGTGATGGTCTCCTTGTTCCACTTGGCCTGTACCGTACCGCCTTCCATAGTTCCGGCATTTACATACTTATCAATGCCGGCGTCCACGATCTGCGGGGTAACGATGACCTTAAATGCCTTGGTAACCTTGGGATCGCCTGCCAAAGTGGCAGTCAAAGTAACCTCGGTATCCTTATCCTGAGGCGTTACCACAGCAACGCCATTTTCGATCTTGATGGCATTCTCATTGGAGCTGGTCCAGACCAGCTTGGAAGCGATCATGCCGTCCGATACGGTTGCCGGCAGGGTCATATTCTGCCATACGGCGTTATCCCGGCGGTTGGGAGAAGCAAAGTCCGCAAAGACCAGGTAATCCATAATGGACTCGTCGTCCACCGTACCCACAGTTACATTGCTGATGGTAAAGTCAGAGTTGTGCTCTGCACTGGCGGGAGTGGACCAGGTCTGATCCTCGTTCATCCAGACGGTAAACCGGTCCGCAGGCCATGCAGTATCGGGATTGTAGTCTCCGGCTGCACCTTCGCAGACGGTTACCAGCTGGTCGTCGATATAGACTGTCAGGTCGCCGTTCTGAGCGATCTGAGCCGTCAGGTGGAAGGTCTCGTACTTTTCAATGTAGATGGGTGTTGAGACCCATTCGCCGGACGGTATGTGGTAGATAGACAGCACGAAGCCCTTGTGGCCGGTCTTCGGCTCCCGTTTAACGTTACTAATACCGAACTGCAGCTCCTGATTTTCGACACCTCTGCCGATATAAAAGGTGATACCGTCCACACCGTAGGAGGCGATATAGTGCTGTACGTCGGGATATTCGGGCATATCGTCGATCCGGATATCGCAGTCCATCTGGAAGGTATCCTCCGGGTGGTGCATATCCGCGTAGGGACTGCCCGCAGAGGAGGTAGTCTGTACCCACATATTGGGACAGGCCACAGTGCCGCCGTCAACATAACGGTTCCACAGACGGTAGGAGTACTTGCCAGTCTCCAGCTCTGCCTGCTCGACACCCAGCTGTCCGGTGGTAACGCCCCGGTCCAGACCGCTGTTGCCCAGCTGAGCGTTCATGCGGTCCTCCTGGCTCATCTTGACCAGATAATTCTTCCAGTTCACATTGGTATACTCCAAAGTGGCCGCGTAGGAGGATGCGCCGGCATTGCTGATCAGCTCCACGGACACATCCGTGGTAAGACCGTAGTTATACAGGTCGAACCCGAAATTCTTGAAGGGGATCTGCAGCTCCAATACCGAGCCACTAAGCTTGATATGCTCGGGAGTATTGTCTTCGTTCAGCAGATCCGGAATCACATCGTAATAGGTGTAATTACCCTTAGCCATCTTGGAAACGAGGCCTGTGGTATCTCTGGGATAGCTGAGCTTAATGGTGGTGGACTTGCCGTTCACCGTCAGGATCATGGTGTGAGCGTCTGCGGTGTAGACTGCCAAATACAGGCTGTCTCCGCTCCACAGCTTGCCGACCAGGCCCTCGGGTGTACCCTCACGTCCCAGGGGCTTGCCGTACAGCTGCCATGCGGTCTCAGAAACGCTGCCGTCCACGGTGATCTTATCGCCCCAGCCCACAAAGCCGGTATCGAAACCGCCGTAGAAGGTCATTCTGACCCACTTTTCGGTGGTTACATCGCCCTTGTGGTAGCCAACCAGCATATCCGCATGGTCGCCGGTAACAAGCTTGTCAATACCCAGCTTATCTCTGGGGATAATGATCTCAACCGTACCCTTACCCACCGCGATCTGGGCTTCCTTCATGTCAACGGTCTTGTTCACAAGATCCGCCTTCAAGGTCTTCTTGCCCACCTCGATGGTCAAGGAATCTGCATTTTCAAACTTGCCGGCTAAGTACAGGTTCTCATCGTCCCAGCGGGCTGCAATGGAGCCGGTGGGCTTGCCCTTTTCTTTCACAAAGGTGTATCCACGGTCAAAGTCGTGATACTCGCTCACCTTGCCGTCCAAAGTGGCAGAGCCGTACCATGCGTCCATATAGGGCAGGATCACCGTCAGCTCATATTCCTCTCTCTGCAGAGGATTGGCGTCCTTCAGCGTTGCTGTCAGGATAACATTGGTGTCCTTCTTGCCGGTAGTAACCTTGCCGGTGGTGGAGATCACATTTTCCTTCTTGCTCTCCCAAACCAGTTTGCCTGTCAGCTTGCCGTCAGTCAGCTTGGTGGGCAGATTCAAGTCGGTGTTAACGGTGTTTACAGAGCCGTTGTTCTTCTTCATTACGTCGAAGTCCAGCAGGTCCATCAGGTCGTAGCAGTCGGCAGTACCCAGCTGCACATTGCTGATGTAAACATCGGAGTCAAAGTCGCTGTTCATGGGAGCACTGTTCTTATCCACGATCTTGTCGGACAGCTCTGCATAGTAGAACGGGTAGTATGTGGTGAAGGACAGACCCATCTGAGCAACACCGGGGAAGTTTGCACCTCTGTCAGAGAATTCATAGAGCAGGTAGTCATCTACATAGACAGCGACCTCGCCCTCGTCCGTGTGATGTATGGATACATGGAATTTCTGACCCAGCTCCTTATTCAGCTTGAAGGGTCCGTGCCACTGCACGGTGTCAGAGCCGTAGGTCTTGGTGAAGGGGCCGGTACCCACGTACATCACCAGGCCTTCCTCCAGCTCGTTGGTGAAGGCCAGGGTTGCCTCCTCATTGAGGATATCTCTGCCCAGGTTCACCGCCAGACCGGGAGGTGCGTACTGACGCCAGAACTGGTTGCCGTTGGTAGGCTCGATGTACTCGGGCATATCCTCGATCTGCAGATCGAAGTCCAGGGTCAGAGTGCCCTTAATAGACTTCAGGGACTCTTCTGCCAGGTAGGTCAGCGTGGTCTGAATGAACTGCACGGGGTAGTTCTTCTGGCCTTCCTGATAGATGTTCCACATATGGTAGGTGTTATTGCCCTTTTCGTCCTTTTCGGTAACATAACCGATCTGACCGCTCTTAGTGGCATTTTCCACATTGGTGGCATCGCCATAGTACACCTCAACGTTGTTGTGTGCGGACTGCGTAGCCTCACCCACCACGTTGCTATCGTACTGTCTGGAACTAAAGTACATGGAGCCCACGAAGCCGGAAGTGCCCACGGAGTTGGTCAGCTCGATCCGCATTTCGATGGACTGGGTGTAGTTAATGAGGTTCAGACCGATGCTGTCGAAGGGGATCCGCATTTCCACGGAATCACCGGACTTAGCGATCTTTACATTCTTGATTCCGCTGACGGAGGGGGTTGCCTTCGTCAGATTGATGGTGGCAGTCTTGCCGTTGAGCATCAGCGACATGGTCTTTGCATCGCCGGTGTTCACCGCCAGGTACAGATTCTTGCCGTTCCACAGCTCACCAAAGGTACCGATGGGAGCACCGGAACGACCCTGGATCTGGGTGTAGGTCTGCCAATCGGGCTCGTCGATCTTGCCATCAACCACGATGTCGCCCTTATTCCATGCAACCTGGGCGAAGCCCGGTGTGCCGTAGAAGCACATCTGCAGGTTCTTGTAGACGGAGGTCTTTTCGTTTTCCATCTGCACCGTGATATCCATCACGTCATTGATCTTGATCTCGTTCAGCCACAGACGGGACAGGGGCAAAGAGATTTCCAACGTATCCTTGCCGGTCTTCATCTGCACATTCTTGACGCCACCGCCGCCGGTTACGGTCTGGTTGGCAATATCCACCTCGACGGTGCGGCTGCCCATGGTGATCTTCATCTTGGTAGCATTATTATACTTAACTGCAAAATACAGTCTGTCTTTTTCAAGGTTCCACAGAGCTGCCACCTTACCGGAGGGCTTACCGGAGGCCTTCGGGAAGGTATAGCCTCTGTCAAGGCCAAAGTATTCGCTGGTGTCGCCGTCCACCTTCACGAAGTTTGCCTGCCATGCGTCCAGATAAGGCAGCGTTACGATCAGGTCGAACTTCTTGGTGATATTGGTGCCTGCCAAAGTGGCAGTCAGGGTTACAGGCGTTCTCTCGTCCTGAGCGGTTACTGTGCCGTAGGCAGACAGTGCCTTGGTGTTGGAGCTGCTCCAACGAATGGTGGTGCTGATCTTGCCGTCGGAGAGCTTAGTGGGCAGGGTCAGGTTGGATACCAGGGTGTCCTCGCTGCCGTTGAGACCCTTGATATCGTCAAAGCTCAGGTTATCAAACAGGTCGTAAGCAGATACATTGCCCAGCTTCACATTGCTGATATAAAGATCCGTGCTGTAGCCTGCGTTCTTGGGAGTAGAATCGGGGTTCAGGATATGGGCGTTCAGCTCCTCATTGTAATAAGGTGTGAACAGAGCAAACTGTATGCTCGGGTTGGCTTTGCCGCTACCGCTAAAGTCATAGCCCACTTCCTTGAACTCGTAAACGATGCTGTCGTTAACGAATACTGCCAGCTTGCCGTCCTCGGTGTAATGCAGGGACATATGGAACTTTTCGCCCATCTTGACACCCAGCTTGTGAGGACCGTCCCACTGGACCGTGCCGGAGCCGTAATCCTTGGTGGTAGGACCATAGCCTACATACAGCACCAGACCCTCCTTGGTGTTGGAGATGCCCAGCTTCAGGTTCTCGCCCACGATGCCCCGGGAGATGTTGATACCCAGGCCGGCAGGATTCAGGGTTCTCCAGATCTGGTCGCCCCGCTGAGGCTCAATATACTCAGGCATATCGTCGATCTGCAGGTCGAAGTCCACACTGGCAGTGCCTTCGATGGCTGCCAGAGCATCTGCTCCGCTCATGCCCAGATACACGCCCTGGACTGCGTAGTTCTTCTGGCCTTCCAGATACTTATTCCACACATGGTAGGTGGCGTTGCCGTTCTCGTCAACAGTGGTAGTATTGCCCACCTGACCGTTCTTTTCGGCCTGCTTGACATCTGCCGCACTCCGGGTGCCGGCATCGGAATCCGTGCCGTAGCCGTACATATTGGGAACAATGGTAGTGATCTGCAGACTCTGCAGAGCATTGGAAGATGCCTCATACTCCTGGGCAGAGAAAGCAAGATTGGTATGGATACCGGAAGCACCCACCTTATTCTCTACTTCTACGGCAACAGGAATGGTCTGTCCGTAATTGCTCAAGGTGAAGAAATCCTTGAAGGAGATCTGCAGCTCCACGATATCGCCATTCTTTGCGATCTTCTGAGCAAGACCGGCAGTATCGGTCAAGGGCTCTGCAGTCAGGTCGATTACGGTGCTTCTGCCACAGACCGTTACAAACAGCTTATCCGCACCGTCGGTGTCCACCGCCAGATACAGATTGGTGCCGTTCCACAGTCTGCCGAAGCTGCCCTCAGGAGTACCTGCACGGCCGTTAAAGTCGGGATACAGCATCCAGTTACCGTCCAGGGTGCCGTCGATGGCGATGGTGCCGTCGTTCCACTGGACATTCCGGGTGATCTGCACGCCGAAGAAGTGCAGGCCAACATCCTTCTGGACCTTATTAGAACCCTTGGAAAGTGCCACATTCATGGACTTCGTCAGGCCTTCGGTAATGGTGCCAAGGCTTAAGCTGGACATGGGGATACCCAGCTCCACAGTGCCCTCGCCCACAGCGATGGAAGCACCCTTTACACCGCTGACTGTCTTGGCTGCCAGGTCGGCAACAATGGTCTTGCCGCCCACAGCAACGGTCAGCTTGTCGGTGTTTTCCACCTTTGCTCCGATGTACAGGGTGTTCTTGTTCCAACGGACGCCAATGCTGCCGCTGGGCTTGCTGCCATCAGCAGCAAGGGTGTAGCCACGGGTAAAGTCATAGTACTCGGACAGAACACCGTTGACCTTTACGGAGTCCGCTCTCCAGGCATCCACTGCCGGCAGAGCAACTACCAAATCAAAGGACTTGCTGATATTCGTGCCGACCAGGGTTGCGGTTACCGTTACGGGCGTATCCTTGGTGCCGGTGGTAACCTTACCGTTGGTAGCAATAATCGCGGGATTCGAGCTGCTCCAGCCCAGGTTCGCCGTCAGCTTGTTGCCGTCGGACAATGTGGTGGGCAGGGTAAGATCCTTCATAACAGAATACTCACTGCCGTTCTGACCCTTAATGGTATCGAAGGTCAGGCTGTCCATCAGGTCGTAAGCGGTGATTTCGCCAACCTTTACATTGCTGATATACAGATCAGTGCTTGCACCTGCGTTCTTGGGTGTGCTGTCGGGGTTCAGAATGTCTGCATTCAGCTCAGCGTTATAGTAGGGAGTCCACAGAGTGAAGTTCAGGCCCGCACCGGGTGTCTTGCCCTGGCCGCCAAAGTCAAAGCCCACGTTCTTGAATTCATAAATGACCTTATCGTCAATCAGAACTGCCAGCTCACCCTCAGCGGTGTAGTGCAGAGCCATATGGAACTTCTGACCCATCTGGACGCCCAGCTTGTGAGGACCGTCCCAAACAATGGAGCCGGAGCCGTAATCCTTATTCGTGGAGTAACCCACGTACATCACAAGACCCTCTGCGGTATTGGAAATACCCATCTTCAGGTCCTTGCCCATAAGGCCGCGGTACATGGTGATACCCAGACCCGCAGGCTCACAGGTACGCCATACCTGGTCGCCCCGCTGAGGCTCATTATAAACGGGCATATCATCGATCTGCAGATCAAATTCTGCAGCTACGATGCCGTTCATCGCTTTCAAAGCGGTACCCACATTGGTACGGGAGTAAATACCCTGAATGGCGTAATTCTTCACGCCCTCCTGATAGATATTCCACATATGGAATACGGTATTGCCGTAGACGTCATTCTGTGCGGTGTAACCGGCCTGTCCGGAGTTTCTGGCAGCTGTAACGTCTGCCTTCATCTGGTCGGTGGTAATGCCGCCGTACATATTGGGAACGATGTTGGTGATCTCCTGGCTGCTGACACCGCCGGAAGCCTTATGCTCCAAGGATGAGAAGCCAAGAGGTCCTTCGTAACCGCTGACACCTGCCGCATTCTCCACCTCTACGGTAAAGCCAACAGTCTGGGTATAGTTCTGCAGGGTGAAATCAAAGCTTGCAAAGGGAATCTTCAGTTCCACATCGCTGCCGTTCTTGGCAACGACCACATTATCCATACCGGTAACTGCCAAAGTAGCCAGGTCGACGGTTGTAGTCTTGCCGTTCAGCTTCAAGTTCAGCTTGGTGGCATCGCCGGTCTGTACCGCCAGATACAGATCTGTGCCGTTCCACAAAGCACCCACGGCACCGGCAGGAGAGCCGGGTCTTCCGATAAACTGGCTGTAGTTCTTCCAATCGCCTTCGGTCAGCTGGCCATCAATGGTGATCTTATTGTCGTGCCATGCGGCATTTCTCAGGGAAGGAACACCAAAGAAGCACAGGGCAACGCTCTTGCTGACACTGCCGCCATTTCCTGTCAGGGACAGACTGGCAGGCGTGGAGAAATTCTTTTCAATGGTGCCGATAGCAGACAAAGGCACAGTGATGGTAGCCTTGTCGCCGGACACATTGGCGGTATAGGTCTTGCCGCCCACGGTTACCACAAACTTGGTGGCGTCCACGGTGTTTGCGGTCAGATACAGATTGGTATCGTCCCAGCGGGCAGAGATATCGCCGGAGGGCTTGCCTGCGGTTACGGGGAAGGTGTAACCACGGTCAAAGTGGTCTTCCTTTCCATACCAGGCGTCCATCACAGGGGTATTGACCATCAGGTTGAAGGTCTTGCCCTGCACAGGATTGGATCCTGTCAGCTCTGCGTTCAGGGTTACCCGAGTGTTGGTGTCCTGGGTGTAGACCTTGCCATCGGCACCCACAACGTTCTCGTTGGAGGACTTCCAGGTCAAACCGGATACCAATCTGCCATCGGTAACGGTAGCAGGCAGGGTAAGATCCCGGACGACGGTAGACTCACTACCGTTGAGTCCCTTGATGGTATCAAAGGTCAGATTGTCCAAAATGTCATCAGAGGTAAGAGAACCTACCACCAGATCGCTGATGTAAACATCGGAGTTTGCACCGCTGTTCTTGGGAGAGCTGTCGGGATTGAAGATCTCATCAATGCCCGCAGGCCGTCTGGAGTCATTGGCATTGTAATAGGGACTCCACAGAATGAACTGCATATATGCGTTGGCACTGGTAGAACCGTAGGAGAAGTTGGCACCCATGTCCTTCAGGGCAAAAATTTCAGCATCGTCAACATAAACGGCCACTTCGCCCTCTTCGGTATAGAGGATCTCCACGTTAAACTTTTCACCCAGTTCCTTGCCGATCTTATAGGGGCCGTCCCACTGGGGAACGTCATAGGTGTTCATACCACCGCCGTACAGGCTGGCGGACAGCATAGGGCCATGGCCCACATACAACACAAGACCCTGATCCTTCAGGTTGGTGAAGGACAGTCGGATATCCTCTTCAAAGATGCCCCGGCTCAAGCTCAGACCCAGGCCAGCAGGGTGATTTCGCCGCCAGATGTTCCAGCCGGAGGTAGGATTGGTATATTCGGGCATATCGTCGATCTGCAGACCGAACTTGACAGACAGCGTCCCCTCCGTCTTCAGTGCGTTGCTGGTTGCAGAGGTGGGGTTGCCGTAGATGCCCTGTACCGCGTAGTTGGTTTCACCCTCCTGGTAGATGTTCCACATATGATATGTAGTGGTTCTGCCGTCGCTTACCTGCTTAAAGCCGGTCTGACCGGTAGTTTGGGCATTGGGGTTATAAGTGCCATACTGGGTCGCAGCATTGGTGATCTGACTGTTAATCGTACCTGCCTTATTTTCCAGCTTCCAGGAGCTGAACACCAGATCGCCGTAGAAGCCGGACACGCCCTTAGCTCCTTCCAGTTCCAGTTCAATGGGCAACGCCTGGCCATAGTTGTATAGGGTATAGAAAGATTCAAAAGGAATCTTCATTTCCACCACATTGCCGTTCTTGGCGATTTCGGTGGCAACACCAGCCGATGCCGGTACATTGGAAAGATCTGCCAATTCAATGGTCTTGCCGGCGATTTTCAGCTTCAAAGAAGCCGCATCAGCAACGTCAATGGCCAGGTACAGGTCCCGGTCCTTCCACAGCTGACCCATCAGACCTGCAGGAGCTCCCTCGCGACCGGAGGTAGCGTTGGTCAAACGCCAATCGGCCTCGTTCAAATTACCGTCAATGGCAATCCCGGTTCCGGCAAAGGCAATGGTAGCCTTTTCGGCCGCACCGTAGAAGCCCATGAGTAAGGTCATGCCGGTCTCATTGGTACCGTCGGAGAAAACAACGACCAGGGGTTTTGCCATTCCCTTGGTGATATTGAGATCAAAAGCGGACAGGGGCAGTGCAATTTCTGCCTTGTCGCCGGTAACTGCAATGGTTGCACCTGCCAGATCCACGGTCTTATTTGCAAAATCTGCAGCCACGACCTTGTCATTCAATAGCAGAGCCATCGCATTTGCATTGGTATATTCTACACCCAGATACAGGGTATCCTTGGTCCAACGGGCTGCCAGCTTACCGGAGGGCTTGCCTGCCTCAGCATTAAAGGCATAGCCACGGGTAAAGTTGTGATACTCGTCTAAATTGCCGTCAACAGTAACGGTATCTGCCTTCCATGCGTCCATAACAGGCATACCGACCGTCAGGTCGAAGGTCTTCTGAATATCGGTACCAGGTACCCTAGCCGTCAGCTTTACATCGGTAAAGGCATCGGGCGGGTTAAACTTGCCATCGTTTCCGATCACCGCCGGGTGGCTGCTGGTCCATTCCAGGTTAGCCGTCAGCTTGCCGTCGGTCAGTGTGGGGGGCAGGATCAGATCGGTGGTAATAAAGTCGGGGGCAGTGTTGCTGCCCTTAATGGTATCAAAGGTCAGTGTGTCGATCAGATCCTCGCTGGAAACCTGACCCACCTTGACGTTGCTGACGTAAACATCGGAGTTTGCACCGCTGTTCTTGGGGGCGGAGTTGGAGCTCAAAATATCCGCGATACCCGGAACCACCTTGGAGGCAGTGGGGTGATAGAAGGGGCTCCACAGAGTAAAATTCAGATACGCATTGGGGGCGGAACCGCCCTTAACGAAATCCGTACCCATATCCTTCCAGGGGAACACTTCGGCATCATCGGCATAAACAGCGATCTCGCCGTTCTCCCGGTAATACATCGTAATATGGAACTTTTCACCCAGCTCTTTATTGAGCTTATAGGGGCCGTCCCACTGGATCGCGTCCACAGAGCTGCTGCCGTACTGGCTGGCAGAAAGCAACGGGCCGTGGCCCACATACAGGGCAAGTCCCACACCCTTCACATTGGTGAAGGATAGCTTGATGTTCTCTTCCGCAATGTTCCGGGCAATGCTGAAGGCAATGCCTGCCGGGTCATAAGTACGCCAAACGTTCAGGCCGGAAGTAGGATTGGTGTATTCCGGCATATCGTCAATCTGCAGGTCGAAATCTACGGTCAGCAGGCCGGGCTTCTTCAAAGCATTGGCGATCGCAGTATCCGTATAGGCATAAATACCCTGTACCGCGTAGTTGGTCTTATTCTCCTGGTAGATATTCCACATATGGTGGGTGTAGCTGCCATCGGCATTCTGAACGCTCTGGTTGCCCACCTGACCATTGGTCTCGGCCGCGGAGTTGTAAGAGCCATAGTAGGCGGTAATTACATTGGTAATTGTTGTGTTGGTAATTGCTTTCTGGCTTGCCAGCACTTCCTGGGCGGTAAACTCCAGATTGCCGGAGAACGCAGAGGTACCGGTGGCATTGGTCAGCTTCACTTCCATAGGCGTGGTCTGACCGTAGTTGCCCAAAACAAAGCTGAAGCTTGCAAAGGGGATCTTCAGCTCAACGGTACTGGCCTTCTTGACTGCCTGTACGTTCTGCATACCGGCCACAACGGGCGTAGCCCCAGCCAGATCCACAGTGGCAGTCTTTCCGTTCAGGGTAATGGACATAGAAGTCGCATCGCCCGTGTTGACGGCTAAATACAGATCCGTACCTTTCCATAATTTACCAAGAGCACCCACAGGCGTACCTGCAGCTCCCTTAATAACACCGGACATAATCCAGCTTTGCTCACTGGTCTGCCCGTCCAAGGTAGGAGCAGTCTCGGCATAGGAAGCCGTCGCCGGCTTATAAACCGGGGTCTGCTCGGTTTCCGCCATTGCATTGATGCCCAACGCACCGAGGATCAACGCAAGTGCAAGAATTGTGATCAGCAGTCTTTTCTTCATAATTGTTCTCCTTTGCAACATGAACATTAAGGTGTCGAGGTTGTATCCTGCCACGATAATTTACACTTCAAATACGGCAGCCCGGGGTCTGTTCCGCAGGCCACCTTTCCTGCGAAAAAGGCTTCCTTGTCAGCATACCTTTTCACATATCACATAATACCATTCTTTCAGGGGTGAAACAATACTCTTTCTGGCCGTTTTTCGGAAAATATGGCAAAAAGTCGCAGTGCTAATTGTGCGTTTTTCCATCTTTTTCCTAATCAGGAATTTTGTCCTCCTGTTGACCAAAATGACCCCCGGAGGCTTTCGCCTCCGGGGGTCGTGTTCTTTTGATTTACGCCTCGATTTTCTTTACGAACTGAGCCTTGTCTGCAGTTCCGAAAAAAGCAGAGCCGGCAACCAGAACGTCCGCACCGTTTGCTTTGCAGATTTCACCTGTGGTAAGATCCACACCGCCGTCCACTTCCAGATGGCAGGAGGGGTTTACCTTGTCCAAGATCTCACGGATCGCCTTCAATTTCGGCATCATATCGGCCATGAATTTCTGACCGCCGAAGCCCGGCTCTACGGTCATCACCAGCACCATATCCACCTTATCCGCATAGGGCAGGATCGCCTCCGCAGGAGTCTTGGGCTTTACCACAATGCCGGGTTTGACGCCCATAGAGCGGATCTTCTCCAGTGCCGCCAGGGTGTTTTCTTCCGTATCCGCCTCCACGTGAATGGTTAAGTAATCAGAGCCTGCCTTGCAAAACTGCTCCACATAGCGAATGGGGGTATCGATCATCAGATGTACGTCCAAAACAAGGTCTGTGATGGGCCGCATGGCCTTGACCAGGGAGTAACCAAAGGACAGGTTCGGCACAAAATGGCCGTCCATAATGTCCACATGGAGCCATTTGACACCTTTTTCCTTGCAGTCGGTAAAATCCCGCTGCATATTCATATAATCACAGGATAAAATTGACGGAGAGAGAATTGCCATAATATGTTCCTCACATTCTTATTTTGCTTCTTCGATCAGATCCGCAAGGGTGATCCCCTCAAAGAACTGATCGATCATTTTGTCCAGCTTGTCCCACATGGGCTTAGTCTGACAGCAGGTGGACCGGGAGCAGGCCGCAGGACCCTGACTGGTGCAGGACACCGCCGCCAGGCTGCCTTCGGTCAACTTCAGAATGCTGCCCACCGTATAATCCTTCGGTTCACGATTGAGCCGATAGCCGCCACCCTTGCCGTGGACTGCGTCCACAAAATTGGCCTTTGACAGGGTGGTCATAATGGCCTCCAGGTATTTTTGGGAGATATTCTCCGATTCTGCGATCTCCTTCAGCGGAATATACCCCTCTCCCCCGTGGAGGGCAAAATGCACCATCACACGCAGAGCATACCGCCCCTTCGTTGATACGATCATTCGTGGCAGTGTGCACAGTTGGCACAATCCGGGAACAGCTTCTTGTCATAGGGAATGCCGTTCTTGTCGAAATAGTCCTTCAGAGCAGACTTGATGGCCTCCTCTGCCAGCACAGAGCAGTGCAGCTTGTGGGCAGGCAGGCCCTCCAACGCCTCCGCAACGGCCTTATTGGTCAAGGTCATAGCATCGTCAATGGACTTGCCCTTGATCATCTCGGTGGCCATGGAGGAAGAGGCGATGGCAGAGCCGCAGCCAAAGGTCTCAAACTTCACGTCCACGATGATATTGTCTTCAATTTTCAGGTAGATCTTCATAATGTCGCCGCACTTGGCGTTGCCTACCTCACCCACACCGTCAGCATTTTCGATAACGCCCACGTTTCTCGGGTGCATGAAATGGTCCATAACGACCTCAGAATATAATGCCATAATAATTCTCCTTATAGAATGTATTCTCTTTTTCCCGTTTGCAGATCCCGCCACACAGGACTCATATTCCGCAAAAGCTCAACCACCTGGGGTACGACCGCCAAAATATGGTCGATTTCTTCGTCCGTATTGTAGTGGCTCAATGAAAGCCGCAGCGAGCCGTGAGCCACATCGTGAACCCGGCCGATAGCCAGCAGCACGTGGCTGGGATCTAAGCTTCCGGAGGTGCAGGCCGAGCCGGAGGAGGCACAAATCCCCTGTGCGTCCAGCATGAGTAAAAGGATCTCGCCCTCGATGCCCTCAAAGCAGAAGCTGACATTACCCGGCAACCGGTTTTTCTCATCACCGTTCAGAGCACAATGGGGAATCTTCTTCAGTCCCTCAATCAGCTTATCCCGCAGAGCAGTAACCTTTTTCGCATTTTTCTCTAAATTGCCGCAGGCGTCCTCCAAGGCAGCCGCCATACCGCAGATGCCGGGCAGGTTTTCCGTACCGGCTCTCTTGTTCCGCTCCTGAGCACCGCCCTCAATGAGGTTCAGCAGCGGCACGCCCCGACGGACATACAACGCACCCACGCCCTTGGGGCCGTGGAACTTATGAGCGGACAGGCTCAGCATATCGATATTCTGTGCTTTTACGTCAATGGCAATATGACCAACCGCCTGCACCGCGTCGGTGTGGAAGGTTACACCTGCGTTTTTACAAATTTCGCCAATTTCCGCAATCGGCAGCACAGAGCCGATCTCGTTGTTGGCATACATCACCGTAACCAAACAGGTATCTTCCCGAATGGCGTCCTTCACCTGCTGTGCGGTAATATTATGACCATTTTTGACATCTAAAAGAGTGATCTCAAAGCCCTCTTTTTCCAGCTTATTCAGGGTGTGCAGTACGGCGTGATGCTCAAAGGCTGTGGAAATGATGTGCTTTTTGGCCTTTTTCGCACCAAAATGAGCCGCAGACAGAATCGCCTGGTTGTCCGCCTCACTGCCGCCGGAGGTAAAGATGATTTCCCTTGCCTCACAGCCCAAACAGGCCGCCACTCTGGCACGAGCGTCTTCCAAAACCTCTTTTGCCTGCTGACCAACGGTGTGCAGGCTGGACGGATTTCCGTATATTTCTTCAAAACAAGGCAGCATCGCATTCAAAGCATGTTTGCTTATTTTTGTGGTTGCTGCGTTATCGGCATAAACTTGCATGTAAAATTCCTCCAAATGATTTACCTACTTCTTCTATAGGCAATATACCATCATTTACCTACGGTGTCAATAGGTAAAATACATCTTGTAAAATAAAAGAGCAATCATTTCCAAAACTGCAAATGCCGCCCTGTTTTTTCGACTTTTGCATCGGTTATATTCCCGGTGTCGAGGAATATTAATCTTGAGTCGAAAAAGGAGGTCATACAATTGAAAAAATGGATATTTCGCCTAAGCATTTGTATCCTTTTGGTCAGCCTGCTGACCCCGACGGTCAGTGCCGCACAGCTGCTGATCCCGGGGGGTGAAGTGATCGGTCTGGAGCTGACCGACGAAACCGTAACGGTGGCGGCATTTCACGAGCAGCTGGGCAAAGCCGCGAAGGAATCGGGCTTGAAGGTGGGCGACCGGATCACCCACGTGGACAGCACAGCCGTCAAAAGTGCAGAAGATGTATCCCAGGCACTGCAACATAGCGGTGGAACAGTAACCCTGTCCCTGCTTCGGGAGGGTAAGCCCCGCAAGATAAGCCTGAGCCCTGAGATCACCGAAAAAGGTCCTTGCCTTGGCATCTACCTGAAGCAGGGCATCACCGGCATCGGCACGGTAACCTTTTATGACCCGGAAACCGGCCGCTTCGGTGTTTTGGGGCATGGCGTCAATGATTCTTCCGGGGACCTTTTGGATATGGTCTCCGGCAACGCCTATGAAGCCGGGATCCTGTCGGTAAAGAAAGGCAAAGTCGGCACTCCCGGGCAGCTGGTGGGCTCTTTGCAGGCCCATAACCCTGTTGGCACACTTTCCAAAAACACCGTGCAGGGTGTTTTCGGAAAGACTAAATCCGGTTGGTCCGGAGAAAAGCTGCCCATTGCTACTTGGGAAGATGTGCGTACGGGCAGTGCCACGATCCGTTCCGATGTTCAGGGAAAATCTGTTCAGGAGTATTCTGTGGAAATTTTGAAAATTTATCCCAGTTCCAAGTCCGGCAGCCGGAATATGCTCATTAAGATCACCGACCCTGCTCTTTTGGACATTACCGGCGGCATCGTCCAGGGTATGTCAGGTTCGCCCATTATCCAGGACGGCAAGCTCATCGGTGCTGTTACCCACGTACTTGTGAACGACCCCACCACCGGCTACGGCATCTTTATTGAAAATATGTTAGACGCAGCAGCATAAAAATGGAGGTTTTTCTTATGGATTTTGCATCTGTCCCTATTGGCTTCGGCTTAGCCCTTTCCGCAAATACAGCCGCTATGAACCACTACGCCCACCTAAGCGAAGATCAGAAAAAAGAGATTCTCAGCAAAGCCCACAACGTCCAAAGCGAAATGGAAATGTACACTTTGGTGGCAGACCTTGCAAATGGTATTATGTGAAAATACGGGGGCAAATTGCCCCTGTATTTTTTTGGATTTTGTGCTATAATGTCAAAAAAGCACATATAGGAGGTTTCCTATGATCGGACTGGGTACGATTATCAACACCGCAGCGGTGGTTTTGGGCGGTGTATTGGGTCTTTTACTGAAAAACGGCATCGCCAAGCGATTTGAAAAGATCCTTATGCAGGCTCTGGGTCTTGCCACCATTTTTATCGGCATCGGCGGTGTGCTGGAATATATGCTGGTGGCGGAAAACGGCCGTCTGTCCACCCAGGGCACGATCCTTTTGATCTTCAGCCTTGTGATCGGCTGCCTGATCGGAGAAGCCATCAATATCGAATCGAAAATGGAAAAGCTGGGCGTAAAGCTGAAAAAGGTCGCAAAAGTCAAAAATGACAACCGCTTTGTGGACGGCTTCGTAACCGCATCTCTGATCGTCTGCGTAGGTGCTATGGCCATCGTGGGTGCTATGCAGGACGGTCTCACGGGAGACAGCTCCATGCTGATCACCAAGGCTCTTTTGGACCTGGTGATCGTGGCGATTCTAGCCTCCACCTACGGCGTCGGTGCGGTATTTTCCGCCCTGCCCATTTTCGTGTATCAGGGCATCATCACTCTGATCGCGGCCCTGTTCGGTGCGGTGATCAGCGACCGATTGATCGCCGAGCTGTCCTTTGTGGGAAACGCCCTGATCTTCTGCGTGGGCGTGAATTTAGTGAAAGAAAAAACCTTCCGGGTGGCCAATATGCTCCCCGCCCTGCTGATTCCCATACTGGCTGAACTTTGGAGAACCTTTGTTGCATAACAAAAAGAGCAAATCTGCCGACGTGGCAGATTTGCTCTTTTATTTTTACAGGGCGGCCTTAATTTTTTCGATCATAGCCTCATATTCTGCCTCGGTCGGGAATTTCTCACCGGGGTTCATCGCAAAGGTGGAGCCCCATTCAAACTGGCCGTTATACTTGGGAACCAAGTGAAAATGCAGGTGGCAGCCGGTGTCGCCATAGGCACCGTAGTTGACCTTATCGGGGCTGAAGACCTTGTGGATCGCCTTGGCGGCAGTGGCCACGTCTTCAAAGAACAATGCCCGTTCTTCGCTACTCAGGTCCACCAGCTCACTGATGTGATCCTTGTAAGCTACGATCACACGACCGGGGTGGCTCTGCTCCTTGAACAGGATCAGCTGGCTGACCTTCAGATCGCAGATCTTAATGCCAAATTTTGCCAAAGGCTCTCCGCCCACGCAGTAACCGCAATTTTGATCTTTCATGTTCGTTTTCTCCTTGCTTAATCCAAATATCTGCAGGCAGCCATAGCAGCGATGGCACCGTCGCCGGCAGCGGTAACCACCTGACGGATCCGCTTGCTACGGCAGTCGCCGGCCACGAAAATGCCCTCGGTCTTGGTGCAGCAGTCCTCACCGGAGTCGAAATAGCCCCAACTATTGAGGTCTGCCCATTGGGCAAAAGGTTCGTTTTCGGGCATCAGGCCCACGGCCAAGAATGCACCGTCGACTTTAATTTCGGATTCCTCGCCGGTAATTTCGTTCTTTAAACGCAGGCCGGACAAAGAGCCGTCGGTGCTCTCATAGCCCACAACCACGGTGCTGAAAATTGCTTCCACATTGTCCTTTTGCAGCAGGGCATCGGAAAGCTTCTTTTCGCCGGTAAAATCGGCAAGATTCTGTACCACAGTAACCTTTTTGCAGACCTCACTGAGAAGTAGTGCCTCCTGCAGAGCAGAGTTGCCGCCGCCGATCATGGCCACCTCCTGCCCTGCATAGAACGCACCGTCGCAAACGGCACAGAAGGAGATGCCGTTGCCGATCAGCTCATTTTCGCCGGGGAGACCCAGGGTGCGGTGCTTGACGCCCACCGCCAAAATCACGGTGCGGCCCTCATATGTACTTCCCTCTTCGGTGGAAACTGCGAAGGTATCGCCGTTCTTTTCGATCTTTACGACCTTTTCCAGCTCCACATCCGCACCCAAGGCCATGGCCTGATCGGTGATCTGGTCGGCAAACTCCGTGCCGCTGATGAGCTTGGTGCCGGGGATATTCTCCACCTTGGGAGAGTAAGCGATCTGACCGCCAAAGCCGTTCTTTTCAATGACCAGTACGGTCTTACCTGCCCGCAGGCCGTAAACCGCAGCGGTCAGTCCCGCAGGACCACCGCCTACAATGATAATATCATGCATAAAAGATCCTTCTTTCGTTAAATGAGTGTAGGGAATGCATTTATGCATTCCGCCGTTTTGCGGAACGGATAAATCCGTTCCCTACAATTCTATTGAAGATTTGCAGAAAACAGCCGGGCAGGTGCCCGGCTGTTTTAAGTTAGAAATTACAGGCTGGCGAGATATTTCTTAATCTCGGGAACGCTGTAGTAGTTCACGTGGTTCTCACCGTCGGTGATCACCAGGGTGGGAGCACCCTTAACGCCGAACTTCAGGCACAGGTCCTTATTATCGTCAGCGATGACCTTCTCGTAAGCGACACCGGCCTTAGAAAGCAGGCCCTCTGCCACACGGCAGTTGGGGCAGGTTACCCGGGAGAACAGCATCACCTTAGCGTCCTTGGAAACCTCGGCTTTCTCACAGGCACAGGGCTCTTCTACGGTCAATTCACCAACAGTGGATCTCAGCTTAGAGTTTTCAATGTTGTAAACCTTACGATCCTGGTATTCCTGGCTCTTGCCGTCGTTCCAGTTCTGAATGGGACGGTAATAACCGGTAATACGGCTGTAAACCTCGGTCTTCTTGCCGCAGTGGGGGCAGACATACTGCTCACCGGTGAGATAGCCGTGCTCTGCACAGACAGAGTAGGTGGGGCTCATGGTGTAGTAAGGCAGCTTAAAGTTCTCAGCGATCTTACGAACCAGGTTAGCAGCAGCCTTCCAGTCAGGCAGCTTCTCGCCCAGGAAGGCGTGGAAGACAGTGCCGGAGGTGTAGCGGGTCTGCAGCTCGTCCTGGACTTCCAGTGCAGAGAAGATGTCCTCGGTGTAGCCAACAGGCAGGTGGGAGGAGTTGGTGTAGTAGGGAGTGCCATTCTCGTTGGCAGTGATGATATCGGGGTAATGCTCCTTATCGTGCTTGGCAAAACGGTAAGTGGTGGACTCAGCGGGAGTGGCTTCCAGGTTGTACAGGTCGCCGTACTTCTCCTGGTAGTCGGAAAGACGCTCACGCATATGATCCAGAACCTGCTTTGCAAACTCCTGGGTCTTCTCATTGGTCAGGTCTGCACGGAGCCACTTGGCGTTCAGACCCACTTCGTTCATACCGATCAGGCCGATGGTAGAGAAGTGGTTTGCAAACGTACCCAGGTAACGCTTGGTGTAGGGATACAGGCCGTTCTCCAGCAGCTGGGTAATGACCTCACGTTTGACCTTCAAACTGCGGGCAGAAATGTCCATCAGGCGATCCAGACGGGCGTAGAAGTCAGCCTCGTCCTTGGCAAGATAGGCGATTCTCGGCAGGTTGATGGTAACAACACCGATAGAACCGGTGGACTCACCGGAGCCGAAGAAGCCGCCGGACTTCTTACGCAGCTCACGCAGGTCCAGTCTCAGACGGCAGCACATGGACCGCACGTCGGAGGGCTCCATATCGGAGTTAATGTAGTTGGAGAAGTAGGGAGTACCGTACTTGGCAGTCATCTCGAACAGGAGCTTGTTGTTCTCGGTCTCGCTCCAGTCGAAGTTACGGGTGATGGAGTAGGTGGGAATGGGATACTGGAAGCCGCGGCCATTGGCGTCGCCCTCGATCATGATCTCGATGAAGGCCTTGTTGACCATGTCCATTTCCTTCTTACAGTCGCCGTAGGTGAAGTCCATCTCCTTGCCGCCGACGATGGCAGGCAGGTCAGCCAGGTCAGGAGGACATACCCAGTCCAGCGTGATGTTGGAGAAGGGTGCCTGCGTACCCCAACGGGAGGGGGTGTTCACGCCGTAGATGAAGGACTGAATGCACTGCTTGACTTCCTTCTGGGTCAGATTGTCCACCTTAACGAAGGGAGCAAGGTAGGTATCGAAGGAGGAGAAGGCCTGAGCACCGGCCCACTCGTTCTGCATGATACCCAGGAAGTTGACCATCTGATTACACAGGGTAGACAGGTGGCCGGCAGGGCTTGACGTGATCTTACCGGGAACGCCGCCCAGACCCTCCTGGATCAGCTGCTTCAGGCTCCAGCCTGCACAGTAGCCGGTCAGCATGGAAAGGTCATGCAGGTGGATATCGGCGGAGCGGTGAGCCTCGGCGATCTCGCTGTCGTAGATCTCGCTCAGCCAGTAGTTGGCGGTGATAGCACCGGAGTTAGAAAGGATCAGGCCGCCCACAGAATAGGTAACGGTGGAGTTCTCCTTCACACGCCAGTCATTGATCTTCAGGTAGTTGTCAACCAGATCCTTGTAGTTCAGCAGGGCAGAGTTAACATTACGAACCTTCTCACGCTGCTTACGGTAGAGAATGTAGGCCTTGGCAACATCGGCATAGCCGGTCTCGGACAAAACCTTTTCCACGCTGTCCTGAATGTCTTCCACGGACACCAGGCCGTCCTTGACCTTGTACTCGAAGTCTGCACTGACCTGCAGGGCCAGCAGGTTAATGACGCTGGGGTGATACTGTCTGCCCACGGCATCGAAAGCCTTGAGCATAGCACCGCTGATCTTGGAAATCTCAAATTCGACGGTTCCGCCGTCTCGTTTCAAAACCTTGTACATATCTTTCTCTCCTTATGTAATATAAATGAAAATACGGGCACTGTCGCAAAAATGCCCGTAAAGGCGACAGTGTCCGTATTATACAAGAGATTTTTCGATTTGTCAATATGTTGTAGCAAAAATATTTTTCAAAACACAATATATTGTGGTTGCGTGGTGTTTTTTCGGTAACTACTTATTACGGATTGTAACCGATTCTGCATAATCTTTCAGAATCTCGGCATAACGTGCAACCTTATTCTCTTCGGGGGCAGAAAGGCCGGAAAATGCCACGGTATCCCGGTCCACAAAGCTCTGCAAAAACAGCCGCTTGGGCTTCTTGCCCGGCACCAGAGAGGCCAGCCACTTGCCCATTTCGGTGATGGATTCTTCCGTATGCAAGGGCTCTACCAAGGTGGTTCGCAGCTCGTAATCCACATTTCCGTCGATCAAAAACCGCAGGCTCTCCTCCAAAGCTTCCATATCAAACCGCTCCGTACCCACAGTCTGGGCATAGCTTGTTGGGCTGTTCTTGGCGTCCACTGCCACATAATCCACAAGGTTCTTTTCTACCAAAGATTTCAGAATCTCCGGCCGGCTACCGTTGGTATCCAGCTTTACGGCAAAGCCCAGCTCTTTGATCTTTTTCAGAAATGCGGGCAGTTCTTTATATAATGTAGGCTCACCGCCGCTGACGCAGACACCCTCCAAAAGTCCCTGCCGGGAAGCAAGGAATTTAAAAAAGGCCTCCTCCGTCATCATTTCCTCTCCCCTGCCCTCCAACAGTTCACTGTTGTGGCAGAAGGGGCAGCGGTAATTGCACCCGTGGAAGAACACCGTACAGGCCACCTTCCCGGGAAAATCGAGTAGTGTCATCTTCTGTAATCCGGAAATCATCTTGATCCCTCCTCTTTGAGAATATTCTACCATAAAACTTTTTTCTTGCCTAGAGGTTTCTTTTTCCTTATACCTCCCGCACGACCCAGGGGAATGCATTGCACGTCCGTAACACAAAAGCACACCGCAAAACCGCGGTGTGCTTTTGTGTTACGTAATCAATTGACTTTGCAATAGGTTTTGGTTCTTCTGCCTTGGGATTGTACAAAGCACCTGCTTTCGTCCTCTGCAAGCACAGTCTTTAGAAGCCAGCCGGCATCGATAGCCGCCTGTCGCTTGGCTTTTAGCTTTGTTTTTCCAGTGGAAATGTGATACTCATAAATCGCTTGCAGAGGTGTTTCTCCCCAATCCTTATTTTCCCCACCGACTAAGTCCCGCAGGGAAAACGCCTTACCCGGATTGTTTTTGCAAAAGCTATGTACCGCACCCTGTAAATACCGCTTGGCAAGCTCTAATTGCCCAACAGACAACTTCGCTGATGGTCTCCGCAGCATTTCGGTTTTTTTAAAGTTTATCATTATCTTTTGCCTCTTTTAATTTATATTTACTCTCCATTCTTAAACCAATCAACAGCGTACCAATAATGATTTGTATATTCTTTATACCCAGTCATTAAGCTGACAGGTTGACTAAGTGCTTTCGCAGCCTTTGCTTCAGCCGAAATGTCATAGACTTCATCTGTACAAACATTCGTATTATGATAAATATAAACAAATCGCCTATCACCGGCTATCCATAATTTGGGGCTATCGAGAATCGCTGATGTTAAATTTGTTTTATAAAACGCATAAGCACCGATACATTCAACAGATGCCGGAATCTCAATTGATGTTAGGCCGGTACAATTCCGGAACGCGTTTCTTCCAATTTCTTTGATGGAGTCCGGAAATGAAATATTGGCAATACCAGTCTGATTTCTAAATCCTCCGTCCAATATCTGTGTAATAGCAATTCCGTTATATGTCGAGGGTATTTCGACACTTATAAGAGAGAACGCATTGGACGCTTTAATGCCATATGTTCCGTCATCCAGCAGCACATATGTAAAATGCCCGTCAGTGGTATTTTTACTTTCTTCAAAAGCTCCCACATTCACTGGGTTTTCCGGGTCGTTGGAATAGGTGATCCACAGGCTGCCGTCGATAATTTCCGTTTTGGTGATGCCCACACCATCTGCACCGGGATCACCCTTTTCGCCCTTCAGGCTTGCCAGCCACTCGGCCATTGTGCCGGTGTACTCGGGGTAGGCTTCGCAATAAAGCTCATAGGCAGACTTGCCATCTACTCCGTTTGTGCCGTTTGTTCCGTTGGTGCCGTTCGCACCGGCAGGACCCTGCTCACCTTGTACACCCTGAGGGCCTTGTTCACCTTGTACACCCTGAGGGCCTTGTTCACCTTGTACACCCTGAGGGCCTTGTTCACCTTGCTCTCCCTTTTCACCGGGGTCGCCCTTGGGGCCTTTGATGTTGGCAAGCAGGGAAAGTGTACCTTCTTCACCGTATTTTACATACAGGTTACCATCAGCGTCCATGGACAAGCTGGGAGTCAGACCGTCGTTACCGGCCATGCCCTGAATACCCTGCTCACCCTGAGGACCTTGCGGTCCGGTTTCGCCCTGAACGCCTTGGATACCCTGGATACCCTGCGGTCCCCGGATAGGACCAACGGCAGGCAGTTCTGTATCATCAGTCAGCGTAATGACCAACTTATCCTCTGCCGTCAGACGGACAGATTTGATACCCACGCCCTGGACACCGGTATCACCTTTATCACCCTTTTCGCCCACAATAGACTGCTCAATGATGATGGGGTTGCCCTCCTTCATGGCGATCACAAGGTAATTGTCTTCATTGACCGTAATGCCGGTAATGCCGTTTCCAGTCTCACCCTTTTCACCTTGTTCGCCTTGAATGCCCTGGATACCCTGAATGCCTTGTTCGCCCTGCTCTCCCTTTTCTCCGGTAGCAGGCACATTGGTGGAGATCCAGCTTACGCCGTTATCCGTAGAGATCTCCCACAGATTGGTTTCTGTATTGATACGAATTTGAGGGGAAACGCCATCTTTGCCGTCTTCACCCTTTTCGCCCTGAATACCTTGAATACCCTGAATGCCCTGAGGACCTTGCTCACCCTGGATACCCTGCTCACCCTGGATACCCTGCTCACCCTGAGGGCCTTGCTCACCCTGAGGACCTTGCTCGCCTTGTTCACCCTTTTCGCCCTGAGGACCCTGGATTCCTTGCTCGCCCTGTTCACCCTTCTCGCCCTGAGGACCCTGGATTCCTTGCTCGCCCTGTTCACCCTTCTCGCCCTGAAGTCCTTGTTCGCCCTGAGGACCTTGCTCACCCTGAGGACCTTGCTCGCCCTGAGGGCCTTGCTCGCCCTGGGGACCTTGCTCGCCTTGAATACCCTGCTCACCCTGAGGACCTTGCTCGCCCTGAGGGCCCTCCGGACCTGTAGCAGCAACACCGGTAGCGGACCAGTTTGCTCCGTTATCGGTGGAAATTTCCCATTCATTGGTTGTTGTATTAATGCGGATCTGGGGAGAAATGCCGTCCTTACCGTTCGCACCTACAATGTTTTCAAAGACAAACTCTCTGCCGTTGGTCAAGGTAACGGTCATCGTGCGGTTAGCATTGTTGATCTGAATGTTCTGAATACCAACACCCTGTTCACCTTGAATGCCTTGGATACCTTGCTCGCCCTGAGGGCCCTGGATTCCCTGCTCGCCTTGCTCTCCCTTTTCGCCCTGGGGACCCTGGATTCCCTGCTCGCCTTGTTCACCCTTTTCGCCCTGAGGACCCTGGATTCCTTGCTCGCCCTGTTCACCCTTCTCGCCCTGAGGACCCTGGATTCCTTGCTCGCCTTGCTCACCCTTTTCGCCCTGAGGACCCTGGATTCCTTGCTCGCCCTGTTC
>JAFTKA010000008.1 GCA_017456105.1 Oscillospiraceae bacterium | reverse complement strand
CTGACCGGAACAAGACTGCTCAGACCGTTATCGGTGTGATTCCCATTGACTCCATCTATTCCCCTGTTCAGAAGGTGAATTATTCGGTGGAGCCCACTCGTGTCGGAGACAAGACTGACTTCGATAAGCTGACCCTTGAGGTCTGGACCGATTCCACCATCTCTGCCAAGGACGCAGTTTCCCTGGGTGCCAAGATCCTGTCCGACCACCTGACGGTATTTACGAACCTGTCTGACACTGTCAGTGCCGGTTCCACCGTCGTGGAGAAGTCCGCGGATCGCCCGGATACCAAGCTGTCCATGACCATTGATGAGCTGGACCTGTCCGTACGGAGCTTTAACTGCCTGAAGCGTGCCAACATCAACACCGTGGCTGACCTGATCAGCAAGACCGGTGAGGATATGATGAAGGTTCGCAACATGGGCAAGAAGTCCCTGGACGAGGTGCAGAAGAAGCTGGAAATGATGGGTCTGTCCCTGGCCAGCGAAGATGCTGCTAACAACTAATAGGAGGAAACGTTCATGTTTGGTACTCGCAAGCTGGGCAAGACCAGTGCACAGAGAAAAGCTCTGCTGCGTCAGCAGGTAACTGACCTGCTGAACTACGGCAAGATCGAGACCACCTTCTTCCGTGCCAAGGAAGTACAGCCCGTTGTTGAAAAGATGATCACTCTGGGCAAGAAGGGCGGCCTGGCTAATTACCGCCGTGCTTTGTCTTTCATCACCAAGGAAGATGTGGCTAAGAAGCTGTTCGATGAGATCGCTCCCAAGTACGCAGAACGCAACGGTGGCTACACCCGCGTTACCCGTACCGGCACCCGCCGGGGCGACGCTGCAGAAACTGCAGTGATCGAGCTGGTTTAATTCCCATAAATAAAAGAGCGTGTTGCTTTTGCAACACGCTCTTTAACTTTTGTAGGGGCCGATAGCCCGAAAAGGCTTCCCCTTGAGGGGAAGCTGTCAGCGAAGCTGACTGATGAGGTGTCTTGCCGCTCCATTTGGGAGAAGTACAGACGATGGGCAAGGTTGCCACCTTCTCCTCCAGGAGAAGGCTTTGGACTATCCAATCGACCATCTGAGCTGGTAATACCAAACCGCAAGGATCTCCCGGATACTGCAGCTTGCCAAAAGCAGGGGATAGGGTGTCTTGGCAGGAATTCCGTGGCAGGTAAGGTCCAGACTTTCGGCGATTTTGCCCACCCGGTACAGGTGGAACTCGTTGGACACCACGTTCAGCTCTTTTGGTACATGCCCGGTTTTCTGGACGATCAGCTCCAAAGAGAACAGGAAATTTTCCCGGGTAGACGTAGACTTGTCCTCTTGCCATATCCTCTGGGCGGAAATGCCTTTGCTAAGCAAGTATTTTTCCATAACCTCCGACTCGGGAACTACTTCGTCCTCATTCTGTCCGCCGGAAACGATGGCAATGCAGTCGGGGTGTTCGGTCATATAGTCATAGGCCGCATCCAACCGGCTTTTTAAGGCCAGGGACGGCTCTGTGCCGTTGATTCCCGCACCCAGCACCAAAAGATACGGGCAGTCCTCAGCCGGGTCGCCCTGGGCAGCGATGGCGATCTGGGTACCGGTAATACCGGCTGCCAGCAGACCGATAGCCAAAATTCCTGTAAAAATCCGCCGCAGGAGCTTCAGCTTTTTTTGGAAGAACAGCCAGTAGATACCGATCACGGCGGCAATACCCCAAAGTGCGTATGCCAGAAACTCATAGCCCAGCAGGGCGAAGCAGAAGATAAGACCCAACAGGCAGAGCAGGATCACTAAAATTAACAAAATTAAGCGTTTCATATATATCTCCGAAAATGCCCGGCAGAGGATATCTGCCGGGCGTGGTTTTAGAAGCTCTTATCCTTGGTGGCGATCTGCATCAGGCACTTGGCGGTGAACTCCTCGGGAGTCATAGCACCCAGGTCCTCGCCGGTTCTGGTGCGGACGGAAACCGTGCCGTTTTCCATATCCCGGTCGCCAACCACCAGCATATAGGGAATCTTCTGCAGCTGTGCCTCCCGGATCTTATAACCCAGCTTTTCGGAGCGGAAGTCGCCCTCTGCGTGGATACCCACGTTCTCCAGCTGCTCCACAAGACCCTTGCAGTATTCGTGAGCCCGGTCGGTAATGGGCATGACCCGTACCTGGGTGGGCATCATCCACAGGGGCAGAGCACCGGCAAACCGCTCAATAAGGTATGCCAGGGTCCGCTCGTAGCAGCCCAAAGAGGTCCGGTGAATGATATAGGGGGTCTTCTTCTGACCGTCGGCGTCCACATACTCCATACCGAACTTCTGAGCCAGCAGCATATCGATCTGAATGGTAACGATGGTATCTTCCTTGCCGAATACGTTCTTGTACTGAATATCCAGCTTGGGGCCATAGAAAGCGGCCTCGTCGATGCCTACTTCATACTCAAGACCAAGGTTATCCAGAATGTTCTTCATAACACCCTGAGCCTCCTCCCACTGCTGGGCAGTACCCTCATACTTGATGCCGGCACGGGCAGGATCCCACTGGGAGAACCGGAAGGAACAGTTTTCCAGCATGCCCACAGTGTCCAGGCAGTACTTGGCAAGCTCCAGACAGCCTCTGAACTCCTCTTCCAGCTGATCGGGACGGAGCACCAAATGGCCCTCGGAAATGGTGAACTGACGGACACGGATCAGGCCGTGCATCTCACCGGAATCCTCGTTCCGGAACAATGTGGAGGTCTCGCCCAAACGCATGGGCAGATCCCGGTAGGAGCGGGCTCTGTTCAGATAGACCTGATACTGGAAGGGGCAGGTCATGGGCCGCAGGGCGAAGCATTCCTTGCTCTCGTCCTCAGGGTCGCCCAAAATGAACATACCGTCCCGATAGTGATCCCAGTGGCCGGAGATCTTGTAAAGGTCGGATTTAGCCATCAGGGGGGTCTTGGTCAGGAGATAGCCACGCTTGGCTTCCTCGTCCTCGATCCAACGCTGCAGGGTCTGAATGACTCTTGCACCCTTGGGCAGCAGAATGGGCAGGCCCTGGCCAATCTCCTCCACGGTGGTGAAGAATTCCAGCTCACGGCCCAGCTTGTTGTGATCCCGCTTCAGAGCCTCAGCCTGCTTTTCCAGGTACTGATCCAGCTCGTCCTTGCTGGGGAAGCCGATGCCGTAAATTCTCTGGAGCATCTTGCGGTTAGAGTCGCCACGCCAGTAAGCACCGCAGGACTTGGTCAGCTTAAAGCCGTTGTGCTTAACGCGGCCGGTGTGATCCAAATGAGGGCCGGCACAAAGGTCGGTAAACTCACCCTGGGTGTAGAAGGAGATGACCGCGTCCGCAGGCAGATCCTCGATCAGCTCCACCTTGTAAGGCTCGTCTGCCACAAAGGCCAGGGCGTCGGCCCGGGGCTTCTCGCTCCGTTCCAGACGGACTCTTTCCTTGCAGATCTTCTTCATCTCCGCTTCAATTTGCTCCAAATGCTCGGGGGTGAAGGAGAAGGGGGCATCAAAGTCGTAGTACCAGCCCTCTTCAATGGCAGGGCCGATGGCCAGCTTCACCTCCGGCCACAGACGCTTGACAGCCTGAGCCATAATATGGGAGCAGGTGTGCCAGTAGGTCTTCCGATACTCGGGGTTCTCAAAAGTGTACAGATTTTCTTCGGACATAACAATTCCTCCTTAATTTAGGGATAGAAAAAATCCCACCCCTGATAAAATCAGGGGTGGGATACAAAGTACTCCACGGTTCCACCCTGGTTGCAACCAAAGTTGCCACTCATTGACGCGCTAACGGGCGTACCCGACCGGCCATTTCCGACCGATGGCTCAGAAGTGGTATCGTGCAATCAAAGCCACAAGACCCTTTCACCCTATGGGTCTCTCTCTAAGAGGTTTGCAAAGCACGCGTGTCTTCATCACAGCTTTTAACAGACTCAATATAACACAAAAGCATTTTCCTGTCAAGCGGTACAAGGCTGTTCGTACCTAGACCCCGGGCGTCATCCTGAGCGGAGCGAAGCGGAGTCGAAGGATCTACGTACCCAAATGCTGCATAGCAGTATCGCTGTGCGTAGATTCCTCGGCTTCACGTTGTTTCGCTCGGAATGACGCAGACGAGGGGAGTGTTGAAAAATATCAAAAAGACCTCCCGGTTGGGAGGCCTTTTGAAAGGTCAGCTTAGGCCTTGCCTGCACAACCCAGAACATTCACCAGCTTGTGGCGAACCAGTTCCTTGATGTTGGCACGGGCGGGCTTCAGGTACTCACGGGGGTCAAACTTGGAGGGCTCATCGTTGAAGAACTTACGAATGGTGCCGGTCATAGCAAGACGCAGGTCGGAGTCGATGTTGATCTTACATACACTCAGGGCTGCGGCCTTGCGGAGCTGCTCCTCGGGAACACCGATGGCGTTGGGCATCTTGCCGCCGTTGGCGTTGACCATGGCAACGTATTCCTGAGGAACGGAGGAAGAGCCGTGCAGAACGATGGGGAAGCCGGGCAGACGCTTGGTTACCTCTTCCAGAACGTCGAAACGCAGAGCGGGAGGAACCAGAATACCCTGCTCGTTGACGGTGCACTGCTCGGGAGTGAACTTGTAAGCACCGTGGGAAGTGCCGATGGCGATGGCCAGGGAATCACAACCGGTCTTGGTTACGAACTCCTCAACCTCTTCGGGACGGGTGTAGGAAGCGGCCTCAGCAGCAACATTCACTTCGTCCTCGATGCCGGCCAGGGAGCCCAGCTCAGCCTCAACAACAACACCGTGATCGTGAGCGTACTCAACAACCTTCTTGGTGATCTCGATGTTCTCAGCGAAGGGCTTGGAGGAGGCGTCGATCATAACGGAGGTGAAACCGCCGTCGATGCAGGATTTGCAGGTCTCGAAGCTGTCGCCGTGGTCCAGGTGCAGAGCGATGGGGATCTCGGGGCACTCGATAGCAGCGGCCTCAACCAGCTTTACCAGGTAAGTGTGGTTAGCGTAGGCACGGGCACCCTTGGAAACCTGCAGGATAACGGGGGAGTTCTCTTCCTTACAAGCCTCGGTGATCGCCTGAACGATCTCCATGTTGTTCACGTTAAAAGCACCGATGGCATAGCCGCCGTCGTAAGCCTTCTTGAACATTTCGGTAGTAGTTACAAGAGCCATTTGAAAACATTCCTTTCTGATATATAAAATGGGTTACATTTTTTACCGATAATATTATATCAGTAAAATATGCCTATTTCAATACCCATCTTGGGAACGGATAGAACAAAAAATGTCCTGAAATTTGCCCAAAAACCAGCATTTTGCAAGAAAGAAAAATAGATGAAATACCTATTTACCTTAGTTAAGAAATGGAGTATAATGGCAAAGTTAGAACATCAACAATCGTAAGGAGTGTTTTGTTATGAAGCTTTCCCCCTTGCAGGAGGCAAGATATCAGTACCAGCCCAAGCTGCCCGGTATGCTGAGAAACGGCATCTCCGAGATCTGCGTTAAAAACGGCAACGCCACCGAAAGCGTGGCAGACCAGGATAAGATCAAGGCCTTGTTCCCCAACACCTACGGCAAGAACGAGATCACCTTCCAGAAAGGCCAGAACACCAGCGAAGCGAAGAAGCAGGTGGTTGGCGTGATCCTGTCCGGCGGACAGGCACCCGGTGGCCATAACGTGATCTGCGGCCTGTACGATGCTTTGAAGGCTACCGATAAGGACAACGTGCTCTACGGCTTCAAGGGCGGCCCCAGCGGTCTGATCGACGATGATTACATCATCTTCGACGACGAATATATCAACGCTTTCCGGAACACCGGCGGCTTTGACATTATCGGCTCCGGCAGAACCAAGCTGGAGACCGAGGAGCAGTTTGCCATCGTGGCAGAAAACTGCAAGAAGCACGGTATCAACGCATTGGTGATCATCGGCGGCGACGATTCCAATACCAACGCCGCTGTGCTGGCGGAGTACTTTGCCGCTAAGAACACCGGCGTGCAGGTCATCGGCTGTCCCAAGACCATCGACGGCGACCTGAAGAACGAGGACATCGAGTGCTCCTTCGGCTTCGATACCGCCACCAAGACCTACGCCGAGATCGTGGGCAATATCCAGCGTGATGCCAACTCCGCCAAGAAGTACTGGCACTTTGTAAAGGTCATGGGCCGCTCCGCCTCCCACGTGGCTCTGGAGACCGCTCTGCAGACCCAGCCCAATATCTGTCTGGTAGGCGAGGAAGTGGCCGCCAAGAAGATGTCTTTGGCTCAGATCGCAGACTACATTGCCGAGTCTGTTGCAAGCCGTGCCGCCAAGGGCTGGAACTTCGGTGTTGCCATTATCCCCGAGGGTATCGTGGAATTCGTTCCCGAGTTCTCCGTGCTGATCGCCCAGATCAACGAGCTGCTGGCAGGCAGCAAGGCCGATGACTTCAATGCTCTTTCCACCTGGGAAGAGAAGTACGCCTTTATCGAAAAGGGACTGACCAAGGAATCCATGGCTGTCTTTGCGATCCTGCCCCAGTCCATTCAGCAGCAGCTGTTCCTGGAGAGAGACCCCCACGGCAACGTGCAGGTATCCCTGATTGAGTCCGAGAAGCTGTTCTCTGAGATGGTCAAGGAGAACCTTAATAAGCGGAAAGCTGCCGGCACTTATACCGGCAAGTTCTCTGCCCTGCATCACTTCTTAGGTTACGAAGGCCGTTGTGCATTCCCCTCCAATTTCGATGCTGACTACTGCTACAGCTTGGGCTACAATGCCTTTATGCTGATCCAGTACGGCTACACCGGATACCTTTCCAAAGTGTCCAACCTGTCTAAGCCCGCTGAGGAGTGGGTGGCAGGCGGTATGCCCATCACCAAGATGATGAACATCGAGCGTCGCCACGGTGCAGATAAGCCCGTGATCCGGAAGGCCCTGGTAGAGCTGGAGGGTGCTCCCTTCAAGTTCTTCGAAGCCAACCGTGAGACCTGGGCTGTGGAAACCTGCTATGTCTACCCCGGTGCGATCCAGTACTTTGGACCCAGCCAGGTCTGCGACATCACCACCAAGACTTTGGCTTTGGAAAAAGCTTAATAACAAAGTTAAGAGCCTGCTCGGGTTGAGCAGGCTCTTTTGTTGTGCCAAAGCATCGAAAAGCACGTCATTCCGAGCCTGCGATAGCAGGCGTGGGAATCCGTTCCCTTGCGGCTCTATGAGCCGCACGATGCAACGCATCGCAGAATGCGGATTGCCACGTCGCTTCGATCCTCGCAATGACGTGTGATTTTTGGTGGCCTTTATGAAAACCGGTAGCCGGCTTCCAGAAGACGAGCCAATGCTTCGTTGGCTTCCTCGTCGGAAAAAAGACCTGTAAAGTCCTTTCTCACAGCGATTGCCTCTAAGGAAAGCTCCAAATGGCCCAACTCCGCCAGCCGGGAAAAGCCGTCGCTGAGCTTGTGGGAGGATAAGCACCGGTGGGCGGACTCCAAGGTGATAGGCCTGATCCGTACGCCCAAACCCTCAGCAGATTGCACTGCCAATTGGCAGGCCTTCAGAAAGGATTTTTCCATCTTACTTCTCCAAAATCAGCGGACCGCAATTGGCGGAAAGACCGGAAAGAATGTGTGCACTTGCCTCCGCAGGGGTCAGGATCAGCTGCTCACCGGTAACCATGTTCTTGACGGAGCATTTGCCCTGAGCGATCTCATCTTCGCCCAGCAGTACCGCATAGGGAACGCCCAGCTTGTCGGCGTAGGACATCTTCTGTTTGAACTTCTTCTGCTCACCGTAAAGCTGCACCCGAATGCCTGCAGACCGCAGCTCCTCCGCCAAAGAAATGACGGTGGCCATATCCTCGGTCATGGGCAGGATCAAAGCGTCAGCCGGAGCACTGGGCAGGTCAGGGTTGATAAGACCCTGCTCGTCCAGTACGTAGAACAGCCGGGTCAGACCGATGGAAATGCCTACACCGGGCAGCTGCTTATCGGTATAGTAGCCGGCAAGATTGTCGTAACGGCCGCCGGAGCAGACAGAGCCGATCTCCGGGTGATCCAAAAGGGTAGTCTCATACACCGTGCCGGTGTAGTAGTCAAGACCTCTTGCAATGGTCAGATCCACCGCAAAATTCTCTTCCGGCACACCAAAGGCCGCCAAATTCTTCGTTACGGCATTCAGCTCCTCAAGACCCAGATCGAAGGTTTCGTTCCGACCTTGATAGCCACTAAGAGCCGACAGAACTTCGCTGTTGGTGCCGGTGATGGCGATGAACTTCAAAATTTCATCGGCTTGCTGGGCGGTCAGAGCGATCTCGTCCACAAGAATGGCACGAACTTTCTCGGCACCGATCTTATCCAGCTTGTCCACGGTACGCATAATGTCGCCGCTTTTCTCCGACAGCTCCAGCATTGCATAAAAGCCGGTGAGGATCTTTCGGTTGTTGACCCGGATCTGGAATCGCTCCAGACCAAAGCCCCGGAATACCCGGTAGATGATGGCGGGGATCTCCGCCTCGTTGACAATATCCAGCTTGCCATCGCCGATGATGTCGATGTCAGCCTGATAGAACTCCCGGAAACGACCTCTCTGAGCCCGCTCGCCCCGGTAGACCTTGCTGATCTGATACCGGCGGAAGGGGAAGGCCAGCTCATTGTAGTGTAGAGCCACATACTTGGCCAGGGGAACGGTCAAATCAAACCGCAGAGCCAGATCACTGTCGCCCTTTTGGAAACGGTAGATCTGCTTTTCGGTCTCACCGCCGCCCTTGGCTAAAAGAATTTTGGCGTCCTCGATAGCCGGGGTGTCCAGGGGAGAAAAGCCGTAGAGGGCATAGGTATCCCGGAGGATCTGCATCATTTTTTCAAGCTGCAGCTGCTTCTTGGGCAATAGCTCCATAAAGCCGGACAGGGTCCGGGGTGTAATTCTTTCCATAGGAATCTTCCTTTCTATGAAAGTGCCGCCCGGTTGGGCGGCTGAAGTGTTAAAATTTTGCTTTGTTGTGGTACATCTCACGCCAGTCAAGGTCGCCCCTCTGCAGACCCATGATCGCGAGCTCCGCACTGCCAAGGTTGGTGGCAATGGGAACGTTGTTCCGGTCGCAATGGCGAATGGTCTCCAAAAGCTGACTGTCGTCCCAGGGATCGATGGAGTTGGGATCGGTGAACAGCACTACCAGGTCGATCTCATTGTAAGCGATCCGGGCGTTGATCTGCTGGTGGCCGCCCTGCTTATGGGATAAAAGCAATGTAATGGGCAGGCCGGTGTTGTCCGCGATCAGCCGGCCGGTGGTGGCGGTGGCGAACAGATTGTGCTTGATCAGCACACTTTTATAGGCAGTGCAGAACTGCACCATCAATTCTTTTTTCTTATCATGTGCCAAAAATGCGATATTCACAAAATCAACTCCTTTACAGCGAGATGGGAACGGACAGACCGCAGATCCGCTTGGCGATCCGGTGGCAGGCCTTGGCAGCACCCTTGTGGGTGTGAGCCAGCAGCGGCAGCCGGTAGCAAACGGCTAAAAGCATATCAGGATCCTCCGGCACGATACCTAGCAACGGCAGGCCGGCCTTATCCATAATATCGTCCACGGTCAAACGGACAGTTTTTACGGCTTTCTTGCTCAAACGGTTGACGATCAGCCGCACGTTTCCCTTGCCCATCAGCTCTAGCACTTCACCTGCCCGGGCAGCGTCCCGAATGGAGGCGGGATCGGGCCCTGTAACCAAAATCACACGGTCAGCGAATTTGGCGGACAGACGGAAGCCTGCGTCCAAACCGGCGGGAGCGTCCATCAGCACGAAATCAAACTGGCTTCTGGCGTCCTCCAGCATGGAGGCGAAAGCGGAAAAGTCAATGTCTTCGGCCTGACAGTTCATAGGAGCAGTCAGGAAGGAAAGACCGGGAAACAGCGGGTGATGCACTGCCTTTTGCAGGGCGTGTTCACCGGAGCAAATATCCAAAAAGGAGAGAGATGCAAATTCGGAAAGCCCCAGAGCGATATCCAAATTCCGCAGACCAATGTCGCAATCGATGCACAAAACGGACGAGCCGTTCTGAGCCAAAGCGGTGGCGATACCGGCACAGACCGAGGTTTTTCCCGTTCCGCCCTTGCCGGACAGAACCGCAATCAATTCGCCCATGGCATACCCTCCTTACGATATAGGGCCATTATAAAGCAAAATCGCACAAAAAGCAAGAGCCACAAAGGCCTTTTTGGAAGATATTTCATATAAAATAAACAAAAAGGGTACGTAAAAACGTACCCTTACAGTTCCATAGATGTTGCGGAGAAACCCAGCGGCAAAAGCTGGGAAAGAGAGTGTGTGGTAATTTCTCCGGTCTCATCGGTCAGATAGATGAGAAAATCTTCCTTGCAGAACTCGGCCATCACCTGACGGCAGACACCGCAGGGGGGCGATGCTTTGGAAATGATACCGTCTTTTCCGCCGCAAATGGCGATGGCAGAAAATTCCCGGTGGCCGTCATAGAGAGCCTTGAAAAAGGCGGTGCGTTCTGCACAGACTGTGGGAGAAAAGGCGGCGTTTTCCAAATTGCAGCCTTGGTACACACTACCATCTTTACATAAAAGGGCCGCACCCACCTGGTAGCCGGAATAGGGGGCATAGGCGTGGGTCATGGCGTCTTTGGCTAATTTCATCAGTTGTTCTGACGTCATCTTTTCTCACCTCAATTAGAACAGTATTTCTCTGGCAAAGCTTTCACCGGGTGTGTCGAGAGAAACGCCCAACAATTCTGCGATCGTGGCGGCCACGTCCGCAAAGCTGGAACGTGTACCCAAATTCACCGGGCGGATCTTCTTGCCCAGTACCAGCAGGGGAACATATTCCCGGGTGTGGTCGGTGGTGGCGGTATAGCCCGGGTCGCAGCCGTGGTCAGCGGTGATCATCACCATATCGTCTTCGCCCAGCTCGGCCAAAAGGTTTGGCAGCCAGGCGTCAAATTCGGACAGAGCCTTGGCATAGCCGTCAATGTCCCGACGGTGGCCATAGACCATATCAAAGTCCACCAAATTCACAAAGCACAAACCCTTAAAATCCTTTTTGGCATAATAAAGGGCGTGTTCCATACCGTTGCAGTTACTCTTATTATAGACCTTTTCCGTCAGACCCCGGCAGGCAAAGATGTCGTAGATCTTACCAACGCCGATGCTGTCAAGACCGGCCGCCTTCACCGCGTCCAAAAGGGTAGTAGTGGGCGGCTCTAAGGAAAAGTCATGGCGGTTGGCGGTGCGGGTGTAGTTGCCATTTTCACCCACAAAGGGACGGGCAATGACCCGACCCACACCGTGCTTGCCCACTAAAAGTTTCCGGGCGATCCGGCAGTATTCATACAGGGTCTCCACAGGCACGACGTCCTCGTGGGCGGCCACCTGAAATACGGAGTCTGCAGAGGTGTAGACGATCAGATCCCCTGTGCGGACATGCTCATCACCGTAACGCCCAATGACTTCCGTGCCGGACCAGGGGGCGTTTGCCAAAACACCTCTACCTGTTGCCTTCCGGAAAGGTTCGAGAATTTCTTCGGGGAAGCCCTCGGGATAGGTGGGAAGGGGCTGAAAGGAAACGATACCCGCCAATTCCCAATGGCCGATGGTGGTGTCCTTGCCCATGGACTGCTCAGTTAGCCGTGCCACCGCACCTGTGGGAACAGTTTTGGGAAGATAATCCACCCCATCAATTGACCCCAAACCGGCTTTCAATAGATTCGGGATCTGCAAACAGGGGGACTTGGTGCAGGAACGCAGGGTGTTGACGCCATAATCGCCAAAGCTTTCCGCGTCGGGCAAAGCCCCGATTCCCAAAGAGTCCAATACGATTAAGAAAATACGTTTCATAGAATCACCAAAACTTAATCCAATTGAAAGTTGAAAGTTGAAAATTGAAAGTTGTGGTATTCCCTGCGGGAATGTTTTGAACAATCAAAAGTCATTTTAACCTCTCGTTGTGCAAATGTAGCGATAGAAGGATAATATCTTCAACAGAAAACGTGCTTTCGTTTTCGATAAAATCAAGGATTGCTTGACGATCTTCGACATTTTTGCATTACTCATTACGCCAATCACGAAGTCTTTGTCGCAGTGGATCTCTTGTAACTTATTGAACAGTTTGCGGCTAACATTCATAATTTTCAACTTTCAATTTTCAATTATCCATTGCTACTGCTACGTCCAAAGCCACCTTCATCATAGTGGTAAAGGCGGTCTGTCGTTCTTCGGAGCTGGTTTCCACGCCCTTAAGCACGTGGTCGGAAATGGTGCAGATACACAGAGCCCGCTTTCCGTACCGGGCGGCGTTCATATACAGGGCGGCGGCCTCCATCTCCAAAGCCATAACGCCCATCTTTTTTAACGCATAAACACTGTCAAGTCCTTCGGGAACACCCTCATGATCGCCGTAAAACACGTCGGAGGAGTTGATATTGCCCACGTGATAGGTAGCACCGTTGGCCTTGCAGGCCTCCACCGCCTTGGTTAAAAGTGTGAAGTCCGCAATGGGTGCAAAAGTACCGGGCAGATGGAACTGGGCGGCAAAATTGGAGTCGGTGCAAGCACCCTGACCCAGCACGATGTCATAAAGGTTAATATGCTCCTGAATGGAGCCGGCAGAGCCCACCCGAATGATGTTCTCCACACCGTAAGCGTTATACAGTTCGTGAGAGTAAATGCCAATAGCAGGCATACCCATACCGGAGGCCATCACGGACACCTTCACGCCCTTGTACGTGCCGGTGTAACCCTGCACACCCCGGACGTTATTCACCAGAATCGGGTCTTCCAAAAAGGTTTCCGCAATAAATTTCGCCCGCAGGGGATCACCGGGCATCAGTACCGTCTTGGCAAAATCCCCGGGCTTTGCACTGATATGAGGGGTCGGAGTGGTTAACATAACTTTTCCTCCTTAATAGGAATTATTAGATTCCTCACTTTTTGCCAGTTTCACGATCCGGGAGGTTCCCAGCCGGGAAGCACCCAGACCAATGAATTTCTCCGCATCAGCCAAAGAAGAAATTCCGCCGGCTGCCTTGATCTTCACATTGGGGCCTATGTGCTCTGCAAACAATGCCACATCTTGGGTTGTAGCTCCGCCGGTGGAAAAACCCGTGGAGGTCTTGATATAGTCCGCTCCGGATTCGGTAACAATGCGACACATTTCGATTTTTTCTTCCTTGGTCAGTAGGCAGGTTTCAATAATGACCTTCAAAAGCTTTCCCTTGCAGGCGGCCTTCACGGCTTTGATCTCGTCCAAAACCTGATCGTATTTTCCCTCTTTGACCCAGCCGATGTTGATGACCATATCCACTTCGTCCGCACCGTTGTCCACCGCATCGGTTGACATAAAACATTTAGCGGCAGTGGTGTCATAGCCGTTGGGGAAGCCGATGACGGTACAAATCGCCAATTTGTCGCCCACATAGTCCTTGGCCTGCTTCACAAAGGAAGCGGGGATACACACGGAGGCCGTTCCAAAACGGATACCGTCATCGCAGACGGCTTTAATGTCGGCCCAGGTGGCGGTTTGGGACAGGAGGGTGTGGTCGCAGTAAGACAGGATCACTTGTAATTCCATAGGCTCTCCTCAGTATGGTCCTTTACGAACAGGTGGGCAAGCTCCACCCAGGGTTCTGCGGCGGGGTACATCACATCATTGGTCAGATAATTGCCGGTGGCGATGCCGTGGGGGCCTTCCTCATAGATGTGCAGCTCCAAGGGTACGTTATTGGCTCTCAGAGCGGAGGCGTACAGCATGGAGTTCTCAGGAGGAACGGTTACATCATGCCAGGTGTGCCACAGGAAGGTGGCGGGGGTATCGGCAGTTACCTGCTTTTCAAGACTTACAAGCTCCATTGCCTCTTCTTCATCGAACCGGTCGCCAAGCAGAGCCTTGAAGCTGCCCTTATGAGCCAGGTCGCCGGAGGTGATCACGGGATAGCCCAGAATCTCCAAATTGGGCTTGCGTTCCTCAGCAGACCAGGGGCAATCCTTCATAACTTCTGCATGATTCCAGAATACGCCCAAAGAAGCCGCCAAATGACCGCCGGCGGAGAAGCCGGAAACAATAATGGTGTTTTCGTCAATACGCAGCTCATCGGCATTCTCCCGCAGGGTCGCAACCGCACCGGCCAGCTGATAGAGGGCAACGGGGAAACGGGCGGCGGGAGCACAAGTATAGGTCAGCACGGCGGCGTGATAGCCCTTGGCCATGAACTGCAGACCGATCACATCTGCTTCCCGGGGAGAAAGACCGGTGTAGCCGCCGCCGGGGCAGAGAATGATCACAGGGTACTTTTTATTGGTGTTTGTTACATTGGGGTACTGCAGAAGCTTCAGGTCTGCGGTGTGTCCCAGTGCGGAAATTTCAAAATGGCGAATGTTCATATTACATTCCTCCTATGTTTCATTTTTCTTTATTTTACCACGCCCGGAATTACTTTGCAAGGGCAATACAATCGGGCACGCTGTAAATTTCAAAACATCGGTAGGGGCGATTCACGAATCGCCCTACATTATAGTGCTGTCTGCCGACTAAATTCGTAGGGAATGCATATATGCATTCCGCTTTTTTGCGGAGCGGATATATCCGCTCCCTACATGGCTATAAAAAAACGGGAGTGTTGCTTTTTGCAACACTCCCGTTTGTATCAGTCATTGGGATAGATCTGCTGGAGCTTGCCCCAGTAGTATTTTGCCAAAATTTCGCCACCCTTTTCTGCGTGGTGAATGGTATCTACCAGGTAGTCGCTCCTGCTCTGCATTCGGTAATAGCCCATGTTGCCTTCCTTTGCGGCATTCCAGCAGGGAATACCGTGCATGTTGCAGACGGTCTCCACAGCACTTTCCCACTGGAGACGCTTCATACCGTAATCGCCCGTGGGAACAGAGTAAATGGCACGGGAGGCGATCAGCACCACGATCACCGCCGAGGTGTTGACCTGCAGGTACTCCAGCACCTGATGGAGATTGCCGCAGAAGGTATCGTCGCTTAAGTCCGTAACCTCTCCCAGGGTGGCCTTGGTTACGTCATTGGGGATCAGCTCTACGGTGATAAGATCTGCCTCCGCCTTTCCGTCGTCCAGCCGCATGATCCGGGTCTTTACATTATCCTCCCGGTCGTGCTCTGCCGGCACAATGCCGCTGCCACCCTTGCCGAAGTTATGCTCCTCCAGCCCGGCATATTCTGCCAGAAAGCGGGAGAACTTACCGGCACCGGAGCTGTCGGTCAGAGATGTACCGTAGCAGTACCATTTTTTGCCCTTCCATTGATCGTTCATAAGAAACACCGCCTTTGCGTTTTTGTTCATCATACAACGAAGGTACACGGTTTGCAAATCATATTTTTTCAAAGCCCACCAGCAGACCGCCTTTTTCAGCATAATAGCTGCACAGACCTCTGCAGCGGTGAATTTGCACATCTGCCCGGGGAAAGACTTCAAAGAGCCTTTCCTGCAGCTTCTGTGCGGCGGCTTCATTTTCACAATGGGCGATCCGGACTTTTCCTCTGGTTAGCCCCATTTGCTTCATAAGGGACAAAACAGCATTTAGAGATTTGGCTTCACCCGGGCATTTGCTGGTAGGCTCCAGCGTACCCTGGGAGCTTGCCTTGCCCACAATGCGAATACCCAGAATACCGGCAATTTTGGCGACCGCAGGGGATACTCTGCCGTTGGCGGCAAAATTTTTCAGAGATTCCAGCATAAATACCAGGCCTGTCTGCTGGGTGTAGCGTTGGATCTGTTCCGAAATTTCCCCGAAGGACAGCCCCTTGCCGATCAGCTCCTCCAGTTTTTCGATGATAAGCACCAATTCCGGTCCGGCGGAGAGGGAATCGATGACGCAGACCTGTTTTCCCGGGTTCTCCGTTTCATACATCTGCTTTGCAATGCAGGCGGCGTTATAGCTGCCGGAAAGGCCGCTGGTGATGGTTACGCAGTAGATTTCGTCCCCGTCTGCAAAGGCCTCCAGCCAGTCGGAGGGGTTGGGACAGGAGGTTTTGCTCTTGCCTTTATAGGCATCGAACCAGGACACCATGGCGTCCACATTCAGAGCCTCATCGTCCACGAACTCTGTTTCGTTTGTAATGACTTTCAAGGGAGCAACCGCAAAGGCTGTGTGCTCCAAATGTAATACATTGGCGGAGGAATCCGCCACGATTCTGATTTTTCTCATAGAAGAAACCATTCCTTTCTGTTGGCCTTGCCTATGGTATCACAAGGAAAGGTTTTCTCCTATCTACTGTCAAAAAAGAAGTCTACCACAAGTAGAATCGGAACTCTACTGTTAAAAGAAAAACAAAAAGCGACGAATTGGGCATTACTTCCTCATGGAGTGTTGCCCTTCTCGTCGCTTTCTTTTTAATAATACAACTGCCGGATGACGGCCACACAGGCATCCTTGTCCATGCTGGGCCGGATGGCCGGGTCGTACAATAGCTTCAGGATCACCCAGTCCACATCGCTTAAGGTAAGATTCTCATTGGAATACTGGTAGACGATGCTGTCTTCCCGCAAAACTGTGTCTGTGATGCCCAGGGTGTTGATGATCTCCTCCACGATAATGGAGTTGCGCTCGGCCTGGGGGATGTCTGTCCGGTGGCCGATCCGGGCATTGTAAAGCTCGTTTGTGTCGGTATAGTACCAGAATTGGGTGGCACCATAGGCATCCTCACCATTTACAACGGAGGAAAATTCATTCCGGAATACATCGGGGGAGAAAAAGCTGATGCTGAGATTCTCCTGCACCATACCCGACACCGGGTAGATCCCGGGGAATCCCGGTACAGCGTTCAGCTGGTTGCACAGGTCATTAAGCACCGCAAGATCCTCATCGGTGGGGTTGCCGTAAATATTATAGTAGATGGGGAAGAGCCATTTTTGTACCAGGGTGGCACCACCCGTGCCATCAGTGTACTCTATGTCCAGGACAACTTCGTTGAAATATTCTGTGATCTCCTCCACGGAGCAATCAGGCAGATACAGTTCGGAATGCAAAGGCTTGGTTTCAACCGTAGGCTCTGTTATTTCCTCGGTTTGGAGAGTGGTGGGGGCTGTGGTGTCCGGTGTTGGGGCAGAATTTACACAGCCGGTTAAAAGCAGCAAAAGGGCAAGTGCCAGGCAAAGAAATTTCATATAAAACCGCTCCTTTCAAGGTTATTATACTGAGGTTCGGCCAACCTGTCAAACAGGTTGCTTTCCGCACGGGAATTTGCTAAAATGATCCCGTAAGAAAAAACCACGGAGGTGTGCTATGAAAAAGACATTATCCCTGACGTTGGTGGTTGCTTTGCTGGCAAGCCTGCTCTGTGCCTGTTCTGTGCAGGAGTTTTTGGGTATGGGGCAGGAGGTTTTTGTGCCGGCATCAACGGATCATACAAAACCCAAGGCAGAGGACATTCCGGAATATGATGCCGGTAAGATTCTGGAAACCAAATATTTCAATATTGTGATGCCCAATTCCTGGGTAGATCACTATCATGCCGTAGTACCGGAAACCTCCGGCTATAACATTGATACCGGGGAGTTTGAATATGCGGTGTGCCTGTACGAGAAGACCGGTTATCAGCGGAACAGGCAGGGACATCTTGTGGATATCATTCTGACATCGAATCCGGATTACCAATCCTTTGCAAGCGGCGGAAAAATCGGACATGTGATGGCTGACCAGCAGTATTATCTGTTTGCCAGATATCCTACTGATGTGCAGTTTGACCTGGATAATCAGAAAATCTATACGCAAATGTATGATGATGTTTCCGATGTGGTTGATGGGATCTATTCGGATATCTATGCTATCACTCTGTATGATGAGGAAGAGCCCGATTGGGAAGATGACGATTTTCTCCTGCCCCATTCCTCCGACAGAAAGCTAACCGAAGCGGACATCGAGGAACTGATGAACAACACCTACAGGGAGAGCCCCTCCGGAAGCTATGTGCAGGACGCCATCAATGAGATCTACGCCCGAAACGGCTATGTGTTCCAGAATGAAAACCTGATGAACTATTACCTGCGGCAGGACTGGTATTGGCCGGACAGCAGCTTCACACCGGCAGATCTCAGCGAGATCGAAAACTATAATATTGCACTGTTGCTGAAGTATCTGTAAACAAGAAAACGAGGAGGCCGAAAAGGTCTCCTTGTTTTGTTCTGTCCTGTTGCGATGCTCAGTGTGATAGGGCCGCTGGCCGGAATCGATTTGCATTTTCTGCGATGCAGAAAATTATTGTAGACACCAGTGTTTGCACTGGCGTCAGCAACACCCCACTGGGGTGTTGCATTTTGATAGGTTCGATTCCAGGCGGACCAAAACAAGGGAGGGGCAGAAGCCCCTCCCTTGTTTTGGTGCCGCTGACCGGAATCGAACCGGTACGGATTTTACTCCGAGGGATTTTAAGTCCCTTGTGTCTACCTATTCCACCACAACGGCATATTGAATTTTAAGTCCCTTGTGTCTACCTATTCCACCTGTTGCGGTGCCCGACGATCGCCTCGGCGTGAACGCCTTCGTTACTCGTCGACCGCGGCCACTCGCTCGCCTTCCTTCCTCTGCCCCCGGCAGCGGTCGGCTCGCTCCCCACAGCGGCATATATTCAGTTGACAGTGAACAGTGGAAAGTTCAATGTATTTGCAATATTAGCACATTTTTCCGTGTCAGTCAAGGGAAACAGATCCGTAAAACTTTTTTAATATTTATCGGATATATTCCGAAAAATGCCATTTTCCACGGCCGCTTTTTTTATCAGATCCGTTGAAAAATAAAAAATAGGTTGTATCTTTACAAAAAATGATGTAAAATAATATACGTAGAAATATGCAATTACGATTCTTGGAGGAATCTTTCATGGAAAAACCGATTGTATTAGTGATCATGGACGGTGTTGGCAAGGGCGACGGCGGCAGCGGGGATGCTGTTGCGGTTGCCAAGACTCCCACGCTGGATCGGCTGCTGGCTACCTGCCCTCATACTTACGTCAAGGCACACGGCACTGCCGTGGGTCTGCCCTCCGATGAGGACATGGGCAACTCCGAGGTGGGCCACAATGCCCTTGGCTGCGGCCAGGTCTACTCCCAGGGAGCCAAGCTGGTGGGCGAATCCATCGAGACAGGTAGCTTGTTCCGTTCCGAGACATGGAACGATCTGGTGGATAACGCCATCTCAGGCAAGGCTATGCATTTTATGGGCCTGCTGTCCGACGGCAACGTCCACTCCAACATCTCCCACCTGATCGCCCTTCTGAAGGCCGCTCACGCAGCGGGCGTTAAGAAGGCCTACTGCCATATTCTGCTGGACGGCCGTGATGTGCCTGCCACTTCCGCTTTGGAGTATGTAGGTCAGCTGGAAGACGTACTGAAAGAACTGAATACCGAAGGCTGCGATTACGCCATTGCCTCCGGTGGTGGCCGTATGCAGGTTACTATGGACCGGTACGAGGCCAACTGGCCCATGGTTGAAAACGGCTGGAAGACCCACGTGCAGGGTATTGGCCGTCAGTTCGCCTCTGCTCAGGAGGCCATCGAGACCTATCGGGCCGAGTCCGGTGTCATCGACCAGGATCTGCCTGCCTTCGTGGTGGCAAGAAACGGTGAGCCCGTTGCTAAGATCGCAAACGGCGACTCTGTAATTTTGTTCAACTTCCGGGGCGACCGGGCTCAGGAGATATCCCTTGCCTTTGACCGGAAGGATTTCGACAAGTTTGACCGGGGCGACTACACCGGCGTCAAGTTTGCCGGTATGCTCCAGTATGACGGCGACCTGAATATCCCCGAACATTATCTGGTACAGCCCCCTGTGATCCAGAACACCCTGACCGAGCTTCTGTGTGAAGCCGGCATTAAGGAATATGCGGTATCCGAGACCCAAAAGTACGGCCACGTAACCTACTTCTGGAACGGCAACCGCTCCGGCAAGGTAAATGAAGAGCTGGAGGACTACGAGGAGATCCCCTCCGATGTGATCCCCTTTGAGCAGGCACCTGCCATGAAGTCCAAAGAGATCACCGAAAAGCTGGTTTCTGCTATGGCTTCCGGAAAGTACCAGTTCCTGCGTTGCAACTATCCCAACGGCGATATGGTTGGCCACACCGGCTCCATGGACGCCGTGGTCTACGCCATGGAGTGCGTGGACAAGAGCCTTGCCGCTGTTTTGGAGGCTGCTGACAAGTACGGCTACACCGTACTGATCACCGCCGACCACGGCAACGCTGACCAGATGACCGAGACCAAGAAGGGCAAGACCTCTGTCCGTACCGCCCACTCCCTGAACCCCGTACCTTTCATCATTTACGATACCGATAAGGTTTGGGAAGTGAAGGACGGTGCCTACGGCCTTGCCAATGTAGCACCCACCGTTGCCAAGATGATGGGTCTGACCGCTCCCGCTTGCTGGGAAGAGAGTATGGTTTAAGGAGGATTTTCTATGATCAAGCATGAGATCGAAAAGGGTTCTGTAAACGTCAGTACCGGCGTCTATGTGGATATTGCCGGTGCGGCAGCGTCCAACTGCTTCGGTGTGAAGGGTATGGCAGCCCGGTCCATGACCGACGGATTGTATCACCTGCTGCGGAAGGAATCCATGGGCAAGGGTGTCCGGGTGGAGTTCCATGACGACAACACCATTTCCATTGATCTGCATATTATCGTGGATCAGGGCGTGAACCTGCAGGCTGTGGCAAAATCCATTATTTCTGAGGTACGCTATGTGGTAACCAACACCACAGGCACAAAGGTACGTGCTGTTAATGTCTATGTAGATTCCATGAGATAACGGAGGGAGAAACATTGAGACAGACGATTAACGGAACCGACCTGCGTAGACTGATCATCAACGCAGCCGCTTCCATTGAGATCCACAAGCAGCAGCTCAATGAGCTGAATGTATTCCCGGTGCCCGATGGCGATACCGGCACCAATATGGCCATGACCATCAATACCGCCGCAGCCGACCTGCGGAAACTGGACAATCCTCCTCTGGAGAAGGTGGCTGCCGCAGCGGCATCTGCCATGCTGCGGGGAGCCAGAGGCAACAGTGGCGTTATTTTGTCTTTGTTGTTCAGAGGTATGTCCCGGAAGCTGAAGGGCGTGGAAATTTGCGACGGTACCCTGTGGGCAGATGCTCTGCAGGAGGGCGTGGACGCCGCCTATAAGGCAGTTATGAAGCCGGCAGAGGGCACGATTCTGACGGTAGCCCGTCTGGCAGCGGCCAAGGCCCGGAGAACCGCCAAGAAGAACAATGATTTTGAGGCTGTCCATGAGGCCGCCATCGCAGAGGCCAAGGTGGCACTTGCCGATACCACCAACCAGAACCCGGTACTGAAAAAGGCCGGTGTTGTGGACGCAGGCGGCAAGGGCTGGCTGGTAGCGTTGGAGGCTATGCTCTGCGGTCTGCGGGGTGAGGACATCGTAGCCCCCGAGGGCAGCGATGATGTGAAGGAGCAGGCAAATTTTGCCGACTTTGACACCGAGGACATCACCTTCACCTACTGTACCGAGTTCATCATCTCCCGGGAGAATGACAACGACCCCGAGAAGCTCAGAGAATTCCTGTCCAGCCTGGGCGACAGCCTGGTGCTGGTGGACGACGAGGAGATCATCAAGGTCCACGTGCATACCAATGACCCCGGCAAGGCTTTGCACGAAGCCATTGAGTACGGCTCTTTCGTAACGGTAAAGATTGAGAATATGCGTCTGCAGCACACCGAAAAGGTCATGAGCGAGAAGGAGCTGCAGCCCAAGGTCGCAGAACCGGAAAAGCCCTGCGGCGTCGTTTCCGTCTGTGCCGGCAGCGGCATTGCCGATGTATTCTACAACCTGGGCGTGGACGGCATCATCTCCGGTGGTCAGACCATGAACCCCAGCACCCAGGATATTTTGGAGGCTGTGAACAAAGTTCCGGCCCAAACTGTGTATGTTTTGCCTAACAACAAGAATATTATAATGGCAGCAGAGCAGGTCGATGCCCTGACCGATAAGACCGTGGTGGTCATTCCCAGTAAGACCGTGCCTCAGGGCGTAACCGCCATGCTGAGCTTCAATCCCGAAGGCACTCAGGAAGAAAATGTGGAAGCCATGACTGAGTCCCTTTCTACGGTGGATACCATGCAGATCACCTATGCCGCCCGGAATTCCGACTTTGACGGTTATGATATTCACGAGGGCGACTACCTTGCCATTTACGGAAGTTCTTTGTTCGGCACCAGCCGGGATATCAAGGTCCTTTTGCGTGCTCTGGCCGAGAGAGTCCAGAAGAAGGGCAAGGACTATATCACCATCTACTACGGCTCCGACATTCAGGAAAAGCACGCCAAAAAGGCGGCGGCCATGTTCTCGGAGATCTGCCCCGATGCAGATGTGAACCTGATCTACGGCGGCCAGCCTGTGTATTATTACCTGATCTCTGCAGAATAATAAAAAAGGCCCGCTTTTGCGGGCCTTTTCGCAAAGGTCGAAGGAGGTGTGGTATGGACCGGTATCCCAAAGGCGGACTGATCGGAAGGATTCATCAAGCGGTAACCTATGTTACCGGACTGAAGATCCCGGTATATGCGGCCAACGCCGGATACTTTATCGTGCTGTCCCTGTTCCCCACACTGGTGCTTTTGTTGGGACTTCTGCGATACACCGGTCTGCAGGTGGAGACCCTGACAGGCTTTCTGGAGGGCTTCATACCGGCGGCTTTGATGCCCTCTGCCAAAAAGCTGATCCTCAGCACCTATCAGAATACCTCCGGTGCGGTGATTTCCATTTCTGCACTGACGGCACTTTGGTCTGCCAGCCGGGGTGTTTATGGCCTGTTGACAGGTCTTAATTCCGTCTATCAGGTGCCGGAGGACCGGGGCTACTTCTACACCCGGACCATGAGCGTATTATATACGTTTTTGTTCCTGCTGATGCTGCTTTTGACCCTGATCCTGAATGTGTTCGGCAGCGACTTTTTGCAGGCCTTGGCCTTTAGCGACAGCGACCTTCTGGTGCTTTTGGCACGAATTTTCAGTATGCGGTTCTTACTGCTGCTTGTTTTGCAGACCCTTTTGTTCACCGCCATGTTTATGGCACTGCCCAACCGGCGGAACCGCTTTGCAGACAGTCTGCCCGGAGCGGTCCTTGCGTCATTGGGCTGGCTGGTATTTTCCAATCTCTATTCCATTTATGTAGAAAACTTTTCAAGGTATGCCAACGTATTCGGCTCTGTGTATGCTGTCGCTTTGAGTATGCTTTGGTTATATTTTTGTATTTGCATCGTATTTTACGGCGGTGCTCTGAATCACTATCTGATGCACCGTAAAAAAACATAAGGAGAGAAGAATATGGGTTTTTTCTCAGTTGCGGCAGGTGCTAACTATAAGCGTTATTTTAAGAAGCTGCGTGCAGTGGCAAAAAAGGAACATCGGTTTTATCCGTTCCTGCTGTGGGATACGGGCTGGTGCGTCCTGCGTTACGGCATGGCCCTGACGGACTATCTGAATTTTAAGCTCTATAACCGTTCCCATGCAGAGCGTAAGGAATACTTCGGTGCTATGCGGGAGGAAGGCTTCTATGATCAGGTTTCTCCTCCCCAGTATAAAAAGCGGTTTACCATCAAGCCCGCCTTTATCCGGGAATTTTCCAAGTATACCAAGCGGGAGATCACCGTGCCCGGACAGGACAGCTTTGAGGATTTCTGCGGCTTTTTGGATCGCCATGCAGAATTTATGTCCAAGCCCTATGACGGCTCCGGCGGTGCCAGTGTAAAGAAGGAAAAGGCCGCGGATATCACCGACCGCAAGGCATACTATGACTATGCGGTAGAAAACCGGATCTTCCTGGAAGAGCTGGTAAAACAGCACCCGGAAATGAATGTGCTGTGTCCTGCCAGCGTCAATACGATCCGTGCCATGACCTATAACGACCACGGCACCCCGATCCTTCTGTGGATCGGCCTGCGGGTGGGTAACGGTGTGAACCCGGTGGACAACTTCCACGCTCAGGGCATGGGTGTCAAGATCGATATGGAAACCGGTAAGCTGATCGGCAACGGCATCGATAAGGATAATCAGGAGTTCACCAAGCACCCCACCACCGGCGTTACTTTTGACGGCTTCCAGCTTCCCTGTTATGAGGAGGCTAAGCAGATGGTTTTGGAAGCGTGCCTGCTGGACGACAATATCCGTATGATCGGCTGGGACATCGCCCTTTCCGACAAGGGCCCGCTGATCATCGAGGCCAACCGCTGGCCCGGCTTCGACCTGGTGCAGGTACTGGAGGACCGGGGCAGAATGGACATCGTCAGAGATGTCCTGAAAAGACATTATCGGTAATACCCTGTTCATAATTGCCCCTTATATTGAAATAAAAGGGAGGCGATACGCTTGTTTGGATACGTAATGGCAAATACGGAGGAACTGACACCGGAGCAAAAGAGCCGCTACTTAAGTGTCTATTGCGGCATTTGCCGGGGGATCCGGACAGGCACATCGCAGACTGCCCGGCTGGGCTTAAGCTATGATCTGACCTTTTTGGCATTGCTGCTTATGAGCCTGTACGAGCCGGAGGAGACTGATGGGAAGCCCGCCTGCGGCCTGCACCCCATAAAGCCCCGCCGGTATGTGGATAACACATATATCCGCTATGGAGCGGATATGAATGTGGCTCTGGCCTACTATAAGGCCGTGGACGATTACGAAGACGACAAGAGCTTGATTGCCAAAAAGCTCAGCAAGGTCTTTGGCAAGAACCTAAAGACCCTGGAAGAAAAATACCCTCGCCAGTGCAGGGCCATGGAAGAATGTATCCGGCAGCTGCGTCAGCTGGAAAATGAGGGCTGCCAAAATCCGGACGAGCCTGCCGGCTGCTTTGGCAGACTGATGGGAGAGTTGCTGGTCTATGAAGAGGATCTTTGGTCGGATACCCTGCGGCAAATGGGTATGGCCCTGGGCAGGTTCGTGTATTTGGCCGATGCGGCCACGGACTACCGAAAAGACCTGAAAAAGGGCAGCTATAATCCCTTTATCGCCATGGACACCGGCTTTGATCCGGCACGCTTCGAGCAGTATCTGGTGCTGGCCATGGGTCGCTGCACGGACTATTTTGAGCGACTGCCCCTGGTGCAGGACAAGGAAATTTTAGATAATATTCTCTACAGCGGAGTGTGGATTACTTACCGCAGAAGGAGCAAGAAAAATGATCGATGACCCCTATAAGGTATTGGGCGTCAGCCCCAATGCCACCGATGAGGAGATCAAACAGGCCTACCGAAGGCTGGCAAAAAAATATCACCCGGACCGCAATCCGGGTAATGCTGAGGCTGCCAAGAAGATGCAGCAGGTGAATGCTGCCTATGAGCAGATCAAGAATCCTGACAAAGCCCGGCAAAACACCGGCGGCTATGGCTATGATCCCTTTGGAGGGGCGTGGCAGCGGACCTATTCTCAGCAAACTACCGACGATCAGTACCAGCAGGCGGCCTATAATTACATTCGTTTCGGCCGCTATCAGGAGGCACTGAACGTGCTGAACAATTCTAAGCAGCGGAACGCCCGGTGGTACTACCTGTCGGCCCTTGCCAATGACGGTCTGGGCAATCAGGTGATCGCTTTGGAACATATCCGCCGGGCGGTTTCCATGGAGCCGGACAATATGATCTACGTATCCACCCTGGAGCAGATCGAAAACGGCGGTGCAGCCTACCGTACCCGGGCAGGCAATTTCCGGGGCTTCTCAATGGCAGCGACCCCCTTGGGCTCCCTGTGCCTTTGCTATTTTATGCGAATTTTCTGCTGCGGTTGTTAATAAAACAGGCGTGTTGCTTTTGCAACACGCCTGTTTTTACGTACAATTTTCAGGTGGTGAAGGTAGGGGCGATTCGTGAATCGCCCCCATAAAATTACGTTAAAAAGGTATCAACTGCCAGCTTGAAAGCACCGTAAGCACCGGCATCATTGCCAAGGGTCGCGATCTCAAAGCGGATATTCACCGCACCGAAGACCACAAGCTTCCGGAAATAGGGTACAATGCCGTCAATGAGCATTTGGCCTGCCCGGCTGACGCCGCCGCCCAAAACCACCACCTCCGGGTCAATGACCTGACAGATGTTGGCCAAAAGCTCGGCAAGATACTGATAATACCGATCCAGGATCTTCAGGGCAAGGGCGTCGCCTGCCTTTCCGGCATCGAAAATACCTTTGGCAGTCAGCTTCCCGCTACGCAGGGAAGAGGGCGTATCGTCCTTTTCCATGATTTTACCGGCCACCCGGACCAGACCGTTGGCGGAGCAATAAAGCTCTGCACAGCCGTATTTACCGCAGTTGCACAGATCGGGTGCATCTACCCGCAGGGGGATATGACCGATCTCCGCACCGCCGCCGTGGACACCGTGCATGACCCGACCGTCAATGACGATGCCGCCGCCCACGCCCGTGCCCAAGGTGGCAAAAACCATATTGTCGCAGTTGTGGCCGCCCTTCCAGCACTCACCCAGAGCGGCGTTGGTGGCATCGTTGCCGGATCTTACCGGAAAACCTGTCAATTCACTTAATGCCTGGCTGACATTTTGGGCGGGCCAGCCCAAATTAACACAGGGCTCAGCATATCCTTCGGCGTTCACCGGAGCGGGAACGCCCAGACCGATGCCCAAAATGGTCTCCCGGGGGATATTGTGATCCTCCAAATAGCCGGCAATAGACGCAGCAATATCCGGCATGATCGCCTTGCCGTTTTCTGCGGTGTTGGTAGGGATCTCCCACTTGTCCAAAAGCAGTCCCGTTTCATCAAAATAGGCGATTTTGACGGAGGTGCCGCCCACGTCCACGCCAAATCCGTATTTCATAAGGAATCCTCCTTTGTTTTACTGAATATATTATACATATCTCAGGGGAAAAAGCCAATAGACTTCCATAAAAAACTGTGAAAAATTTTCGGAAACACTTGCGTTTGTAACAGCTTTGCGGTAACATAGTATTGTAAAACAAAATACCGAAAGGATTTTTGATATGATTAAAGTAGATATTTCCAATGTTTGGGGTCAGCTGTCCCTGCCGGATCTGCTGGCCACCGAAAAGGAAGTGTTCGCCGCCCACCAGATGCTCACCGAGGGCAGCGGCGAAGGCAATGATTTTCTGGGCTGGCTGGACCTGCCCGTAACCGAGGAGACCGACGAGATCCGGCGGATCCGTGCAGCGGCTGACCGGATCCGGGAGTCCTCCGACGTGTTCGTGGTCATCGGCATCGGCGGCTCCTACCTGGGCCCCCGTGCGGCCATCGAGCTGATGCAGGGCGGCAACCACAACATCGGCAAGGGCAAAGGCAATCCCCAGATCTACTATGCAGGCAACACCCTGTCCACCCGTGCCTGGAACGAGCTGGTACGGCTGCTGGAGGGCAAGGATTTCTCCATCGCCATTATCTCTAAGTCCGGCACCACCACCGAGCCTGCCATCGCCACCCGTGCTCTGCGTTGGCTTCTGGAGCGGAAATACGGCACCGATGGTGCCAAGAAGCGTACCTATGCCATCACCGACCCCTGCAAGGGTGCTCTGCGGCAGATGGCAGAGGAAGAGGGCTGGGAGAGCTTCGTAATTCCTCCCAATGTAGGCGGCCGTTATTCCGTACTGACTGCCGTTGGCCTGCTTCCTTTGGCTGTTGCCGGCATTGACCCCATGGAGGTTATGCGTGGTGCGGCTCAGGCCAAGAAGGACTACGATATCCGTTCCTTCGAAAACCCCGTTTGGCTGTACGCAGCCACCCGGAATCTTCTGTACCGCAACGGTAAGGCCATTGAGATTCTGGAGTCCTTTGAGCCGGGCTTCCGTATGATGGGCGGCTGGTGGCAGCAGCTCTACGGTGAGTCTGAGGGCAAGGACGGCAAGGGTATCTTCCCGGTATCCGCCGAGTTTACCCCCGACCTGCACTCTCTGGGTCAGATGATCCAGCAGGGCGAGCGGAACATCTTTGAGACCATGGTTCGTTTCGATGCCCCTGAACAGAAGCTGACCATCGGCGGCGACTACAAGAACCTTGACGGTCTGAACTATCTGGAGGGCAAGACCCTGGACTTCGTGGACGAGCAGGCCTTCCAGGGCACTTTGGCTGCCCATGTAGACGGCGGCGTGCCTGTTATCACCATGGATATGGGAGAACTGAATAACGAGAAGCTGGGCGAGATGTTCTACTTCTTCGAGCTGGCCTGCGGCGTGTCTGCCTATATGCTGGGCGTGAACCCCTTCAACCAGCCCGGTGTAGAGTTCTATAAGCGGAATATGTTCCAGCTTTTGGGCAAACCCGGTTACGAAGTGTAATAACAAAAGGGCGGCTTTGGCCGCCCTTTTTCCGTGATGTTAAGAAATATAAATTTTCTTTGCAAAACACACAATTAGTACTTGCAAAACTGTCCGACAACTGGTAAAATAACTATACAGCAAAAAGCTGGATAGCAAAGGAGGAATTTTCCTATGATTCAATTGATTATGGGCCTGAAGGGCTCCGGTAAGACCAAGAAGCTGATCGACTCCATCAATCAGGCCATCACTGAGGCCAGCGGCGACGTGGTGTGCATTGAGTATGGCAAGAAGCTTACTTATGATATTAACTATCGCGTTCGGTTGGTAGACTCCAAGGAATACGGCATCTCTACTCCTGATATGCTGAAGGGCTTCCTGAGCGGCCTGCATGCCGGCAATTTCGATATTACCAACGTGTACATCGACAATCTGTATAAGACCATCGGCACCGACCGTGCAGCCGGTGAGGAATTCCTGCTGTGGTGTGCTGAGTTTGCCAAGGCCAACGACATGAACATCACCGTTACCGTGTCCGACGATCCTGCCCTGGCATCTGATGCCATTAAGGCTTACCTGTAAAAAGCTTGACACCGCCGCAGTTTTTGCGGCGGTGTTTTGTATTTTCTATTCCCTTTTTGCAAAAATTGTGGTAGAATAGGTCTGTAATACAGAACGAGGCGGAGGTTCGTTATGAAAAATACACTATTTAAAGGCATGGCAACGGCCCTGATCACACCGATGACCCCCACAGGTGTGGACTATGACGCCCTTGCCAGACTGATCGAATTTCAGATAGAGTCCGGTATCAACGGTCTGATTTCTGTTGGCACTACCGGTGAAAGTGCCACATTGTCCCCTGAGGAGCGGAAGGCGGTGATCCGCTTTACCGTCAAGCAGGCAAACGGCCGCGTTCCCGTGATCGCCGGTACCGGCACCAATAACACCCAGCACGTGCTGGACTTTACCCGCAGTGCCTGCGATGACGGTGCTGACGGCGTACTGGTGGTAACCCCCTATTACAACAAGGCCACCCAGAGTGGCCTGATCGCTCACTATACCGCCGTGGCAGACGTATCGGAAAAGCCTGTGATCCTTTACAATGTTCCTTCCCGTACCGGTTGCAATATCCTGCCGGATACCGTGGCGACCCTTGCCGAGCACCCCAGGATCGTGGGCATCAAGGAAGCCAGCGGCAATATGAGCCAGGTGGTGGAGATCTTTGCCAAGTGCGGTGATAAGATCGATGTCTATTCCGGCGAGGACGCTTTGACCGTTGCCATGATGGCCATGGGCGGCATGGGCTGTATCAGCGTGCTTTCCAATGTTGTACCGAAGCTGGCAGTAGAGATGAGCGACAAGGTGTTTGCCGGGGATATGGCCGGTGCTGCGGCTCTGCAGTGCAAGCTCCTGCCCCTGATCAACGCCCTGTTCAGCGAGGTCAACCCCATTCCCGCCAAGGCCGCCATGTCCGCCATGGGCTACGGAGAGGAAATTGTCCGTATGCCCCTGTCCAAGATGGAATCTCCCCGTCGGGAAGTCCTGTTCGCAGAGATGCGGAAGCTGGGGGTCTTGAAATGAGAGCGATCGTCTGCGGTGCCAACGGTGCCATGGGTCAACTGGTGCAGGCTCGTCTGGAGGACGAAATTGCCGGCCTTGTGAGTCTGGACGGAGCAAACGGTGTTCCAGCGACTTTTGAAGAATTGGGCGACGTACAGGCCAATGTGATCATCGATTTTTCCCACCACAGTGCGGCAGAGTCGGTGCTGGAGTATGCCAAGAAGAACGCCTGCGGCGTTGTGATCGGCACCACCGGTCATACGGAAGCAGAAAAGGAACTGATCTTCCGTGCCGCCAAGACGATTCCCGTGTTCTATGCGGGCAATATGAGCTTGGGAATCGCGGTGCTTTGCAATTTGGCAAAGCAGGCCGCTGCAGCCTTCCCCAAGGCGGATATTGAGATCGTGGAGACCCACCATAACCGCAAGGTGGACGCTCCCAGCGGCACAGCCCATATGCTCTTTGATGCCATTAAGGAGGTCCGCCCCGATGCTTATGAGAACTGCGGCCGGGCAGGTGAGGGCAAGAGGACTGCTGACGAGATCGGCATTTCTTCCCTAAGGCTTGCCAGTGTGGTTGGCGTGCACGAGGTCCATATTTATACCGACAGCCAAAGCCTGACCCTCCGGCACGAGGCCAGAGACCGGGGTATGTTTGCCGACGGCGGCGTGGCCGCAGCCCGGTATCTGATGGGTAAACCCGCAGGCCTTTACAATATGAAGGACCTTTTGGAGGAAACCTGATGCAGTGCTGGCATATGAGTGGTGCGGGCAATGATTTCGTAGTGATCGATGCCCGGGGCTTACAGCTGGATTTTGAAAAGCTGGCAATGGAGCTTTGTGAAAAATACGGCTGCGACGGCTTTTTGGCAGTGGACCATTCGGAAATTGCCGATTTCAAGCTGCATTTTTATAACCCCGACGGCTTGCGTGGGGAGATGTGCGGCAACGGAGCAAGATGCATCTGCCGGTTTGCTTATGACAACGGTATCGCACCGGAGAATATGACCGTGGAGACCGATGCGGGTATTGTGCCCGGCACACGGATCACTGAGGACAGATATCTGGTGCAGCTGAATAACCCCAGTTCTTTACTGCCGGACTATAAGGACGGCGTTTCCTATGTGGAAGAGGGCGACCCGGGAATCCCCCACGGCGTAAAAGAGATCCCCGATTTAACCTGGGATATGCGGAGTCAGCTGCTGGAGCTGGCATTGAAGCTGCGAAACGACACGTCCTTCCCCAAGGGCATCAACGTGAATTTCTACCGGGTGCTGGACGACAGCACCGTGAGAATTCTGACCTATGAGCGGGGCGTGGAGGACTACACTCTGGCCTGCGGCACAGGCAGTGCCGCGGTGGCACTAACCTTGTGGGCAAAGGGGAAATTGCCCGGCGGCAAGCTGACGGTGGAAAACCCCGGCGGCACACTGCTGATCACCGTGGAAGCCAAGAACGGCAAGGTGGAAAAGCTCCTCCTGGACGGCCCAACTGAGATTTTGAAGATATTTGACATATAAAAAGGACTGCCAATAGGCAGTCCTTTTTGCGTAAGAAACTGTAGGGAATGCATTTATGCATTCCTAAGCGGAACGGATAAATCCGTTCCCTACATGCAAATAAAAACCCCTCCTTGGGACACAATACTCCTGAGGAGGGGATTTTTTATGAAGAAAAATGAGGAGAAGAAGCCCATACCCTGGGAGGTAGCCGACCCCAAACCACCGGTGATTCAGTCCGGTCATATGGAAAATCGGCGGCAGAATTAAGTATCCAAAAGGTAATGGGTCTTGTGTACCACTGTGCCGCCCTTGTAGTAATGCCGGGGAACGCGGCGTCCGATACCGCAAACAAACTCATAGTTGAAAGAGTCCGCACAATCGGCAATGGCCTCGGTGGTGATTGCCTCATCACCGCTGCGGCCGATGAGGGTTACGTCGTCAAAAAGCTCAGCTTCGGGAATATCCGTAACGTCCACCATCATCAGGTCCATGCACACCCGGCCTAAGATGGGGGCTTTTTTACCCCGGATCAGCACGTAGAACTTACCGCTCAAGGCTCTGCGGTAGCCGTCGGCATAGCCCACAGGAATGGTCGCGACTTTGGTGGGCTTGGTGGTAACAAAGCAGCCACCGTAGCCGATCTCCCGGCCGGCCTCCAGCTCTTTCAGATGGATCACCCGGCTGTACCAGCTTAAAACAGGCCGCAGCTTCAGCAAATTGGGATCGACTTCTTGACTGGGATACATGCCGTAGGTAACAATTCCCGCCCGGACCATATCATAGTGGCAGGAGAAATTCATAAGACCGGCAGAGTTATCCATATGGCGGATAGCAACCTTCACGCCCCGGGCCTTCAGCATGGCATCAAAATCATCAAACCGCTTGGCCTGTGCCTGAGCCTTGCTGAGGTCCGCACAGTCAGCGGTGGCAAAGTGGCTGAAAAGGCCTTCGCACACAAGATTCGGAAGCTTTGCAATTTTTGCACAGATGTCAGCAGCTTCTTCTGTTGCCTGAAAACCGATCCGGCTCATGCCCGTATCCACCGCAAAATGGAAAGCCGCACTCCTATTCAGCTTCACCGCAGCCCGGGATAAAAGCTCTGCATCTTCATAACGGAAGATAGCCGGACGGATATTTTCTTTAATGGCGGTTTCAAAGGCGGCGGGCGGGGTGCAGCCCAAAATCAGAATGGGCTTTTGAATTTGTGCCTGCCGCAGCTCCAAAGCCTCGGACAGGGAAGATACACCGAAAAAGGCACAGCTGTCCTGCAAATGCCGGGCAACCTCCACCGCACCGTGTCCGTAGGCGTCGGCCTTGATAATGGCCATCACCGGCACACCGGCCTTTTCCCGGATCGCCTGAAAATTATCACTGAGAGCGTCCAGATCGATGGTTACATAGTTACTGTCGTAATTCAAAAAACTCACTCCATAATACTGCCGTCGGGGTTAAACAGGGGCAGCTTTTCCAAATATGTAAGATCCTCCCGATTCTGGGCATCGCCCTCGGCCAGGATCGCCATACGGCCAACAATATTGCCGCCGGCCTTTTCTACCAGTGTTTCCAACGCCAGCAGGCTCTCGCCGGTGGAGATCACGTCGTCCACGATCAAAATCCGCTTGCCCTTCATCAGCTCCGCATCAGCCGTGTCCAGATACAGCGTCTGCTCCTTGGCGGTGGTGATGGACTTAACAGAGGACTCGAAAACGCCTGTCATATACAGCTTAGGTGCTTTCCGGGCCAAAAAGTATTTTTCTGCACCGCTCTGGCGAGCCATTTCGTGGGCCAGGGGAATACCCTTGGCCTCGGCAGTGATCAGATAGTCATATTCCGGGGCTCTCTTCAGCAGCTCACGGGCACAGGCTACGGTCAGCTCCTGATCGCCAAAAATAACAAAACCTGCGATGTACAGGGAATCGCTAACGCGGCAGATGGGCAGATCTCGTTCCAGCCCGGCCACGGTCATATGATAATACATAGGATCCGCTCCTTTATATATAATAGATATCTTTATTATACCGCCCCATAAGGAAAAGTCAAGATTTGGAGCATCGGGCAAAAAGCGACACTTGATTTTATGCCAAAGGTGTGCTATAATTCCATTTGTATCAATTACAATTCTAAATTTATCATTTTCAACTTTTGAAAGGAAGGATAACCCTTGTTAACTGTGAAATCTCTGTACGATCTGTCCCATTCGCTGGCAGGTGAATATCTCTCCTCCTTCCAGTATCCTTGGGAAGCACTGCCGGGGATCAAGGATATGATCCTGAAGCTTAGTCAGACCCTGGGAGAAGACTATACGGAAGTGTCCCCCCAGGTATGGGTGCATAAAACCGCCAAGGTAGCCCCCACCGCCTATTTGGGCGGTCCCTGCATCATCGGAGCAAACACCGAGGTGCGGCACTGTGCCTTTGTCCGGGGCTCGGCCCTGGTGGGTGAAAACTGCGTGGTGGGCAATTCCGTGGAGCTGAAAAACGTGATATTGTTCGATAACGTGCAGGTGCCTCACTACAATTACGTGGGCGATAGTATTTTAGGCTATAAGTCCCATATGGGAGCAGGCTCTCTGACCTCCAACGTCAAGTCCGACAAGTCTTTGGTGGTGATCCACGCAGAGCAGGAGATCCCCACGGGCATCAAAAAGGTGGGAGCTTTGCTGGGCGACTGTGTTGAGGTGGGCTGCAATTCTGTTCTGAATCCCGGCACGGTGATCGGCAAAAACAGTAATGTGTATCCCGTGTCCTGCGTCCGGGGCGTGATCCCGGCAAACAGTATTTACAAAGCGGCCGGTAAAATCGTAAAGAAAGTCTAAAATAAATGGACAATGGACAGTTGACAATGAACAATGAAGGTGTCAACTTCGTTGACGATTAAAATTTGTCCGCGAAGCGGACTCCATAACTTTCAATTTTCAACTTTCAATTTTCAATTTGTGCAAGGAGTAATATTATGGGTAAATATTTCGGAACAGACGGCTTCCGTGGCGAAGCCAATGTAAACCTGACTGCGGATCACGCCTATAAGGTTGGCCGCTTTTTGGGCTGGTATTACAGCGAATTAAAGCGTCGGGAGGGCTCTAACGAGCCTGCCCGGATCGTCATTGGCAAAGACCCTCGTCGGTCCAGCTATATGTTCGAGTACACTTTGGTGGCGGGTCTGACGGCCTCCGGTGCGGACGCCTATATGCTCCACGTAACCACCACCCCCTCCGTGGCATACGTAACCCGGATCGACGAATTCGACTGCGGTATTATGATCTCCGCCAGCCATAACCCCTATTATGACAACGGTATTAAGCTATTAAACCGCCAGGGCGAAAAGATGGACGAGGAGACTATCGCATTGGTGGAAGCCTATATCGACGGTGAACTGGAGCTGTTTGGTCAAAAGTGGACGGAGCTGCCCTATGGCTGCCGGGATAAGATCGGCTGCACTGTGGACTATGTATCCGGCAGAAACCGCTACATCGGCTACCTGATCAGCCTGGGCCTGTACTCCTTTAAGGGCATGAAGGTGGGCCTGGACTGTGCCAACGGTGCGGCCTGGAATATCGCTAAGAACGTTTTTGATGCCCTGGGTGCCAAGACCTACGTGATCAATGCCGATCCCGACGGTGAGAATATCAACCAAAATGCCGGCTCTACCCATATTGAGGTACTGCAGAAATTTGTGGTGGATAACGGTCTGGACGTGGGCTTTGCCTACGATGGCGATGCCGACCGCTGCCTGTGCATCGACGAAAAGGGCGAAATCGTTACCGGCGACCATATTCTCTATATTTTGGGTCAGTATATGCAGGCCCGGGGCCAGCTGGACAACAATACCGTGGTAACCACCGTCATGTCCAATTTCGGCCTTTACAAAGCCCTTGACGAGAAGGGTATCGCCTATGCCAAGACCGCTGTGGGTGATAAGTATGTTTACGAGTATATGGTCAATAACGGCTGCCGTCTGGGCGGTGAGCAGTCCGGCCATATCATCATTTCCAAGTACGCCACCACCGGCGACGGAATCCTCACCAGCCTGAAGATCATGGAAGTGATGCTTGCCAAGAAGAAGACCCTGAGCCAGCTGACCGAGGGCCTGACCATCTATCCCCAGGTGCTGAAGAATATCCGGGTCAAGTCCAAGCCCGAAGCACAGAATGACCCCCTGGTGCAGGCTGCCGTGGCAGAGGTGGCCAAGGAGCTGGGCGATACCGGACGGATCTTGGTGCGGGAATCCGGCACAGAGCCTGTGATCCGGGTGATGGTGGAAGCACAGACCAAGGAAGAATGCCAGAATTATGTAAACCGCGTGGTAGACGTGATTTGCCAGCAGGGCCACGCAAGGGTGTAATATGTTTGCAGGATTCACACCGGAAACGGTGGATTTCCTCTGGGGAATCCGCATGAACAACAACCGGGAGTGGTTTCAGGAGCACAAGCAAGATTATGTAAACCACCTCTATGAGCCCATGAAGGCCTTGGGCAAAGAACTGTTCCAGCCCTTCCTGGATAGGCCCGGCAACCTTCTGAAGGTCAGCCGGATCTACCGGGACGCAAGACTCCACCACCCGCTGCCCTATAAGGAGAGCCTTTGGATCTGCATTCGCCGGGACGTGGAATGGTGGGGAGAAAACCCCTGCCTGTATTTTGAGATCACCCCGGAGGGCATCAGCTACGGCTTCTTTATATGGAAACCCAGGGTGTCTGCTCTGGAGGACTTCCGCAAGACCATCGCCGAGCGGCCCAAGGAATTTTTAAAAATGATCAAAAAGGCGGAAAAGGCAACGGGTCTTCCCATTACGGCAGAGGTCTACAAACGGCCCAAGGAAGCACCCACAAAGGAGCTTGCCCCCTTCTATGCCTGGAAGAGCAATATCGGCTGTACGGTTCGTGAGGAATTTTCCGAGGCCACCTTCGGCCCAGAGCTTGCCCAGCGGGTTGGTACATTTTTGAAGCACCTGATTCCTGTTTACGAATATTTCTGCCAGTTTGAGGTATGATTTTAGGGCAGGCCATTCGGCCTGCCCTATTTTTAATGTAGGGAACGGATTTATCCGTTCCGCTTGGGAATGCATAACTGCATTCCCTACAAACTCCCTCGGAGGGCTTCTTATGTATTGGCAGACAGTGCGTGAAAGCATTCCTGACGTGCAGGTTTATGATTTCCGGATCGTACGTTTCCTTTTGCTCTGACTGCCGTATCGCATCTTACCGGTGATACACTTGACAGAAAGCACGCAGTTCTTTTCTTGTCCATCGTCATGGTGTAGAATTTCCTGCAGATCTCTATCCGATAACAGTTTACCCGGAACGAAGGGATTTATCCCTCGTTCCGGGTAATTTTTAGCTCAATTTATTTTCGTGGACGGTAACCTCACCGATTTCGCCAACTTCAAAATAAATATCCATAATGGCCTTGGCAACGGAGGCCAGTGTACTACCGTGGCCGCCCTTTTCCACATACACCGCAATGGCGATCTGGGGATCATCGGCGGGGGCGTAGCACACAAATGCACCGTGGTCAGAGGTGCCGTCGATACCCGTCTGGGCAGTACCGGTCTTGGCAGCTACCTTGATGGGGTAATACCGGAAGGAGGAGTAGGCCGTACCGCCGTCGGCATTTGCCACCATGTACATACCCTGGGTATAGGCGGCGTAGGCGTCGTCGGTGATCTCCAGATGGCTGAGAATGGTGGGAGAATTATAGGCCAGCTTTTGGGTGTAGTCATCGGACACCACCCGGTTCATAAAGGTTGCCTTGTAGCGGTTGCCCCGGTTGGCAAGGGTGGAGGCATAGGAGCAAAGCTGAATGGGGGTGAAGCGGTTATCGGACTGGCCGATGGCGGCGGTGATCTGGTCAGCCACGTACCAGCCGGAGCGGTCAGCATCGTAAAGCTTCTTCTTGGTCTCGGGGTTTGCCCGGGTACCCACCTCTTCGTACAGCTCAATGCCGGTCTTCTCACCCAGACCGAGAGCCTTGGCGGTCTCGTCCATGGCGGTGATGCCGATTTTATCGCCCAGAGAGTAGAAGAACACGTTGCAGGAATCCCGTAAAGCCTGAGCGGCGTTGATCGTGCCGTGGCTGTAGCCGTTTGCCAGAGCGTGGCAGGCGGGAGCGAAGCCGGAGCTTGCGTACTTATTGTACCGACCGCTGTCGTACACCGTGGTCTTGGAAGTGATGGTGCCGGAGTTGATGCCAGCCACCACCATGCTCATCTTGTAGGTAGAGCCGGGGGGATAGGCGGCCAAAAGAGCCCGGTTGTACATGGGCTTGGTCTTATCGGCCAAAAGCTCCTCGTAATCCTCAAAGAAGGTCTCCAGGTCATAGGTGGGATAACTGCCGCAGACCAGAACCTGACCGGTTTTCACGTCCATGGCCACCACAGCACCGCCTTCGGCGTCGTGGCCGTCCCGTTTAGAGCCATCGGCGTAGGGGGCCTGGTTCTGTAGATCGGTGATGACTTTAGCCAACTGATCCTCGGCTGCGATCTGCAGGTTGATATCAATGGAAATTTCCACATTGGAGCCGGCCTTGGGCTCGGACAGATACCGGGAGGAGACCAGCGTACCATCGGTGCTTACGGTATCCTCACGCCAGCCGTCGGTGCCGTGGAGGTACTCCTCGTAAGCGGCCTCCAGACCGTCCTGGCCGATCTCGGTGTCCATTTCGTAGCCGTCAATGTTTTTGTAGTATTCCCACTGCTCCGGGTTCATAGCACCCACAAAGCCTAAGATGTGAGCCGCATACTCGGTGTTGTACTCCCGGACAGTGGAGTATTCCACCTTCATACCGGGGATATTCAGCTCCACCACGTCGGACAGATCCTCATCTGCCACGTCCGCAATGAAGATGTACTGGGGCAGGCTGGAAACGCAGTTTCTCAGAGCCATCTCATATCTCAGACCGATGACTGCCCGGGCCTCCTCGTCCGTCCACTCTGCAGGCAGATCATACCGCTTGCGAAGCTGCTGGACCAAAAGGGGAGCGGAAATATCCGAGTCCAGACCGCCCATGTAGGCAAGATAGGCCTGGAAATACCGCTGCTGAGCAGAATTTTGCTCCTTCAGGGTGTAGGTAAAGGGACGCTCTGCAGTGATGGGAAAGTTTTCGATGTAATCGATGCCCTCTGCCTGGCAGAGCTTTACCAGCCGGTACAGATGGTCATTGGTGCCATTGGCGTTCAGAAGCACGTAATGGTTTAAGGCAAGGTCATAGCTTGCCCGGTTGCTGACCAAAAGGTTACCGTTGGTATCCAAAATGTCGCCCCGGGCGGCCTTCACCCGGGTCAAAATCGTGTAGGTGGTGGAGTTATCCATATTGCCGCCGGTCTCAATGATCTGCAGGTCGTAGATCTTAAAGGCGAAAAAGCCCAAAAGCAGCAAAAAGGCCAAAAGGATAATATGGACGCGGTAACGACTTATTCTTTCCATGGATTACCTCCCAGGTTTTGAATCGCCAGTACCACAGGATACAAAATCGGAACAGCCACATAGGTTAGTAGGGTGGTGATGCCAAAGCCTGCAATCCGGCCCAAATGGGTCAGACCCAGCACCATACCCAGAGCAAAAACCGCCAGTTCATATACGATCAGGGCGATTGCCAGGCATAAAAGGGTAGCCCGGAAGCCCTGCTGCAGGTAGCCCTGCCGGAACAGGCAGATACCCACACCGATGGCGGTAATAAATACGATACAGGCCGCACCGGGGGAGAATCCGGAGAACAGATACACCGTCGATGCACAAAGGGCAAAGACGCTGCCCCGTTCCGAGCCTTCGATCAGGCAGATCAGGAAGATGCCGCAGGGGATCAGGTCGGTGGTAGCACCGAAAACTCGCACGTGGCAGAGCATCACGTCCTGCAAAACCGAAAGCACCAGCAGCACAAGACCGTAAAGAGCCCATTTTAGTAGACCCTTCCGCTGTTTTTTTGTAAGGTACAGCTTTGCGAAAAAGCCGGAATGGGGTTTGTCCGGCTGAAAATCAAACTTCTTAGCCATAGCGATCACCCGGCGTTGTATTCGGTAACCACAAACACCTGCTCCACCTGGCGAATGTCAGCGGCAGGCTGCAGAAGAGCATATTTTGCAATGCCGGCATCGTCAAAGCCCGCGTCCACCACGTGGCCGATGATCAGGTTTCGGGGATAGACCGTAGAGCCGGAGGTAACCACCTGGTCGTTGTTGCGAATGGTGGCGGAGCTGGGCAGGTAGTTCATACGCAGAAGGCCCTCAAGTCCGGAGGCGTAGCCGCCCTGCACCATACCGTTGTAGCCGGAGGAGGCGATGGTGGCACTGATTTCCAAAGAGGAGTCCAGCACGGACTTGACAACGGCATAGTTGGGGCCCGCCTCACTGACAAGACCCACCAGTTCGCCGTTTGCGGTAATGGCACACATACCGGCGTCGATACCTGCGTTCTTGCCCCGGTTAATGGTAAAGGTACTGGACCAATCCACAGAACTGCGGGAGATGATGTAGGCGTCCACCAGCTTATAGTCCTCGTGGGACTTGGTCAGCTCCAGAAGCTGACGGAGCCGATCGTTTTCCGCGGCGATGGCATCGTACTGACGGGCATCGTCCCGGATCTGGGACAGCTCCTCTTTCAGCTTTTCGTTCTCGGCAACCAGCGACTCATAGCTGAACATATAGTCATAAAGCTGCTCGGCCTTGTCGGTCATACTGCTGACACCGGAGCGAATGGGGGTCAGCACGCCCTGCACCATCATATTCGGCAGATTCAGTCCGGTCAGTCCGCTGACCACCGCGATAATCACTGCGATCAATACGGCCGCAACCAATACGATCCGTACCCGTGTTGTCAGATAATGTTTCATAAATCCTCCAGGAGCTCCGGAGCGATTTGCCGCAGGATCTGGCCTAAGCGACACACCGGAAGTCCCATAACATTGTAATAATCACCGTTTATCCTGCTGACAAACAGGGCAGCACCGCCCTGAATGCCATAAGCACCGGCCTTGTCCATGGGCTCGCCGGTTGCGATGTAACACGCGATCTCCCTGTCAGAAAGGGAGCGGAAATGAATATCCGCAACCTCCGTGCAGGAAAAACACTGCTCCCCACGCACCACGCTGAGGCCCGTCATCACCTGATGATCCCTGCCGGACAGAAGCCTTAGCATTCTCTTTGCATCGCTTTCGTCCACAGGCTTTCCCAGCACCTGATCGCCGCAAACAACGATGGTATCCGCGGCAACCACCACATCGTCAGGGTCTCGGGGAATGGCTAAAGCCTTGGCAAGGCTCACCCGTGCCACCTCATCAAAGGGCCGTTTCTGAGGGTCCATGGTCTCGTCAATATCTGCCACGCAAACGGAAAAGGGAATCTTGAAAAGCTCCATCAGTGCCTTCCGTCGTGGCGATTGGGAAGCAAGAATCAACTTCATAATTACTCCAATCCCCGCAGGTACAATCCTCTGGTGCAGGCACCGGGATCAAAGGGAACGGTTCTCTGGCAGGAGGCCAGCACCTGATCCACTTCCTTGGGGTTTTCTGTGGTAAAGTAAAGCCGCATGGCCCAAAGGCCCAGCTTGGACAGGGTGTCCTGCCGATCCAAAAGGTTCAGCTTTTTGCCGTTGAGCAGAACACTGCGGCAGGTATCTGCGTCCCGGATCACCGGGAACTCTGCACCGGTTTTGTCCGTCAGCCGAACCGAAGACAGATGGCAGGTGCATTTTCCGGTGCGACCCTTAATCAGGCAGTTTTCTGTAATCATCAGGGGCATTCTGCCATAGGCCAGGATCTCGCAGGGAACGGTCTTGCTAATGTCCCGGATCTGGGGCAGGGTCATCTCAAAGCTCAGACAGGCAGATCTTAGCTCCATATCCGCGGCGGCAGACATAGCCATGGAGTTGTAGATGTTCAGGCCAAAGTCGCCCCGTACCCGCATACCGCAGCTGCGGGCAACGGGCAATAGTCCCAGATTACCTGCCAACACTTCGGTTACACCCACACTGCGAACGGCCATCAGCCGCTGCTTCAGCCGGGAAGTTTCCCGGTCGTGGGCGATCCGGGGCAATACGGCACAGACCTTGACATGCTTGCAAAGCTCCTGACAGAAGGGAAGATCCTCAGAAAGAATATGAAGCGGTACGTACAACAGTGAAGCGTCCTTCAACACCTTAGAGGTGATCTGGTCCCGGGTGGTAACCTGTACGGTAAATTCCGGGCTTCGGCGAGGGCCGGCCTTGGGCGTACCGTACCGGGGACGACCCAACTGGGGGATCTCCCGACGGGCCCGCTGGGCAGTCAGTAAGTTTAATACATCACGCCGCAGGGCGTTAATGGAAGCGGCAGAAAGGGTCAAGCCCGGTGCGATCTCGCACTGGACATCACGGCAATAGTAGGGCGTGCCGCCGGTCTTGGACAGGCGGGACTGCAGCTCCATAGGAGACAGTTCAATGGTCCGGGCGATCTCCGGCATAGGGCCTTCCAGGGTACAGGTACGGCCCTCGGGATCGGTTACGGACAAGGTGGTGCTGCCCGGCCGGACGGAGCAGCGGAAGGTAACGGGAACCAGGGGATTCTCGTTGGCTTCATAGGTCTGCCGGATCTTTCTTAACCAGGCATTGTCTTCCCGGGTGTCCTCCCGGATTCCAAACATATCGGTGCCGGGACGGCCGATGTAGTAGCCATCGGTAAAGCCCTGACGGTTAAAGGCCGCGTGGAGGGTGGCCATCATATCGGTGGTAACCCTGCCGTTTGTCAGGGCGTTGCGGTAGACACCCGTAACGGCGGCCACATACTCCGGCCGCTTCATACGGCCCTCCAGCTTCAGGGAAGCAACACCCATAGCCTCCAGGTCTTTCACATACTGCACAAGGCAGTTGTCCTTGAGACTCAGGGGATATTTCTCCTGCCAGCGGCCGTAGCCATAGCTTTGCCGGCAGGGCTGAGCACAGCGGCCGCGGTTGCCGCTGCGGCCGCCGATGGCGGCGGACAGATAGCACTGGCCGGAATAACACATACAAAGAGCCCCGTGTCCGAAGACCTCAATCTCAATGGGGGAATTAGCACAAATATAGGCGATCTCCTCACCGCTGAGCTCCCGGCTCAGCACCACCCGCTGCAGACCCCAGGCGGCACAAAGCTGCACACCGGGCAGGGAGTGGACGGTCATTTGGGTAGAGCCGTGTAAGGGGATATGGGGTGCGATCTGCTTGCAAAGCTGCACGATACCCAGATCCTGCACGATAAAGGCGTCCACACCGCTTTTTGCCGCATGGGCGATCAGCGATGCCGCTTCCGGAAGCTCCTTATCGGAGACCAGCGTGTTCAGGGTCAAGTGAACAGCGACACCGCGAATATGACAATATTTCACTGCTTCGGTCAGAGCCTGGGGCGTAAAATTCTTCGCACCCTGACGTGCGTTAAAGGCGTCGCAGCCAAGATAGACCGCATCGGCACCATTCTGTACCGCCGCCCGCAGAGCCTCCATAGACCCGGCCGGTGCTAGTAGTTCCAACATAGTAAAACCTCTCTGATTATACTTACGCCCAGTATATCACAAAAGGGGGCTGAGTTCTACCCCTTGAAACAGAAATTTCAGAAAAAATTCAAACATTTTGCGGATACCTTGCTTTTGCCCAACGCCTGTGCTAAAATACTTGCAGAAAGGAGGCGGTTTTGTGCGAAAGCTTATGAAAGTGATGCTGATATTTACCCTTTTGCTGACCCTGACGGTGTCTGCCGCGGCGGCAACGGAAGCGACCCATATCGGAGCTTACGGAACCGTCTCCCCAGACAGCAGCTGCTCTATGGCGTTGACCGTTACCCTCCGTTTGGAGCAGGCGGAAAAACTGCAGTTCCCCGTACCGAGAAATGCCACCGGAATCACCGTCAACGGCTCCCGTGTCCGGGCAAAGACCACCGATACCGCGAAAATGATCGACCTGTCGGGCATTTTAGGCGGCATGGCAGGGGAATTCACCTTAAATATCCACTATACCATCAAAGATGTGGTTCACACCTCCGAAACGGGAACACCGGAGCTGAGAGTGCCGATTCTGTCAGGCTTTTCCTACCCCATCTCCCAGCTGGATTTCTCCGTTACACTGCCCGGATCGGTGTCAGAAAAGCCCCATTTTTCCAGCGGCTACCATCAGTCAGGCATTGAAGAGTTTTTGACCTTTTCTTTGGAGGGAGCGAGCATTTCCGGTGCATCGACCCAGAGCCTGAAGGATCACGAAACCCTGATGCTGACCCTGCCGGTAACCAAGGAGATGTTCCCCCAGCGGGAGATCCTGACTCCCGATATGGCCTTTTGTAATGGAGCGATGGCAGTCTGTACGGTGCTGGCACTCATTTATTGGTGCTTGTTCCTGCGAAACGGCCTGCCCAGAGGCGAAAAACAGCCGGTTGGTCCCGAGGGCTACAGTGCCGGACAGCTGGGTTCTGTGCTGACCTTAAGAGGTGCGGACCTGAGTATGATGGTCTTCTCCTGGGCAAAGCTGGGATACGTGCAGCTGTCCCGGGAACGCCGGGGCGATGTACTGATCCATAAGCAGATGGAAATGGGCAATGAACGCAGCGACTTTGAGCGGCAGCTCTTCCGAAAGCTGTTCAGCCGCAGGCAGAGCATCAATACCGCCTCCAATTTCTACGCAGAGCTGAGTATGACCCTGGCCCGTTCGACGCCCCAGCTGCCCTCGCTGATCAAGCCCCGTACCGGCAGCAAGCGGCCCTTCCGAATCTTGATCGCTTTGGTTGGCCTGTTCGGTGGTGTCAACTTAGGCATCGCCCTGAGCTCCGGAGCGGCACTGAAATGGTTTTTGACCATCGTGCTGGCCGCCATTTCCTTTGCCGGCAGCTACCTGTCCCAGCGATGGGTGGAGGGCCTGCTTTTGCGGGATAAAAGAAGACTCTATTTGGCCCTGGGCTGCAGCGGGGCATGGCTGTTGCTGAGCGTGATCTCCGGTGCGACCGCCACAGGCATTGTGGTGCTTTTGATCCAGGCCATCGGTGGCGTGATGACCGCCTTCGGCGGCAGACGGACGGAAGCCGGAAAGCAAGCATCTTCCGGTGTAATGGGCCTGCGTCGGTATTTACGGAGCGTGCCGGCAGAGGAGCTGAAATACCTCTGCGAAAATGACCCCGGATACTTCTTTACCTTAGCACCTGAGGCTCTGGCACTGGGCATGGACAGAGCCTTTGCCAAGCGGTTTAAGAAAATGCGTCTGCCGGAATGTCCTTATTTGCACACCCCCGGCGGCACCCCCTCTACGGCACTGCAGTGGAGTGCTCTCCTGCGGGATACCCTGAGAAAAATGGACGAGACCGCAAGGCTCATGCCCTACCGCCGCATTGTAAAAACTGTCCGCAGTTTGGTCAATCGATAAAACGGCTTCTACGGAAGCCGTTTTTCTACTTTATCGTATAAAAGCATAGCCCCGAAACTCACCGGGATCCATAGAAGGGAAAAGGGAAGACAGACCTGCCCGCAGAAATTCAGCGGCATATTCCGGTAATCCCAAACCTCATAATTCCGGTTGGTAACAAGTCCCACCAAAAGCTCAACAGAGGTGATGACTCCCGCCCCCACCACAGCCCGTAAAGGCAGGGGAAGCTTTGGCTCGGTATGGTTGAGCTTTCCCAAAAGCAAAAAGCAGCTGCCCCCGGCAAGAAACATACTACTATGGCTCCTGCCACGCCATAGTAGCTCAAGCCCCACGTAAGAAAGTCCCCCAAGGACAAACAGCACAGGTTTTTTCCAGGATTTCACAGTAATCACCTCAAAAGTATCATTTCCAAAAAAATATGGGAAAATACAGAAGTTTCTCTTGACAAACCCCAATTCGCTTTATATAATGATGTAGCTGATTTTCAGCAAAGCCATATTTGGCGGCGTAACTCAGTTGGTAGAGTAGCCGGTTCATACCCGGTATGTCACCTGTTCGAATCAGGTCGCCGCTACCAGGCCCGTTGGTCAAGCGGTTAAGACACCGCCCTTTCACGGCGGTAACATGGGTTCGATTCCCGTACGGGTCACCATG
>JAFTKA010000014.1 GCA_017456105.1 Oscillospiraceae bacterium | reverse complement strand
CATGTGTTAGGCACGCCGCCAGCGTTCGTCCTGAGCCAGGATCAAACTCTCAAAAAATGGTATCTAAAGCACCGAAGTGCCTCAAATCTTTTTTAAGAAAATTTGTCTAGCAAATTTTACTCAAGAATTTTCGTTGGCTTAAATTCGATTTTACTCGAAACTTAAACTATTCATTTATTGTCCAAGGTGTTTGTTCGTCTTTGCGTTATTCAATTTACAAGGTACATTCCTGCCCGCCCCTTGGCGGTCAGCTTGCTTATCCTACCACAGGAAAATGCCTTTGTCAAGAACTTTTTTGCCTTTCTCGGCAAATTTTTTCATAAAAATTTTGGGCCCTTAAAAAAGGGCCCAAAATAAGGTGATTTCTTGTTATTTAACGTCGTCGATAATACCATATCCGCCGTCATTTCTGCGGTATACGACTGCAAACGTGCCGCCGTTATCATCATCGCGGAACGCGAAGAAATTATGCTCCAGCAGATTCATCTGCAAGACGGCCTCTTCCCGGGTCATGGGCTTGAAGTAGAACTGCTTGACCCGGACGATGCTTAAGTCCTCTTCCGGCTCAACGGCAAAGGAGGTCTCCTCCACTGTGCGGCTGAATGCGTCCTGACGCAGGCGACGGGCAAGTCTTGTCTTATTCTTACGGATCTGACCCTCAATGGTGCCAACGGCAGCATCGATGGAGGCAAACATATCGGAGGTGCTCTCTCTGGCTCTGAACCAGGTGCCTGCTCCGTGAACCGTAAGCTCTACGTTGTTACGGTTCTTCTCCACAGAAAATACCACAAGTGCTTCCGCATCCTCCTCAAAGTACCGGGAAAGTTTCATTACTTTCTTCTCAGCATAGGCGTGTACGTTCTGGGGGAGTTTGACTTTCTTTTCACTGAATTGAAATTTCATATGCGGCAGCTCCTTTCTAATTTTGGCTACTTATATTATACCACGATTTGTGGCAAACGACAAGGGTTACAGGTCATCTTCTTCGTCTAAAAGTTCTGCCATTATTAAATTGTATATATTCTCCGCTTTGCCCTCAAACAGCTTTCCCAGCCGCACGGCCTGCCGCTGGTCGGGAGCCATCAGCTCCAGAGTCATCAGGTTGCCCTTTTCGTCGTCCAGGGAGAGCATTACGGAGAAGTCCTCGGTCTCACGGGGGATCACCTGTGTTTTTACAAAGCTGCGGCGGCGGAGTTGACGGTTGTAGCGGGTAACCGCATCTTCCGCCCGCTGACGCACCGTAAAGGCGATGGAATCTTCGGTAAGTGTTCCGTCCTGACGGCCACGCTCCGTGATCTCATAGCGGCCCTCTTCCGTCTCAGCAAGGTGTCCGGAGGCAACCATCTCAGGAATCGCCGTACAAACATCAAAATAACTCAGGCACTCGTCTTGAAAGCACAGTTCATAGATCTCCTGTATAGTCATGGGATAATTGGCCCGACTCAGCACAAACAGAATCAGCACCTTCACGTCCATCATATCCCGGATAAATCCCAATCGTTTCATCGTTCTTCACCTCTTATTTATATTATATTGTAGAAGCTGATAAAAATCAAGCACAAGAGGCCGCGGTTTTGCATAGTCTGGCACGAAAGGGTGATTTATTATGATTTCTTACAAAATCCTCCCGTGGGGAAACAGTACCGCCCTGAGCCACGCGGTACATAGTTTGGAAAAAAGCGGCTGTGAGATCCTGCTGCAGCCGGACTCCTCTGTAACGCATCTATTGCTGCCCGTGCCCTCCCCTGTTGCAGATTCGATACTGGCGAGACTGCCGGAGACCGTAACGGTGATAGGCGGCAACTTGCCACCACTAAATCAGCCGGTCATTGATTTGCTGAAAGATCCTGTCTATCTCAGCAAAAATGCCAATATCACCGCCCACTGTGCCGTAAAGCTTGCCATGAACAAGCTGACCTGTATTCTGCCCGATTGCAAAGTGCTGATTATCGGCTGGGGACGGATCGGAAAGTGCCTTGCAAAGCTTTTGCGTGATATGGGCTGTCAGGTTATGGTGGCTGCCCGCAAAGGGACTGATCGGGCTATGCTGGCAGCCTTAGGCTATGATGCCTGTAGTATCGAAGATATTGATCCGGAGGCATTTGATCTAATTTATAACACAGCACCGGAAATGATCTTCCCGGAGTGTCCGGGCAATGCTTTGAAAATTGATTTGGCATCAAAATTGGGCTTGGGCAGCAGCGACGTGCTTTGGGCAAGGGGGCTTCCGGGAAAAATGGCACCCATGTCATCGGGGCTTTTGATTGCGGAAACCGTCCTAAGACTTCTTAACAAGGAGGAAGCACAATGAATATCGGATTTGCTGTGTGCGGCTCATTTTGTACCTTTTCCCAGGTGTTCCCCATTATGGAAGAACTGGCAAAGAGCCACAACGTGATCCCCATTTTTTCTACAATGTCCTACACCACCGACACCCGCTTCGGCACAGCCAAGGAGCACATTGAAAAGGCAACTGCCATCTGTGGCAAAGCCCCACTGTATACCATACCCCAGGTAGAGCCCATCGGCCCAAAGAAAATGCTGGACGCTTTGGTGATCGCCCCTTGTACCGGAAACACCCTGGCGAAGCTTGCCCACAGCATTGCTGACACACCGGTTACCATGGCCGCCAAGAGTCATTTACGGAACGGGAATCCCGTGTTGGTAGCCGTATCCACCAACGATGCTTTGGCCGGTGCAGCGGAGAATATCGGAAAACTATTAGCCCGAAAGCACTATTATTTCGTACCATTCCGGCAGGACGACCCGGAGAAAAAGCCCACCAGCATGGTAGCGGATTTCAGCAGGATTCCCGATGCCTTGGCCGCCGCAATAGAAGGCAGGCAGATTCAACCGTTACTATTATAAAAAATAAGGGTGTGCATTTGCACACCCTTATTTTTTATAAACTCTCTACTTCATCAAGCCACAAGTTTGCACTGGCATCGCTGGGCATACGCCAGTCGCCCCGGGGGCTGAGGCCCACACGACCAACCTTCACGCCGTCCGGCACGCAGTTCCGCTTGAACTGCTGGGTAAAGAAGCGACGATAGAACACCTTCAGCCATTTCTTGATGGTTTCGGCATCATATTCGTTTGCAAAAGCATGGCAGGCCAAGGTGTAGATCTTGGTGGGGGTAAAGCCGTGGCAGAACATATGATATAGGAAGAAATCATGCAGAGCGTAAGGGCCAACCAGATCTTCCGTTACCTGTGCGATCTTGCCGCTCTCATCAGGAGGCAGAAGCTCCGGGCTGATGGGGGTGTCCACAATATCCTGTAAAACCGACTTAGCCTCGGCAAAAACGCCTTCACTTACCGCAGCGATGATATGGGGAATCATGGTCTTAGGTACCGAGGCATTGACAGCGTACATGCTCATATGGTCGCCATTGTAGGTGCACCAGCCCAAGGCCAGCTCGCTTAAATCGCCCGTACCCACCACGATGCCATTTACCATACCTGCATAGTCCATCAGCACCTGTGTCCGTTCCCGGGCCTGGGTGTTTTCGTAAGTGCCGTTGTGGACAGCTGCATCGTGGCCGATGTCCGCAAAATGCTGGCTGACCGCCTGACGGATATTGATCTCCTTGGCGGTAATACCCAGGATCTTCATCAGCTCCAAAGCGTTCTGATAGGTCCGGTCGGACGTACCAAAGCAAGGCATGGTAATGCCGTGAACATCGCTTACAGGTCTTCCCAACTGACGGACGGCCTCCACCGCCACCAGCAGTGCCAAAGTGGAATCCAAACCGCCGGAAATACCCACAACGGGTTTTGCTCCAAGCAGTGCAAGCCGCTGCTTCAAACCTTCCACCTGAATGGCAAAAGCCTCCAAACAGTCCTCCCCGGAACCCAGGACAAAAGGTGCTTTGTTCACAGGGTACAGTGTGCCGTCCGCCCGCAAGGGTTCGGCATTCCACTGCATGATCTTGGCATTGGTGATCCGGTCATAGACTCTGCCGGCATCGGCAAAGCTCTTATTTTTTCTGCGTTCGTGGCGGATAATTCCCAGATCGCAGTCCTGAACGATCATATAGTCCGTATCCAGCTGCTTGGCGTTTTCCTTTAAGATCACACCGTTTTCCGCAATGGCACTGTGGCCGGAGAACACCATATCCTGGGCCGATTCGGTGCTGCCGGAGGAACAGTACGCATAAATGCAGTTGCAGGCGGAGGACTGCCGCTTCAGCATATCCCGACGCAGCTTCCGCTTGCCCATCACCTCGTCAGATGCGGACAGGTTGAGGATCACCTCCGCACCACGCATGGCAAGTGCGGAAGAAGGCGGCAGCGGTGTCCACATGTCCTCGCAGATCTCCACGCCGATCAGCGTACCCTCACCGATCTGGAACACCTGGGTGCTGTCAAAGGAGGCAACACCCTCCAGCCCGAACAGAGACAAATCGATAGAATCGTCCTTTACATTTTCGGCAGAGGTAAACCACCGTTTTTCATAAAATTCACCGTAATTGGGTACAAAGGTCTTCGGTACAAGACCCCGCACCGTACCACCGCAAATAACAGCCGCACAATTATAAAGGTTTACGCCCAAACACACCGGAAGACCCACAAGGACCGTAAGTCCGGGATGCCGGGAAGAACAGGCCACGATCTCCCGCAGACCTTTCTTGACACCCTGCCAAATGCTGTCCTGAAAGAACAGGTCCTGACAGGTGTAGCCGGTCATGGACAGTTCCGGAAAAACCACAATGTCCGCTTTGGCGTTATCTGCCTTTTCGATATATTCACAAATATCACGGGTGTTCTTCTCTACATCGCCCACTTTCACCGCAGGCACGGCACAGGCAATCCTGATAAAATCCAACATAGAAAACCCTCCTTCGATTTTCTTCATCATATCACAAGATTGCCAAATTGCAAACAAAATATAAGAAAGGGGCGTACAAAATACGCCCCTTATTATTAGATTCCAGCCAAATTTTTCAGGGTATCGGCAAGGTCGGTCTCTTCCCAGGGAAGGCCCGCCACACCGAAGTGCCCCTCCAAAGCGGTCTTTCCGTAAATGGGTCGACGCAGGTTCAGCTTCTTGATGATGCCGCCGGGGGTCAGGTCGCAGGTCTTGCGAAGCAAGCCGGTCAGTGCCTCGTCAGGGAGCTTTCCGGTACCGTAGGTGTTCACCCGCACAGACACCGGCTCAGCTACGCCAATAGCGTAAGCCAGCTGTACCTCCACCTGCTCTGCCAAGCCGGCAGCCACCAGGTTCTTTGCCATATAACGGGCCATATACGCACCGCTTCTGTCCACCTTGGT
>JAFTKA010000007.1 GCA_017456105.1 Oscillospiraceae bacterium | reverse complement strand
GTCGATCTTTACAGTAACCCCACTCAACTTTTGAATAGGTTTGCCATCTGCGATCTTTTCGCCACAGCCTTTACAGTAAGTGTCGCCTGTATATCCTTCTTTATCAACGGTTGCAGAAACTGCATTCTTGATTTCTGTTCCACCGGTATGGTTTGAAGGATCTTTCTCGCCGGTAGTATTACCACACGAGCAAGTAGAAGGAGCTACACAGGTAGCTTTAGAATAACTGTGGACGTGTTGTGCGTTTCGGGTTTCTGCGTAAAGGCAGTCCTCGCACCAACGTTCCTCTGTACCGTCGCTGTTTTTGCTCCAGGATGTAAAATTATGGGGTTCAGAAGCAACAAAAACATGACCGCACCAGCACTTGATCCTGTGAGTGGCAGCATCTATCTTCTCGCCATATCCCTCCGGGCTTTGGTGATTGTTGGGGTTTGTGTTGCCATATGTTGTTCCGCAACCTTCGCAGATAGCGTTGTATTGGCACGTTGCATTTCCACCGTAATGCTCATGAAACGTACTGAATTCGCACACGATGCAGCGATACGGATACTGGCTAAAGTCATGCGCTCCGTATCCACTACACTCTGACTCGGAGGTAATGTTGCAATTATCATTAGCACAAGCGTGCCAATGATGTGTATCGTTGGCTGTCCAAGTATCGGACCAGGAATGGGTATGCTCCGTTACAGCAAATGCCGGCACAGGCATCAGACTTATAACCAAGCAAATAGTAATAATCCATAAGATTGTTTTTTTCATAACGAAACCTCCTTTTCAGAACATTTCTCTGTAAAGAATTAATTTACATAACATATTATAGCACACAATTATGAAAAAAGAAAGGAGTTGTAAATGATATCTTTTTCGGTGCTACGAGCCAGAAAAGAAAAAGTCGTCCCAATGGGGACGGCTTTTTTCTTTTCTCTTTTCGCAAGGAGCAGGACTCGAACCGATTGCAGTGGAACTGTCCGGTGGACAGTTCCTGCCACCAGTGCAAACACTGGTGGCTACAATTATCATTGCCCATTTGGGCAATGATGCATATCGAGTCCTGCCTCCGGGTTATGAGACCGACGAGCCGACCGCTGCCGGTGGCAGGGGGAGGGAGGCGAGCGAGTGGCCGGGGTCGGCGAGGGACGAAGGCTTTTGAAAGCCAAGGACATTCGCCGGGCACCCCAACAGGGGAGATACGCAGAACGGTTTGTTGCAGATGTCCGGCACAAAGACAATAACATGAGTCCTGCCTCCGCCGTGGACATTCGCCGGGCAACCAACGGGACGAAAAATGCGGTTACTTCCTTTGCCGTTGAAAAAACCGGAAAGCTATGCTAAACTAAACAGGTGAGCAGGTATTGCCTGCAACGGGTCGCTTATACGAAATTTCAGGGAAAGGGGTTTGCGGATTGGAAAATAAGGGCGGAAGCTTTAAAGACAGTGCAAAAACGCTTGCCAAGATCGCACTGACTACGGGTCTGCAACTGGGGACGATCCTGGGGGCGAAGGCCGCGTACGATTCCTTCTTCAAAAGATATGAAAAGCGGGATATCAACACGATTTTCGGTGAATTTGATTACAGTCGCGTGGATAAAAAGCTGCGGCGGACCACCTTTTTCTTTCCCAGCGGCCGGTGGAAGCTCCAGGGCTATTTTTATCCTTGCTCCGGTGCAAAGGGCATGGTGGTGGTTTGCCACGGTATGCATGCCGGTGCAGATGATTACATTCCTTTTATCGAATACTTTGTACGAAACGGATTCGCCGTGTTTACCTACGATTGCCAGGGTACATATGCATCTGAGGGCGATTCTACCGTGGGTATGTGCACGCCCCTGGTGAATTTGGACCATGCACTGACCTTTATCGAAAACGACAGGCAGTTATCCCAATATCCGCTGTTCCTGTTTGGACATTCCTGGGGTGGCTATGCGGCAACGTCGGTGCTTTCGATCCACAAAAATATCCGCGGCTGTGCTGCGGTAGCACCCTTTAACAGCGGCTATACGCTGTTTGTGGAAAAGGGAGAACAATATACAAGTCCCTTTGGGGATATGCTGAGGTTCGATTTTCCGGAAACATTTTTGAATGCGTATCAGACGCTGCTGTTCAAGGACTATACAAAGTACAATGCCGTAAAGGGAATAAACAGTACCGATATTCCGGTTTATATTGCCCACGGTAACCGGGATTTTGTCATCAGCTTCGCTCATCAATCCGTTATTTCCCACAGGAATGAGATTCGGAGAAACAATGTAACCTATTACGTTGGTACCGATGCCCAGGCGGGGCATAATACCATTTTGCACTCACTGCCAGCCGTTGCCTATCAGGAGAAGGTCAAAGAGAACTTGAAACGGCTGAAGAAGGAATACGACCGGGAGCTTACCCGGGAGGAGCAGGCCGAATTCTGCAACAGAGTTGACCATACCTTATACAGTGAAGTCAATGGGGAAATGATGCAGGCAATTCTGAATATGTTCCATAAGGCATTAGAATAAAAATGTATCACGATGGGACACCATATTGCTCGGGGCCGGTATTAAAATCGCCTGCGTGAGATCTACTCACGCAGGCGGTAATTTTATTCTCTGCCCAATAGCCAATCGACAGATACATTCAAGATATCTGCCAAAGCAGTTAACTCAATATCAGATACGGGTCGCTTTTGCCCTTCTAACAGGGAAAGGGCAGGAACACTCAAATCGATGCCGGCAAGTTGTAATTTGGCAAGCAGTTCCACCTGCTTCAGCCCCTGAGCCAAACGGGCTTCTGTAACACGCTTACCGATGATATTTCGATCACCCAAATCAAGCTTTCGCGGTTTCATACTGCTCACCCCCTCTTATGACACATTATATGCGGAAAGGGTCTTTACATATTTGGTAATACCAAATATAATAAATATATTTAGCAATACGAAATATAAACAAGGAGGCGTTGTTATGGATCACTCATTACGGGGATATTTGGAGCGGCGGTCAACAAAAGAATTATATGTTATATTGCATTATGTCAGCAGCAGTGATTCTCCCATCGCAGAAGATGCGAAGAAGATGGTCCTTGCGATCCTGGAGGAACGGGAGCGGGGGACAGAACAGGTTAGTGAAGAAGCCGTGAACGACGAATACATCGTTCACGGCATTTAGCGGCAAAAGAACAAAGGCTTGCCAAAAACAAGGGATTCGGATATAATGAAATTGGGTAATAAAACAGAGAAAGGAGTTTTCCTATGAAACGATTGATCGCATTGACTTTACTGGTTTGCCTGTTACTGCTCTCCGGCTGCGGAAAACCTACCACGGACAATACGGAATCTACAGGCGGACAAACGACAGAATCTGTAACCGAGCAGACAACGGAGGTTACCACTGAGGCCACAACCGAAGCACCTACGATCTGTCCCACAAAGGCTACGCTGTATCTGCTGGAAAAGGCGGCGTTCTATGACAGCGGATATGTGGTCTATTATTACGATGAGAACTACAACATAAAGTCCTATGAATGCTACTCTATTGAAAACGAGCTTCTGTTCACCGGCTACTTTGAAAAGCCCGATGTAAACGGTATGCCCGGTGAGGTCAGGCTGCAGTGGTTTGACGGTCAGACCTACGGCAGTATTTTGAAGTTCCATCAGGACGGCAAGCTGGAGTCGGTGATGGAAAAGGATTCCAATTACTCCGGTGTGCAGTACGAATACAACGAAAAGGGCGACCGGTCCGAGATTCGGGAGTATTATGAGGGTATTTTGCAATCCACCGTCATCTATCAGTATGAAGACGGAATCTTGATGTCCGTCCACTGCGAAGATCCCGAGGGCAATCTGATCTACGATACCCGGCTGGAGAACGGTGTTATCGCGGAAAAAATTTACGATGAGGGTGAGGACGCTTACCGCTATAGCTTCAAGTACGATGAGTTGGGCTATCTGACGGAAAGATACCTTGAGCTGGATGGAGAGCTTCTGCCGGAGGCAGTGTATTCCTACAGGGAAGTGGAAGTGGAATACGATCGGCTTTGGTACTTACTGGAGCAGCAGAAATATCTGTTTGACCATACTTGATATACAAAAAGACCGCCCTTGGGCGGTCTTTTTTTATCTTCTTTTCCAGGTGCTGCGGGAGAACAGGGCCAGTATGGGGAAGATCTCCAAACGGCCTGCCAGCATACACAGGGACAAGGTCAGTTTACTTGGAATGCTAAAGTCTGCGAAGTTGCCGGTGGGGCCTACAATATCCAAGCCCGGGCCGATATTATTGAAGCAGGCTAACACCGCGGTCAGGTTTGTGCCGATGGAGAAACCGTCCAGAGAGATGATCAAATAGCCCGCTACCAGGATTATCACGTAGGCGGCCAGATAGGCGTTGGTATTGGCTATGATCTTCTCGTCAACTACCCGGCCGTTATTCCGGATCACCTGCACTGTCCGGGGATTTAGTACCTGCCGGATATTTCGGCGAAGGCTCTTAAACAGTAACAGTACCCGGGAACATTTTAAGCCGCCACCGGTGGAACCGGCACAGGCACCGACCACCATCAGCATCATCAGAAGACCTTTGCTGAGAGCCGGCCACAGGCCAAAGTCCGTGGTGGCGTAGCCGGTGGTCGTCATTATGGAGCTGACCTGGAAGGCAGCATGGCGGATCGTTTCACCGACGGTCTCATAAGCTCCCTGCAGGCTGTTCCACACGTTCAGGGTGATCAGCACCACGCAAGCCACGGCAAGGCCAATATAAAGCCGCAGTTCTTCGTCCCGGAACACGGAACGGATATGACGCAGCAGGAGCAGATAATAGCAGCTGAAGTTGACGCCGAACAGGAACATAAACACCGTGGTAACCCACTGGATATAGGGACTGTAGGAGGCCAGAGAGTCGTTTCTGACACCGAAGCCGCCGGTGCCGGCTGTGCCAAAAGCGGTGCACAGGGACTCAAAGAAGTCCATGCCGCCGCAGAGCAGGAAGATCACGTTGATGATGGTCAGTACCACGTAGATAATGTAAAGGATCAGGGCGGTCTGCCGCATTTTCGGTACAAGCTTTCCTACGTCGGGGCCGGGGCTTTCTGCACGCAGCAGGTGCATGGTAAAGCCCTTTTCTTCACCGCTGGCAGGTACAATGGCCAGCAGGAACACCAGCACGCCCATACCGCCCAGCCAATGGCTGAAGCTACGCCAGTAGAGCAGACCCTTGGGAAGGGCTTCCACATCACGCAGAATGGACGAGCCGGTGGTGGTAAAGCCGGAGATGGTTTCAAACAAAGCGTCCACAAAATGGGGAATCTCACCGGAAATCACAAAAGGCAGGCAGCCTAAAACACTCAAGCTGACCCAGCCCAGAGCCACGCACACCAAGCCCTCCCGGGCACCGAAGATCCGGCGAGCCTTGCGACACAAGGCAAACAGTATCGCGGCCACCGCCAAGATGATGGCAAGGGTATATCCGAAGCCGGCTACTGCGTTCCATTCCCCGGAGAACACACTGATTCCCAGGGCCGGAAGCATAAAGACTGCTTCGATGGTTATGATCTGGGCGATAAAACGCCCCATCATCTTAAAGTTCATAAACTGCTCCTACATTAGGCAAAAATGTCGTTGATCTGCTTCAGCACGCCCCGGCCACTGGTAACGACTACCACTGTGTCGCCCGCGGTGAACATACTCTCACCATTGGGGATCTGGGTCTTGCCGCCATGGGTAATACTGGCGATCAATACGTTATTCTTCAGCTTCAGGTCCTTCAGGGGGGTGTCCCGGTGCTTGGCAGAGCCGTCTACCAAAAATTCCACAGCCTCCGCCTGACCGTCGGCAATGGTGTGGACGGAAATGGCGGCACCGGTCTGGTTTTGCATGGCTCGGACGTAACGGACGATGTCGTTACTGCACAGCTCCTTGGGACAGATCACGCTGCCCAGGGGGAGAGAACCCAACAGGGTGCTTTTGCCGCGGCTGAGTTTGGTGATCACCTGGGGAACCTCCGCAGATTCGCCGTACATGGAGATGAGCATATTGGTTTCGTCCATGCCCGTCAGGCTGCACAGGGCGTCTACAGTTTGGATCCCCTGGTCGTCCAGAAGCCGCTGACTGCTGCAGTCGCCGTGGACAACAGTAGTGTCCGGCAGTAAGGTGGAAAGCTCTACGCAGCGGTCATAGTCTTTATCCAATAGCTTTACTTCAATTTTGTCCTCTTCCAGGAGCTTGGCAAGATAGTAGCTGACCCGGCCGCCGCCACAGATCAGCACCTTGCGGACCCGGCGGGTAACGATGCCCAGATTCCGAAGCAAGATAGCAAGGTCGGCAGTGGGGGCGGTAACAAAGATACGGTCGCCGCTTTGCAGTACGAAATTGCCGCTGGGGGCTACCGCTGTTCCGTCCCGCAAAACGGCACACACCAGAACACGGCATTTGATAATGCCGCTCATCTGCATCAAAGGTACGTTACAGAGCTTGCTGCCCGGGTCGATCCGCAGCTCTACAATGGCTACCTGACCACGGGCAAAGGTGTCCCGGCGTAAAAATCCGGGGAATTTCAAAAGACGCTCGATCTCCACAGCAGCACGCTTTTCCGGGTTGACTGTCAGCGACAAAGGAAATACCTCCGGCATGGTCATAACCTGGTCGGCATACTGGGGAGACCGGATCCGGGCAATGGTATGCAGGCGGCTGTTGATGCCGTGGGCCGTCATACAGCACAGAAGATTCACTTCGTCCGCGTTGGTGGCGGCGATCACAAGATCCGCTTCCTCCACGCCTGCCTGCAGAAGCACCGCCTTGGAAGCGGCATTGCCGCAGGTGGCCATAGCGTCGTAGAGCTCCACTGCGGATTCCAGCACCCGGCTATTGGTGTCGATAATGGTGGTATTGTGGCCCTCGGCAATCAGCTGTCCGGCCAGCGTCAGGCCGGTCTTGCCGGCACCGGCAACAATAATGTTCATAGGAATCTCTCCAAAAGCATGGTTTTCAATAAATGCTATTATAACGGATATTTTTGATATTTGCAATATGCTTGCGGGCGATTCGTGAATCGCCCCTACAATGTCAAAATAGTAGCCCCCCGGCTTTGCCGGGGGGTATGTGGGGGTTAATATTGTTTCGGAATGAACAGGCGTAGATTAAAGGCAAAGCCGTATACGATCAGTGCAAGTACGGCAAGCACAATTACCGTTACCAACAGTCCACACCAGTAGGACCGGGCGAAGCTTCTGCGGTTTAAATTGCCGCCATGGAAGGTGAAGATCATCAGGAAAACAAAGCCTACGATGGGGACGGAAAACAGCACCTTCAGCCAGAAATAACTCCAAGCACTCAGAGGCTCGTTTTCAGGAGGGATCTGATAGACCACCTTGGCTGTCGGCTCCACAGGCTCAGCCGGAATGGCGGCTGCGGGAACAGGCTCCGGCAGGATCTCGACGACTTCCCCGGGAGCAATTTCCACAACCTCGGAAGCGGGTTCAGCGACTTCGGTCAAGGTCGTGCCACAGTTGGGACAGGTCTCCACGGTGTCTTCCAGGGGAGTGCCACAGTGTTTACAAAACATATTGCTTACCTCTTTCCTGTATTTTTTTGGAATATCTCCATTATAATCCCGATCGCAGGAAAAAGCAATCGGGAAATGTTGCGGACGGATATGGAACCATATTCAACGACTTGCGTCATCCTGAGCGAGCGATAGCGATTCGAAGGATCTACGTATGGCTAAGGCTGCTGAGCAGATATTCGGTGCGAAGATTCCTCGATTCCGCTACGCTCCACTCGGAATGACGCAGCAGGTGGACGATTCGTGAATCGTCCCTACAATGAAACGGGGAAAGGACCTGAAAAAATGCTTGCGTAGCGGATTTGGCTATGATATAATGGCCAAAAAAGGAGGAATACATATGTCTTTTTGTTCTCATTGCGGTAATCAAATGGAAGCAGGCGATAAGTTCTGCCGTGTTTGCGGTACTGCCGTGCCTGAAGAAAGTGCTCCTCAGAATGTGCCTGCACCCGTTGCGGTGAAGGCTGAGCCCGTCATTTCCGGTAAGGTCAAGGCCCTCGGCTTTGTAGGTATGGGTCTGGGTATCGGCGGCGTAGTTTTCGGTACGCTGGGTGTTTTGTACACACTGATCGGTATGGCTATGCCTCCCATGGGCATCACCTTTGCTCTGATCTTTGGCTTCTTCTCCGTCCCGCTGAGTATCGTAGGCCGGATCTTGAGCTATAAGAGCATTGAGGGCGGCAACCCCTCCGGCGTTTGCTCTGCCGGCGTAAAGCTGGGTATGGCCGGCTTGATCGTCTCCGCAGTGATGCTTTTCTTTGGTTTTATCAACCTTATCAATTGTGCGTCCTACTCCTACTAAAAGCAAATACGCAGGTGTGATCAGCATATAAACGAAAATCATTTCCGCTGGCACGTTGCCAGCGGAAATCTTTATGTCAAAAGGAATTGCTATGAAGAAAGAACTCCGACAGACTTTGCAGGTCAACAGGGAACAGCTGGAGGCCTCGAAAAAGGATCTAAAGGCTATTTTTGAGATCATGTTCCGGGTGCAGGACCGGGTCCTGTGCGAGACCAATGACGGTTTCCGGATTAAAACCTATACCTACGGCGAGATCTATGAGAGAATCTGCCGCACGGCAGAGGCTCTGTATGCCAAGGTAGGGGCTACCCATCAGTATATCGCTCTGGAGATGGAAAATTCTCCGGACTGGATCACTGCCTTTTGGGCAATTCTCAAGAGCGGAAACAAGCCCTATCTTGTGAATATGCGTTATCCGGAGTCCCTTACGCAGGGAATCTTGAAAACCTTGCAGGTGAAGTATATCCTGTGTGCAGAAAAGTCAGCACTTACCGGTGAAGTGATCACCATGACAGAGCTTTCAGGAGACTATCCGGCAGTTTGCGGCGATGTGTTTGAAAATGAATTGGCGTTTTCCTCTTCGGCAACCTCTATGAATGAGGTTATTTGCTTTTATTCAGGCCTCCAGATCGCAGAACAGATCCTGAATTTTAAGTCCATTGTTAAGGAATGTCCGCAGATCGCAGGGCATTACAAGGGGCAGCTGAAGCAGTTGGCATTTTTGCCCTTTTACCATGTGTTTGGTCTGTTTGCGGTTTATTTTTGGTTTACGTTCTTCGGAAGGACCCTGGTGTTCCTCCGGGATTACAGTGCAGAAACCATTTTGAAGACCTGCCGCCGGCATCAGGTTACCCATATTTTTGCGGTACCCATGCTATGGCACACGGTGGAAAAGCAGGTCCGGGCGGAAGTAGCAAAGCAGGGAGAGAAGAAGGAAGCTAAGCTGCGTCGGGGTCTTGCCCTTGCCACGGCTTTACAGAACCGTTTTCCCAATTTTGGTGCAAAGCTGGCAAAGCGGCTTTTGCGTCAGGTTACCGATAAGCTCTTTGGCCGGTCTGTGCTGTTCTGTATCAGCGGCGGCAGCTATCTGCGGGATTCTGCTATGGAGCTATTAAACGGTATCGGCTACAATATGCATAACGGCTACGGCATGAGTGAGATCGGCATTACCTCTGTGGAATTACGAAGCCGTCCCAAGGACAAAAACCGCAACTCCATCGGTAAGCCCTTTGACGCGGTCAGCTATCGGCTGGACGATGAGGGAATCCTCCAGGTCAAGGGTGGCTCTTTGTGCATCAAAAAGCTTGTCAACGGCAAGGCTGTTTCTGTGGAAGACTGGTTTGACACCGGAGACCGTATGGAATGTGTGGACGGGTATTATTATATCCGGGGCAGACGCAGCGACACGGTGATCGGCGAAAACGGCGAGAATATCAACCCCGATATGATCGAAAAGGCATTTATGCCCCAGAGCGTTCAGCAGTTCTGTGTATTGGGTATGCCCGGAGAGAACGGGCAGGAGCTGTCGCTGGTGGCTCAGGTCAATCCCTACACCACGAAGGCTTTGGCAAAGCAGATCAAGGACTATTTCTATGGGGTCAATGATACCTTCCCTGCAGCTACAGCGGTGAAGAATTTCTATTTTACCTTTGATGAGCTGGCTCCGCCTACTGCCGTTAAGGTCAGCCGCACGCAGCTTTTGGAGAAGATCAAAAACGGTCTGGTAACGCTGACACCTTTCAATCAGTTCCAGGTGGGGCAGGCCGGGGAAGAACAGGGCTCTGTGCTTCTGGGTCAGGTTTGCAGGATCATTGCCGGGGTGTTGGAGATCGATGGGGAAAAGGTCAGCGGGGAGTCCCACATCTTCTACGATCTGGGTGCTACCAGTATTCAGTATTTCTCCATTTTGACGGCTCTTGCGGAGGAATTCAGTATCGATGACTATGATAACGGCGACACCTATCGGTATACACCGAAAGAAATCTGTGAGTACATAGAAAGTAAACTGTGATATGAACAAGAAAAAGTGGCTTGTAAGACTCTGTCTTGGCTTTGTGAAACTTACCGGCATTATCCCTGCGTGGATACTGCTGAAGCCCAGGGTACACCTGGCTTCCGGTGCAAAAAGAAGACTGCCGAAGACCTGTATTTTGGTCAGCAATCACATTAGCCTCATGGACTTTGTGCTGTGCATTCTGGTGTTTCCCTTCCGCACGATCCGGTTTTTGATCGCGGAAGTGCTGTACAACAAAAATAAGTTTATGGCCACCCTTCTGAATCTGATCGGCGGTATCCGGGTGGAGCGGGAGGCACATTCCTTCGACTTTGTTTCCCATGCTCTGGAGGTGTTGGACGACGGAGGTACGGTGGGTGTGTTTCCCCAGGCCCGGCTGCCCATCAAGGGAAAACCCTTTCCCTTTACTGTCAGTACAACCTTTATTGCCATGCACACAGATGCTCCCATCGTGCCGGTTTACACCGATGGCAATTATGGCCTTTTTAAGCGGGCAAACTTAGTGATCGGTGAGCCGATCTATCTGAAGGATCACTGCAAGGAAGGCCTTGGTGAGCAGGAACAGCTTAATTATCTGACAAAGCTTTTGGAAGAAACAGTTTTTGCATTGAAAGAGGAAATTAGATAAGTATGCAAAAAAAACATAAACTCTTTGATTTCAGACGGCTGCCCATGGATCTGGCACGGCTTGTGTGTCTGCCGCTCATTCCGCTGTTTCGTATGAAGCGGCTGACGCCTGACGGAAAGAAGTATAAGGGTCGGATCCGTGGCGGTGCGATCCTGGCGGCAAACCATACAAGCTTTACCGATCCCTTCCTTTTGGGTGTGGCGGTCTGGTATCGCCGGTTGTTTTTCCTGGCAGCGGAGGCTGTTATGAAGGGGAAGCTGCGGAAGGTGCTTCTGAAGGGCGTGGGTGCTATTGAGATCGACCGTTACGGAACGGACATTGAAGCGGCTCGCAAGTCGGTGGACATCTTAAAAAAGGGATATTTGCTGGCGGTGTTCCCCCAGGGGGGCATTGCCAGGGACGAGCAGGTTCAGACCCTGAAGGGCGGTGTGGTGCTGTTTGCTCTGCAGGCAGGTGTACCCATCGTTCCCATGCATGTGGTGCCGAAGAAGCACTGGTACAGCCGCAGGGTCGTGGTGATCGGGCAAACACTGGATCCCAAGGCATATGTTGAAAAGAAATTCCCCTCCACGGCAGATATTGACAGGATCTCTCAGAAGCTGCTGGAGGAAATGAATCGATGCATGGTGCATCAGTAAGGAGAACGGTAATGGATACACTTGATCGGCTTACGAAGCTCTTTCAGGCAGTGCTGGAAGAAAGCGTGGATATTGCAAATGTGAAACCCCAGTCCGACCTGCGGGAGGATCTGGGTATCAACTCCATTGGCCTTCTATATATGGCGATGGCTGTGGAGGAAGAGTTTGATATTAAATTCAACAACGAGGATTTTGCAGGCATTCGCACGGTCAGTGATGTGATCACCTGCATTGAAAGTAAAAATGCAGTGGGTTGAGAAAACCCCGGTTTACGGGGATCTGATCCGTACCAAGGTGCGGTTTTATCACCACTACGGCATTTTTGTGTCGGAGGAGCAGGTGATTCAGTTTGGTCTTCCTGACGATCCCATGCGACAGGCAGAGCAAATCAAGGTACTGAGCAGCGATATTGCCGCTTTTTTGCAGGGCGGGGAAGTGGAAGTGGCGGTGCCGGAGTCCAATGAACGCAAGCGTATGCGAAAGCCGGAAGAAATCGTTTCCATGGCACAAAGCCGGCTGGGTGAGGGCGGCTACGATATTTTGCACAACAACTGTGAGCATTTTGTCAATGACTGTGCCTTTGGGCAGCATACGTCCACATTTTTGCAGGATGTGCGGGCAAAGATCCGCAAAAAAATCGGAAAATAAGAAAAGGGCATGTTGCAGAATTTTGCAGCATGCCTTTTATATAATGGTCAGGATATAGTTTTCAAGGTTATGGGTTTCCCGTTCCAGGTGCAACACATTCACGGACTTTAGGTCGGTGATGCCGGTGCCTTGCTTTTTGAAATAAGCCTCCTTGGCGGTCCAGATCTCAAACAGGCGGCGCAGGACCTCGGGGTCTTGACATTCGTCGTTTTCGGTTAAGCCGCTATCGGAGAGAAGATACGCTTTTTCCTCCTCCACACACAGGTGGCGGCAGATCTTCAGACTCATGGGGCGGATCTTTTCAATGTCGATACCTACGGGGTCTTCGCTGACCGCACAGGCTACCATTTGGTCGCTGTGGGAAAGGCTTATGTGCAGGTGGCTGTTAGCCAAATAGGGGCGGCCGTTAGATGCCCGGTGCAGTTTGGCGTTAGTAATGCCGTAATGCTCCCGCAGGAGCGTTTGCAAAAGACCTTCGGCAGCCAGTGAACGGGTTTTGTCCTCCGGGCGGCGGAGACGGTCTATATGCTCTTTTCGGGAGGGAGACAGGTTCGTATATATCCTTTCCAACGCTTCGGCTGAGAAGCGGCCTACATCGCAGTACGACCAATGCATATTTGTCCGTCCTTTCGTAAATCATATTGCAATTAAAGTGAATTTACTATATAATGGGGTCATCACAAACAAGGAGGCAATGACATATGTGGATAGCTTTGGGTATTGTTGGCTTTCTGGCAGTCCTGATCACAGTGATACTGTTGTTGCCGGTAAAGGTGATCATCAAAAACAATGAGCGAAATGAGTTCATTTTCCGTTACAAATATCTGTTTAAGACCTTTGGAGAAAATCCCAATCCGGACGATCCCATTGTGAAGGCTCTGAAGTCTGCCACAGGTGTGGATCGGCTTAATAAGGTGGCAGTTAAGGAGAACATCAGTGCAGAGGGTCTGCTGAGCACCGTCAAGGAAAGCTTCTCCATGCTGGTGGATCTACTGAAAGAGGTTTTGAAGCTTCTGGGGCGGTGCAAGGTGTCCCAGCTGCATATCACCATTCGCTGCACCGGAGATGGTGCTGATGAGGCCGCCATTCACTATGGTGAGTGCTCCGCGGTGGTCTATTCGCTTTTTAACATTGTACGCAGTTTCCTGAAGGTTCGCAAGAAAGGCTGCAAGATCGATGTGGGCTGCGACTTTATGGGGGATAAGCCGGTATTCCGCTATGATGTGGTGCTGAAGGTCCGGGCAGGCCGGGTCCTGGGTGCCCTTTGGCGGGTGGCTCTTGCGGAGGCAAAACGGCAGAACACTCAGGAAAAGTGATCCAGGACCTGCCGCAAATGAACGGCGACGGTATCACTGGTTCCGCAGTGCATACCGTGAGTGGTGTTTTCCAAAACCACACGCTTACAGGCAGGGCATTTTTTCGCAAACTTTGCCTGAGCGTCCCAGCTGACCACGGTATCTTCTTCTGCACAGAGCATTAAAATCGGGGTGTGAAGCCGGTTTATAAACCGCTTTTTCATCATTTTCCGACGCTGACGCAGGGATTCCAGCACCCAGCGGAGGGTATAGGGGGTCGTGCAGTAGCGGGAGTCGGAAAGCCGGATCTCCATATTTCGCTGAAAGCGGGCAAGGCTTTGGTCGTGGGAGCGGGAGAAGGGGTAGTCCGGGTCGAATTCCCCGCAAAGCCAGAACTTCTTCTTTCCGCTGGTGAACAGAAGGTAAAAAGATAGTCCCAGGCGGGCGATTGTGGGGGAGATGCCTCCCGTTAAAGGCTCGATCATAGGGGCGGACAAAGCCGCTTTTTCGAATACATCAGGGTGTCCGGCAAGGTATTGCAGGGCAACACCGCCGCCCATGGAATGGCCGTAGAGGTACAGGGGCTTATCGGTTGCCTTTCGGACCACATCGCAGACAAAGCAGTGCAGATCCTTTTGGTAGTCGGAGAAGTGATCCACGTGGATCAGATCCTGACGGGGAGTCAGCCGGCAGGAAAAACCGTGGCTGCGTTGGTCGTAGAGAAATACGTCAAAGCCCTGGTTTAACAAGTGCCAGGCAAATTCGTGGTATTTTCCCGTAAATTCGCTGAGGCCGTGGACGATGACTACCGCACCGCGGCTGTTTTCGGCCTGAAAATATTCATAGTGCAGCAGTTTTCCGTCAAAGCCGGCAAAGCTGCCCTCGTGGCGGCACTGATCCAGTTGTTCGGAAACGGCTGCCATCTTCTCTTTGAAGTCGTCCTCGGAGAATACGGAAAGTTCATAGGTGGGGGTTATTTTCATAAATCGGACTCCCTTGATAATTTACAGCAGGAATGGAGATAATTATGGTATCTGAAAAGAAATATAACCGAAGAAGGATACCGAGAGCTATCGTTATTTCTGCTGTTGTTGCTTTTTTTGTGCTGTCGTTTGCCACGACGAAAATCGTTTATGACCGTATTTTTGCCCGATATGATGAGCCGGTAAACGTACCTGATGAGCTGACTGCTATGGTGCAGGAGCGGCAAACCGTTACCTTTTCCTCCGGAGAGAATCTGCTGACCGGCTATTACTACGAGGCACCCCGGCCGGAGCAGGCTCACGGGCTTATTTTGCTTGTCCCCGGTTTTTCTGCCGGTGGCGATGATTATCTGTGGCAGATTAGCGAGCTGCGGGATTTTGGGTGGGGCGTATTTACCTTTGACCCCACAGGAACGCTCCAATCTCAGGGGGAGAGCCAGGTGGGTTTTTCCCAGACGATCCCGGATCTGGAGGCCGCATTAAAATATGTTGAAAACCGACAATGCTTCGGTTATAATAAGCTTGTTTTGGTGGGACACAGCCGTGGTGCTTACGCGGCCTGCTGCGTTTTGGAGCAGAGCAGCCCGGTGGCGGCGGTGGTGTCCATCAGCGGTGTTAATAGTGCTATGGAAGCGATTATGGAGTTAAGTACCAAGGCCATTGGTCCGCTCAGCTACGGAAATTACGGCTTTCTGTGGCTGTATCAGGCCATGCTTTTCGGTACGGACACCCTGGAAAAGGACGCATCAGATGCAATCTCCGAGGGGTCGGTGCCGGTGCTGGTGGTACACGGAAAGAGTGATGAGCAGATCCCTATGGAGAAAAGCTCCATTTTCGCCCATAAGGAGCAGATCGATTCCGAACAGGTGGAATTCTTGCTCTGCGATGCCGGGCATACGGATATTATGTATGATCCCGACGGCACGGCAAACAACAAACTGATGCAGGATATTCACAGTTTCTTAATTCGCAGTATCGGGGAATAACACAGGTCCAAGGGCCGGAGAAACAGAGAGGTTAATTTGGATACAGTATTGATACCGGCCTATGAGCCGGACGAACAGCTGATTTCGCTTGCAAAGCGGCTAAAAGATGAGGGCTTTGCGGTGGTCGTGGTGGACGACGGCAGCGGTCCTGATTATCAGGGGATCTTTGATAGAGTCAAGGAATTTGCCCATATTCTGACCCATGAGCACAACCGCGGCAAGGGTGCTGCGTTGAAAACAGGCATGGCATACATTCGGGACCATATGCCCGAATCAGAGCATTTCATTACCTGTGATGCGGACGGTCAGCATCGGGTGGAAGATGTGATTCGGGTCAGTAAGCAATTGCAGGCGGGGCATAAATTTGTACTTACCATTCGCAAACGCAGGAAGGATATTCCTCTGCGTTCCAGAGTGGGTAACTTCATGTCCCGGGTGGTGTATGCTCTGCTGACCAAGCGGTATCTTTCCGATAATCAGTCGGGGCTTCGGGGCTTCCATCGCTCTTACATCGACTGGCTGGTCAAGGTTGAAAAGAATAACTACGACTATGAGATGAATGTGCTGTATTATGCGGCGAAAAAAGCAATTCCCATTGCCACCATTCTTATCGATGCCATTTACATCAACAACAATCAATCTTCGCACTTTAACCCCATTAAGGACACGGTGCGGATCTATCGGAGTCTGTTCCAGCTGGCCATCGGCCTGTTTATCGGATTTGCGGTTACGGAAATCTGGGTCATTACCGTTTCTCTGCTGTTTGGCTATCGGCATTTGCCGCTGACCATTCCCGGTGCAGGCATTGTTTCTTATGCTGTCAACCTGATCGTAAATGAGTGCTTCGTGTTCCGCAATACCCGATGCCACGACCGGCTGACGCTGTTGATCCATCAGATCATCGCCCATACGCTGTATCTGTTGGGCTGCGTGCTGTTCTTCTATGCCTGTCCCCAGGTGCCTCTGTGGGTGGCCTTCAATCTGGTGTTTTTGGTGTGCATACCCCTGCGGTACTGGCTTCACAAATTCACCTTTATCGCTCTGCGGACACAGCAGGAATAAATTCACCTTAAAAAGAAATCGCCTAATTGGCGATTTCTTTTTATTTTGCCAGTTCTTCTGCCATTGCCCGGGAGAAGCCGGATTTTTCCAGTCGCAGGATCTGGGCGATGGAGGCTACCACCGTATCGATATTGGCAGCTCCGTGCATTTTGACCACCGTTTTCTTAGGGCCTAAGAAGGTGGCGGCTCCGCGGGAGTTGAAGTCAAAAGTTTCGAAGAGAGTTTGCCGGATCTTTTCCACCACAGGCTCTCCGGCTCCGCACCTGGCGGCGATCTCCATGGCGGCCTTTCCGATGGATTCGGCACACTTGAGAAGAATATTGCCGCTGAAGCCGTCGGTAACGATCACGTCGGCATAATTACTGACCAGGTCGCTGCCCTCTACATTGCCTACGAAATTAAGACCCAAAGCATTGATCTTTTCATAGGCCTGTTTTGTAAGGCTCGTTCCTTTTTGGGGCTCTCTGCCCACGCTCATAAGACCGATACGGGGGGAGGCAATGCCCACATAGCTTTTGGAGAAAATATGTCCCATGCGGGCGAAACGGGCCAGATCGTCAGCGGTACATTCTACATTAGCTCCGCAGTCCACAAGGCACAGAAGGTTTTCACCGTTACAGGGAAGGGCAGAGGCCAGAGCCGGGAATTTAAGGCCCGGCAACAAACCAAGCCGGCAAATAGAGCCTACTAAAAGTGCTCCGGTATTACCCGCTGAGAGGAGGGCGTCGCAGCCCGGGTCGGCCTTCAGCCGGTCATAAGCGATGGCCATAGACTTGGTGTTGCCCTCACCGAAAATGCAGGTGGGGGGATCTTCGTTACGAATGTAATCGGTGGCTTCCATCAGCTCGTAACGGGCGGGGTCGATACCTGCCTCGTTCAGGATATCCTTTGCCTTTCCCGGCCCTACAAGGACGGGGAAAAAGTCAAGGCCGGAGCTAAGAGCCTTTGCAATGCCGGAGACGATGGGTTCAAAGCCGATGTCGGCACCCATAATATCAATGACGATTTTGGTCATAGGATCACTCCAAAGAGATGATAAAGTCGTAGATGGCCTGTTTGCCGGCTACAAAGCCGGAATCCACCATAGGATATTCGGTCTGCAAGAAATCGGAGAGCTCTGCCACATCTTCTTCGGTTACGTTCTGTCCGTAGAAGAAGATGATCACGTCCTTCGGGGAGGCCGCGGTGATCTTTCGCACCAGGGCCTTGGCGGTTTCCACAGCAGTTGCTTCGCTTGCAAGAATGTGCTTATCCGAAAGGCCGATACAGGCGTCCTTTTTAATGTCAAGGCCGTCCATATGGGAATCTCTGACGGCGGTGGTTACATAGCCGGTTACCACGTTGTCGAGATTCGAAGACATTTCTTCGATCAGTTCCTCCACAGTATCACACCAAAGGTTCATCATGGACAGAGCAGAATAGCCCTCCACGATGGACTTGGTGGGGATCACCCGCACGTCGCCCTCCGTGTAGCTCTCGGCGGCCTGCTGGGCGGTTAGAATGATATTGGAATTATTGGGCAGGACGATGATATGCTCGGCATCGAACCGCTTAAAGGCCTCCAGGAAGGCACTGACGGGAGGATTATTGGTCTGGCCGCCGTCAATGATATAAGAAGCACCGATGCTTTCAAAATATTCCTTGATTCCGTCGCCGGAGGCAACGGCTACAATGGCGTATTTGACCTTTTCACGGGCTTCTGCCTGAATTTCCGAATGCTGGACGGACATATTCTCGATCTTTACGGAGACAAATTCGCCAAAGCGTCTGCCGTAGCCCAGTACCAGCTCCGGGGTGAAGGTGTGGATATGGATCTTTACGATACCGTCATTATGCACCGCCACGATGGAATCGCCCATTTCCTCCAGGGGCTTGGTAAAGGCGGCAAGGTCGAAGGCGGAAAGATCCGTCTTATAGTTCATCAGCTGCAGGATAAACTCCGTGCAGTAGCCGTATTCCAGATGGCTGTCCGGTCCGAAATTTGCGGCGTTGGGGGCGGGGGCGGACCAGTCGGTGTCGGGAATGTCCTCGGGGGTCTGGCCGTGCAGGTGGGCACAGATGCCGTCCACAAAGCACACAAGGCCGGCTCCACCGCTATCCACTACACCGGCTTCCTTTAAGACGGGCAGCAGGTCCGGGGTCTTTTTCAAGGTGGTAGACATCTGCGTGTCCAGTGCATCAAAACCCTCTTTGAAGGAGGCGTATGCACGGGCCTCAGAGGCCAAAAAGTCGGCAGCTTCCCGAATGACTGTCAGAATCGTGCCCTCGGTGGGGGTGAGAATGGCACTGTAGGCGTCCTCCTTGGCACAGGCAAAGGCGGTGATCAGGTCAGGGAAGGTTACGGCTTCCTTTTCCGCAAGGCCACGGGCAAGGCCGTGGACAAACTGGGAGAAGATCACACCGGAATTGCCGCGGGCGGACAACAGAGTCCCCCGGGAAAGTGCCTGCATATATTGGCCTGCGTGGGGGATATCCTCCTGCACAGAACGCAGTCCACCACCGAAGGTCATGACCATATTGGTGCCGGTGTCTCCGTCGGGGACGGGGAATACGTTCAGGTCATTTATGGTCTGCATATTCTTTTTCAGGTTGCGGTAGCCGCAGGTAAACAGCAGGTGCAGATCCCTGCCGTCCAATTTGGTTTGCATATTACTCATTTCCTTCGATCAATACTTCTTCGCCCAGGCAGAAAGCGATCACTGTGCCGGGGCCAACAGAGGCACCTACGATGGGGCCGATGGTGCTGATGGTTACCTTTTTAAAGGGGGCTTGCTTCAGGATTTCTTCCTTCAGAAGCTCAGCGTCCTCCAGGCAGTCCGCATGGGAGATGAACAGCTCATCATAGACGCCCTTTGCGGCCTGGATCAGGTGTTCGGCAATGCCCAGCCGGGCGTTGGCGGCACCTTTTGCCTTTTTATAGGCATAGTTCTGACCCTTCCGGTCAGAGATGATCAGGGGCTTTACACCAAAGAGATTGCCGAAGAATGCCTTGGAGGCCTTGACCCGGCCTGCACGACGAAGGTACTCCAGGGAAGCCACTGTGCCACACTGGTTGACGCACAGCTTGATGCTCTCAATATAGGCGGCGGTTTCAGCGGCACTGAGGCCGGCTTCCCGCTTCCGGGAGGCTTCCATTGCCAAAAAGCCCTGACCCAGAGAGCTGATCAGAGAGTCAACGCAGTAGATGCCTGCATCGGGGTACTGTTCAGTCAATTCTTGGGCTACCAGTCTGGCCACGTTGATGGAGGCGGACAGGGCAGAGGAGCAGCTGATATACACAACGTCCTTGCCGGCATTGATGGCATTCAGGAACGCTTCGTGATACACGTCTCTGGGAATCTGGGTGGTGAAGACCCGGGAGCCGTTCCGCATCAGGTCATAATATTCCTTGACACCGTGAAACTCCCAATCCAGAGAGGCAACGTACTCTTTATCGTCAATTATGTATCGCATGGGAACGTACTCGATACCAAACTGCTGACGCAGCTCTAAGTTCAGGTCGCAAGTGGAGTCGGTTAATACAATGAAATCCTTCATGGTTTGCCTCCGTTAATTTTTCTGTTCTGCGATGATATTCTTCATCAGTTCCTGTTCACGGCTGTAGTCCTCGCTGATCTCCACGCCCTCATAGAATGCGGCACACAGGCCGGGGCCGATGGAAGCACCGCAGGATATGCCCACAGGATTGATGATGACTTCCTTGGGGGAGAACTCCTCCCGGATCCGCTGGGCAAGAAGCTCCGCCGCCTGCTCGCGGTTGGAATGGCCTACAAAGACGATCTGATCCTGGGGATTCTGAATAGTATGACGCATATACTCGATGATGGCGTCGATCACTCGCTTTTTGCCTTTGATCTTGCCCACTACCTGGGAAAGACCCTGACGGTTGAAGTCGGCCATAGCGTTGATACCCACCAAAGTGCCGAAGAAAGCCTTGAAATTGGACACACGGCCGGTTTTGCACAGGAAGAACATATCGTCCATAGAACCCATCTGGTGAATGGAGTGCTTAACTTGGTTCAGGTGTGCGGCAGTCTCCTCAAGGGTGGCACCTTCCTGCTGTTTCTGGCAGGCTTTGATCACCAATAGCGACAGGGCGGAGGAATAACGCAGGGAGTCCACAATCACGATCTTTCGGCCGGGATACTCTGCCATCAGCTCCTGGGAGATCTTCAGGTAGACCTGATAGGTGCCGGACAGGGCAGAGGACAGACAGATGGTCAGAATGTCCTTACCGGCTTCCAGGTACTTTCTGTAGATGGTATAAATGTCGCCCTGGCGGGAACCGGCAGTCTTATAAAGTGCCTTCCGGCCGGACATAGAGTTATAATAGGTGGTGGGGTCCATCAGCTCCCAGTCAAGATCCGCAATGGCTTCCGTGCCGTCAGGCAGGTAGATCGTGCCTTTGATGTAGTCGGGGATCTGGAAGCGGTCCCGCAGCTCCTTGGTAAAGTCAGACGCTGCATCAGGAATGATTACAAAATCAGACATAAGAACAGTTCCTTTCGTCGATATAATATCAGGCTAATTATACCACAGCGGTAGGCTCAAATCAACAGAGTTTTCCTTTTTTCAACTTTTTTTGACAAAAATAATGCATTTTACAAAAAGCTGTGATATACTGTTCGGGACTATGTTTTTGGGGGAGAATTTATGGGTATTCCGGAGATCCTTTTGATCCTGGCGGTCTTATTGTTGGGCGGCCTGATTGCGATGATCGTTTATACGTATCCGATTTCCAAAAAAGTATATGAAGATCAGTTGGTGAGAACCTCCCCGGAAAAGTGGCAGAGGACCTGCTCTTTCCCCGATGACGCCGAGCAGGTGCAGATGTGGCATGAGGGTATTGCCTGGAAAGATCAAAATGTCCACCGCATCACAGAATTGCAGATCGAACATGACGGCCTGCGGCTTTTCGGTCAGTATTTTGATTTCGGAAAAGAACGCTGCGTGATCATTCTGCCCGGTCGGTGTGAAAGTTTAGTATACTCCTACTACTTTGCACCGCCCTATGAGAAGGCCGGGTTTAATGTATTGGTAGTGGATACCCGCTGCCACGGTCTCAGCGACGGCAAGTACAACACCATTGGTGTCAAAGAAAGTGAAGACATTCTGGCCTGGGCAGAGCTGATACACAATAAGTTCGGAAACAATGAGGTCTATTTCCACGGCATTTGCATCGGTACTTCTTCCGGCCTGTTTGCCCTGAGTTCTCCCAAGTGCCCGGAGTATCTGCGGGGCCTTGTTACGGAGGGCTGCTACATTTCCTTCCCGGAAACCTTTAAACGGCACATGATGGCACTGAACCGACCCCGGTTTCCGGTGCTGCAGATGGTGATGTGGCGGATCTACCGATGCACCGGCACCAATGTCTACAAGCACAAGCCTATCAAGGCAATCAAAAAAATCAGGCCGGACTGCCGGATCCTGTTTCTGTACGGAGAAAAGGATATTTTCTCCATTCCCAAGATGAGCCGCAAGCTGTTTAAGGCCTGTGCCTCCCAGGATAAGAAGCTGGTTTGGTTTCATAAGGGCGGCCATTCCCATTTGCGGATCAATAATACGGAAAAGTATGATCAGGCAATTATCGATTTTTTCGGGAAGTAAGAAATGAGTCAAAAGAAATATGCGGTTTTCACCATGGATGTGGAGAGCTTCGGAGATACGGAATGTCTCAGCTCTGCCGGCATTCAGGTGGATGCGGACCTGACGGACGGGTTCGATGAGTATTTGAAAATACTGGATAAGTACGGCATTAAAAGCACCTTGTTCGTGGTGGGAGATCTGGCACCCCGGATCGCAGACCGGCTGAGACCCCATATTGCAAAGGGGCACTGCCTGGCATTGCACAGTTATTCCCATATTGCACCGATGACGGTGTCAGTGGAGCAGTTCAAGGAGAACACCCGCAGAGCCAAGGAACAGTTCCGGGAACTGTTTGACATCGACGTGGTGGGATTCCGGGCTCCCTGCTTCAGCATGGACAGGGAACGGCTTTCGGTGCTTCAGGAGCTGGGCTTTCAATACGATTCCAGTGATCTGGGCTATGAGCCTGCACGGCATACGGTGAAGCTGGATCTGGATAGCTTTCGCAAGCTGCGGAAGGGTGTTTTCAGAGAGGGCGGCTTTTATGAGTTCGGTCTGCCTACGGAGAAGATCTTTGCCAGCCCCTATCCCATTGCCGGCGGCGGCTATGTGCGTCTGAGCAACTGGGGCTTTATCAAGACGCTGATACGGCACTATATTCATAAAAATGATTACTATGTGTTCTACTTGCACCCTTTTGAGCTGACAAAGCAAAAAGTACCTTTCATCAAGCAGCTGAAATCCTATGATAAATACTATCTGAAAAAGGGTATCGGAAAATACGGCTGGCGGGTGGAACAGATCATCAAGATGCTACAAAAAAGCGGTTATGAGTTTGTTACCTTTGAGCAGCTGGTGCAGATTATGAATAAGGAACAGTAAAACGCTCCGAAATACCGGAGCGTTTTATTATAAAGCATTTTTTGGCTTCTCGTGGGCGAAAAGTGAATCACCACGATGTTTTCAAAAAGCAAGCCCCCGGTTTTACCGGGGGCTTTGTGTTTTGTATTTTATTTCTTCTTGGCAAGGGCCTTACGCAGCAGGCTGATGCCGCCGATCACGGTGGGGATCAGGGATACTACCAGCAGGGCAATGCTGAGGTACAGGTGGATCTGCCAGTTGGCACCTGTCTGGAAGATGGGCTCGGTCAGGTAGGTAATGGTAGTAAGCAGACCGGCGATCAGAGCCAGCAGGGAAGCCCAGGGCTTGAACTTCAGAATGCCGAAGCATACCAGGGCGACAGCCAGGATCAGGGTCAATGCGGGCATCAGAATGATGTCGTTGATCTTGAAATCCTCATACTGGGTTTCGAAATACTCGGTTACGCCTTCGCAGCTCTCAAAGGTGGGCATCCAGATGTACTGCTGAATGCTGACCTCGACGCCACTGCGATCAGCGGGAATGGGAGCGATGGGAGTCAGAACCAGCTCCTTCTCTTCTTCGGGTTCTTCTACGGCCTCAGTTGCCTCGGCGGTGGGCTCGGTGGTATCTGTAGTATCTGTAGTAGCCTCGGTGGTATCTGCAGTCGCATCGGTGGGGTCTACAGCCTCACCGGTGGGATCGGTCTCTGCCAGCCGGGACTCGGCAACACACAGACGGTATTTTTCAGTACAGATGGGGCAGTTCTCATTGGCATTCCGGGAGGAATCGCACTTTGTATCACAGATACAGGAGGTGGGAACCACACACCATTCCTTAGTGATGGCACAGGCGGGACACTTGTCGTTCACGTCCAGCTCGCAGCGGACCTGACAGACCTCACAGGCGGGCATGGTCCAGAAGGGCTGGAACTGGAATACCAGCAATGCCAGCAGCAGAACGGAACAGAGAATGGTGCAGATCCGAATCCACGTTTTAGAACTTTTCATTGTACTTCTTTCCTTTCATCAATAAAAACGGTGGCGTATTATGTATATGCTCTTTTGCCTATATCACGCTGATTATAATAATAGCACCTTCTAAAGAGAAACGCAACCACTTTTCGCAAAAATTGGCAAAATTATAAAAAAGTTTATGCCAAAACACTCCCTCACAGGGAGCGTTTTTGGATTAGTCAACAAACTTATAGGGAAGCTCCGGCTTCAGGGCCGCCAAAAGCTTCTTGGAGGGCGTCAGAATCACAAAGTTTCCTACATAGCACATGGCATATTGGTCAGAGTTTCTGCCGGAGCTGTAGTCAGAGGTCTTGGTGCAGCGGCGGCGGTGGTTGTAAAGCTGGGGGGCATCAATGGGGGCAAAGAACTCGATCTTGGCAACCCGGAAGTTAGCAAGGTGCTTCCGCTTTTTCTGATTGATCACCTTGTCAACGGATAAATCGTTACCATTGAGAATATACTCAAACTCAATGTTCATGGTCTGCCGCAGGCGGTAGATCAAAAAAGCAAACACCGCAGCTGCCAGCATGAAGATCCAGCCGTTGGGTCCGGGGCTGTAGAAGATGCCCAGTGCAGTCAGAAGGGACAAAAAGCCCAGCAACAGGTACTTCCACCAGGCATTGGGCCGGGGAGCAACACATTCAACATAGGTTTCACGCATGGGGTATCTCCTTTTTGGCACGTTTTTTGAAATAGGATTTCCGGAATACGATCAGCTCTGCCAGCAGACCCAGAGGAAGGGCGGCAAAGAAATCGGCGGCAGAGTGCTGCTTGATAAAGCAGATGGACATACAGATCAGGACGATGGAAATCATCACGAAGGTCTTGAAGGGCCAGCGGACGGATTTTTCCCGGAGCCATACAGAGGCAATGCCCAGAGAGTAGCCTACGTGCAAGGAGGGGAATACGCCGGTGTTGGTATCGAAGCTGTAGATGAAGGCCACCAGGTCGGTCAGGAAATTATCCCGGGGGAATACCTCAGGGCGAAGGTCCTGACGGCTGGGGTAAATAATATAAACAGCCATGGCCACCACCTGGGTGATGATGATATAGGTCTGCAGCTTTTTGAACTGGTCAATATTGTACAGTAAAAAGTAGCCCAGGGAGAAGATGATCAAAAGATACCAGAAGGTATAGGGGATCACAAAGATCTCCATAAAGGGGATCATATCGTCTAAAGCGATATGGATCGGGTGGCAATTTTCTACCGGGATCAGATTCTCTGTGATCATATACAGGAGGAAATATCCGACCCAGCCCAGTAAAAGCAGCAGGTGGGAAAATTCCGGAGTTTTCAGTTTGGACAGGCGGAATTTACGATAGTCGACTACAGGCTTTCTCATAAATTAACCCTCCTTATTCTTTTTATAATACTTTTTGGACACATTGGGATAGGGAACAACGGTGTGCAGGGGAAGAGAAGTGGCGATGTCCGTGATCCCGGCCATCAGGTATTCGCTGATGCGGGCCCGCTCCTGCTCCATAGGTGCCTGGGGGTCAAATGTGGTGGGTTTGCCCAGATGCACCTCTTTCAGGGCAGGGCAGATGTACATGGGAACGAAGGACAGAGCCTTGCCGGTTCGTTTATAATAGAGCCGGGCAACGTCGATGTACTTGTCCTGGAATTCGTAGATGATATTGTTCCGGGGGGTGTAATGCTCCGGGAAGATGATCACTCTTTCGTCGGCTGTCAGGCTTTCCACAGTCTTGCGGAAGGTGGTGATGCCCCGGTTGTCCCGATAGACGGGTATGGTATGGGCATTGCGGAACAGGCACACCGAGAGCGGTGCAATCATATAGGACAGGATCTTATAAAAGGGCCAGGTCCACCAGTGAGGCTTATGGGCCCAAAAGTCATAGAAAGTATAGGCCGGGACTTCCTTCAGGATCATCATCTGACTGTTACACCAGATCCGGCGGGGACCGGGGAAGTACAGTTCGCCTACGATGGGGCCGTACATATGGCTGTGGTTGCCTGCCACGATACAGCCGCCCTCCGGCAGGTTCTCAAGACCGTGAAACCGGAACTTGGGGCTGAACAGACGGACAAGGCTCCGCAATATGCAAAACAGCCAATAATCCTTACGGCGTTTTTCTGTGTTTCTTTTCATGCTGTTTCTCCCAAAACACGTAACATACGTCATATTTTACTATTATATCACAATAATGCAAGCCTTTTTCAAAAAATTATAAACTTTTCCCGTTCATAAGGTTGGTAAAAAAACGGGAAGACTTTTCATCTTTCCTGTGGTATGATTGTATTACCGAAAACGGGCCGGGCAAAGGAGGAATGCGAAAGTCAGGTATGGGTAGAAATAAGAAGATCAGCCGGGAACGGGTGATGGAGGAGCTGGTAGCCATTGGGTTTGCAAAGGCTACCGATTTTTTATGCGTACAGGACGGCGAGCTGGTGATCAAAAACACTGATGAGCTGCCCGGTTCCCTGGAGGCCGCCATCGCGTCCATCGAGAAAACCACCCATGGCTGGAAGGTGAAGCTCTATGATAAGCTGAAGGCTTTGGAGCTTCTGGGAAAGTGTATGGGTATGCTTGACGGAAAAGTATTGCCGGAGAAAAACAATCTGCTGGAGGAGCTACTGAAGGCCACAAAGGAGGAAATCTATGATCTACCGGAAATTCAGCAGGAAGCAGATGCTGGCAATGACCTGGTGGAACCGGGAGAAGCTAAAAGAGCTTGATGGGATCATCTGCGATGGGGCGATCCGTTCGGGAAAGACTGTGTCCATGGTGAACGGCTTCTTCTTATGGAGCATGACCGCCTTCGACGGACAGGTCTTTGCTCTGTGCGGAAAGACCATTGCGTCCCTGCGGAGGAACATTGTTCTGCATTTACAGGATTGGCTGGGGGGTATTTTTACCCTGACGGAGCATCGCAGTGAGAATAAGCTGGTGGTGTGTGATCACAGGGGAAGGCAGAATGTGTACTATCTGTTCGGCGGTCAGGACGAGAGTGCCTACAAGCTGATTCAGGGCATCACCCTGGCAGGGGTGCTTTTGGACGAGGCGGCTCTGATGCCCCGGAGCTTTGTGGAGCAGGCCTGTGCCCGGTGCTCGGTGTCCGGGTCAAAGCTGTGGTTTAACTGCAATCCGGAAGGGCCGGAGCACTGGCTTTACAAGGAGTGGATCCTGAGGGCAAGGGAAAAGAAAATGCTCAGGCTGCAGTTTTCCATGGCAGACAATCTGAGTCTGGACCCCGGAGTAAAGCAGCGGTATGAGCGGCTTTACACGGGGGTTTTCTACAGGCGGTACATTTTGGGCCAGTGGTGTATGGCAGAAGGTCTTGTGTACGATTTTGACAAGGAAAAGCACGTTACTGAGGAGCTGCCCCAAAGGGGTACATACTACATTTCTGTGGACTACGGAACGCTCAATCCCTTTTCTGCGGGGCTGTGGTGTGTAGATGGGGGCAGGGCTGTACGAATCCGGGAGTTCTATCACTCCGGTCGGGAGTCCGGCCGCATGATGACCGATGAGGAATATTACAGGGAATTAGTTAAGCTGGCGGGAGGTCTTCCCATCACACAGGTGATCGTAGACCCCTCGGCGGCTTCTTTTATTGCCACCATTCGTGCCCACGGCCTGTTTTCGGTACGGAAGGCAAAAAACGATGTGCTGCCCGGAATCCGTTTGGTGGCAGGTTATCTGGCGGCCGGTGTCCTGCTGATCGGGGAAAGCTGCAAGGACACCATAAGGGAGTTTGGCCTGTATCGGTACGAGCAGGCCGGGGAGAAGGACAGGGTGTGCAAGGAAAACGATCACGCCATGGACGATGTTCGGTATTTTTGCGCCACCGTCCTACGCAGAGACAGAATCATCAAAGAAATTATGGAAGGAGAAGGCTATGAAAGAGTGGTTCATTGAGCGGTTTTTGTCCGTATGGGCCAAGGAAACAGTCCTGAAGGACAACCGCCGCTTGCATAAGGAAAATGAGGCACTGCAACAAAAACTACGGCGGCTGGAGGCCTACATTCAGGGCGTGGAGGCCGGCATAAAGGCCGGAAAGAAGATCACCATTTATAATCGGGGAGGGGAAGTATGAGCATTTACAGCTATGAAGAAGCCTTCGGCGACTATGACAAAACCACGACTGCCATGCGTGATGCGGTGCAGGAGTGGTTTTCTTTGTACTATGGCCAGGGAAGTTCCCATGAGGATACCTGTCAGAAGCTGGCCTACACCGTGGTCCACAAGCTGGTAAAGACCATATTCGGTGAGTACCAGGTGCAGGCTCAGGAGCCGGTGATCCGGGAGATCCTCCGACGGTTGGGAGAACATAAGAAAGAGGCTGTGCAGCTGGCACTGGTGGGCGGTGAGTGCTTCATTAAGCCCTGGGTCGATGAACGGGGGGTATCCTTTACCCTGATCCCCCGGAACAATGTGCTGGTATTTGCCAGAAATCCCGCAGGAGAGCCTGTGGATATCGGCACGGTGGAGCAGACCGCAAGGGGAAAGCACTACTACACGCTGTTAGAGCGGAGAACGGTGGACGAAATGGGTTATCTCACCATCTCCAATCGGCTATACCGTTCCCTCAATGCTCAGACTTTGGGTAGTTCCGTGCCCCTTAACACGCTGCCGGAGTACGCTTTATTGGCGGAAAGCTATCGGTACGAAAAACCGGTGAATTCCTTGGGTATGGTGCGAATGAAGACCCCCATACTCAACTGTGTGGACGGCTCACCTGACGGTGTGGCGGTGTTTGCCGCGGCAGCGGGTTTGATCCGTAATATCGACAGGAACGAGGCTCTCATGAACGGCGAGTTTGAGCGGGGTCAGAGCAGGGTCATCGTCTCAAAGGATATGCTGGGCAGCGACGGGCTGCAGGACCATTTGTTTGTGGGTCTGGACGAAGACCCGGAGCAGGTGGGCATTACGGTGTTTTCTCCTGCCTTGCGGGAGCAGTCCTTCCTTGCCAGAAAGCAGGAGTATCTGCGGAATATGGAGAGCATCATCGGACTGCGGCGGGGTATGCTGTCCGATGCCAATATGGAAAAAAGAACGGCTACGGAGATCACCTCCAGCCATGGGGATTTCAACCTGACGGTCATCGAGTTTCAGGTTATGTGGGAAAATGCCCTCCGCAAGACGGTGGAATTATGCTGTCAGTTAGCCCGGCTTTACGGCTTCGATGCTCCGGAAAATACCAAGCTCAGCGTGGATTGGGGCAACGGTGTACTGCATGACGAGGATAAGGCCTGGCTGGAATACAAGGGTATGGTGGAGTCCGGTCTTCTAAAGCCCGAGGTGGCTCTGGGCTGGCGGTTCGGTATGCCGACAAATACGGAAGAGGAGCTGGCAGAGATTCGAAAGCGGTATATGCCGGAAGCGTAAAGGGTGATTCGTGAATCGCCCCTACAAGTTCAATACTAGGAAATGAGTGCTGTGAGAACAGTGCTTTTTTCATATATTTTTGCCTGAGCCGGGCGTAAAAATGGCCAGCCGCAGGAGAGCAACCTCGTAGGTAACCGATGACGAAATCGGCAAGTGTTGATGGCGAGAGATTTTGGCACAAATAAAAGTTTGGAAAAGGCAGGAATACTTTGTGTATTTCAAGTTTTTCAAACTGCATAGTTGGGTCAAAAGATCCGCCTGCAACCGCAGACGATTTTGTTAGCGGTTACCTCAAAAAAGCGTAGCGGCAGAAAGGAAAACCATGAAACGAGAGTTTTTGCAGAATCTGAAGGTGGGCGAGCAAGGCCTTCCCAAGGAGATCATCGATGCCATTATGGAAGAAAACGGCAAGGACGTGCAGGGGGCAAGAGCATGGCAGGAGAAGTACAATCAGGCCGTGGCTCAGCACCAGAAGGAGCTGTCGGACATTACGTTCCAAAGTCAGCTGGATCTGGCGATCCTGCAGGCAAAAGGCCGCAGCCCCAAAGCCATCACGGCTTTGCTGGATTTAGAGGCATTGAAGAAAAGCGAAAACCGGCAGTCTGATGTGGAAGAGGCTCTGCTTACTTTGAAAAAGGAGAGCGGCTATCTCTTTGAATCAGATCCCACTCCGCCCCCTTACGCAAGGGGCACAGGTGCGTTTACAGGCACCGAAACCAAAGCTCCCGCTACCTTGGCAGGGGCATTAAAAGAACGTTTTGAAAAAGAAAGGAAGTAAAAAATTATGGCGATTACTCTTGCAGAAGCAAAGGTCGGCATGGCCGACAAGGTAGATCAGCAGATCGTGGATATGTTCCGACGCAGTTCTCTGCTTTTGGATCAGATGCCCTTTGACAATGCGATCTCTCCCGGTACCGGCGGCAGTACCCTGACTTACGGCTACATTCAGCTGAAGTCTCCCTCTACCGCTTCCGTACGTACCATTAACGGCGAATACGTTCCCGGTGAGGCAAAGAAGGAGAAGAAGACCGCAAATGCCATCATCATGGGCGGTGCGTTCCAGATGGACAGAGTCCTGCAGAACACTGCCGGTGCTGCCAATGAGCTGGCATTCCAGGCAGAACAGAAGATTAAGGCGACTGCCAACTATTTCCACAACCTGGTGATCAATGGCTCCGGTGATGCTACCGGTGAGGGCTATGTTACCGGCACATTTGACGGTCTGAAGAAGCTGCTTAGCGGCACTGCCAACGAGATCACCAGCCAGGTGAGCCTGACCAGCTCCGACGAGCTGGATCAGAACTACAACGCCTTCCTGGACGAGATGGATAGCTTTATCAGCACCCTGGACGGCACTCCCTCCATGCTGCTGATGAACCGGGCTATGCTCATTAAGCTCCGCTCCATCGCCCGTCGTGCCGGCTACTATGAGAGATCTCAGGACGATTTTGGTCGTACTGTGGAGACCTATGCCGGCGTGCCCATGGTGGATATGGGTCAGTTCTACAACGGCACGGCCATTGAAGATGTGGTCAAGACCGAGGACGGCAAGACTGCCATCTATGCAGTCTCTCTGGGCCTGGACGGCTTCCACGGCATTTCCCCTCTGGGTGATGGCGTAATCCAGTCCTATCTTCCCGACCTGAACACGCCCGGTGCTGTGAAGACCGGTGAAGTGGAGTTGGTTGCCGGTGTGGCTCTGAAGAATACCCTGAAGGCTGCGGTGCTGAAGGATATTGCCATCGGTGCTGCCTGAGAAAGGAGGCACTGCCTGTGGTAGAGTATGATTTCTATGTGAACAGTTACCTGGGCAGTGCCATTCCGGAGAAGGCCTTTCCCGGAATGGCGAAAAGAGCTCAGGATACCCTCGAACGGTATGAACGCCTTTATAAAGTGGTCTCGTCCGGCGAGGACGCCCGGAGCATGGCGATTTGTGCCATGGCAGAGGCACTTTACGAGGCTCAGCGGCGGCAGGGCCTTCGCTCTGCCAATGTGGGCAGTGTAACCGTTCACTATGAGGACGGCTCGGCAAAGAGTCTGAATCGGGAGCTGTATCAGCGGGCTTGCATTTATCTGGATATTTACCGGGGGGTGGGACAGTGAGTATTTGTCCCGTGGGCAGCGGTCTGTTCTCACAGACCGTTACCCTTTATCGCAAGGCATCAGAAGGTGTCCTGCGGCGTGTTTTGGAAAACTGTTATCTCTCTCGGGAGGATCTTCTGCAGACGGATCTCGGCGGCTGCCGCAAGGAGCGGAAGTTTCTTTTGATCGTGCCGGAAAGCTGTTTGATTTTACCCGGTGATCGGGTCTTTGAGGGCATTGGGCCGGAGATCGGTTTGGAGCAGTGGCCTGGGTTTATTCCGGTAAATGTAGCGGAGCTGATGGAGGTTTCCTATGCAAAGCCCTGCTACTGGCAGGGGAAGCTCTGTCATGTGGAGGCAGGAGGTCGGTAAATAATGGATATGTTGGAAAAAATCAAGTCCTGGTTACGGACCTGTCCGGTACTGAAGATGGCAGAAATCCATACGGATCATCTTTTGGCGGAGCCCGGAAGCGTGGGCCTTTATCAAAAGGGCCTGCAGGAAGTCAGCCGCAGGGAGGACTTAATGGGCAACGTAAGAGTCCATTGCAGGTATCGGTTCTTACTGCGGTGTATGGTGCTGGAGGACTCCGGCTGGCTTTCCGATTTTCAGCAGTGGGTGCAGCAGCAGTCTGCCCGGCGTTTGACTCCGGTTTTCGGAGATGTGATCACAGAAGAACGGCTGCAGGCGGTGGACGGGAAGCTTTTGGAGCGTTCTCAGCCGGGAACGCGGGTCTGCGAAATTGCCCTTGCGGCAGATTTTATCAAAATTTATGAGGAGAAGGATCATGGCAAAAATTGAGAGAAAATATTTGGCACATTACATCAATACTGCCACGGAGAATGAGGCCGTTTATGAGCGGCTGGGTAAGGATCTGGAGGAGTTTTCTCCGGAGCTGTCCGCCCAGGTGGATACCAAGAAGAATATTCTCGGTGAGAGCTCTGTGGTGATCTCCGGTTACGAAAAGACCGGCAGTGTCGAGCCCTTCTATGCCGAAGAGGGCTCCGGCCTGTTCCAGCGTCTGCAGGGTATCATCGACGATGCTCTGGTGCTGGACAGCCTGAAGACCGATGTGGTGGAGGTTAAGCTTTGGGAGACTGCTGGGGACGGTGCATATCCCGCGGTGAAGGAAACGGCTTATATCGAGGTCGTGTCCTACGGCGGCGATACCACCGGCTATCAGATCCCCTTTACCCTGCATTACACCGGCGAAAAGGTCAAGGGTACCTTTAATGTAGCTACCAAGACCTTTACGGCAATCTGATGAAAAGGGCTGGTTGCAAATAAAAAACATGTCCGACAGAATCTGTAGGGGCGATTCGTGAATCGCCCCTACGTTTGCAAAAGGCAGATATTTGCAGCAAGCCCATTTGGAAAGGACAGTGAATATGGAGAAGATCTCTTTTGACAGTGGTGTTAAGGAATACCGGATTAACGGTGCGGGCGTTCTGCGTTTTAACCCCGCAGATCCCAATGTCTATGCCCGGTTTATGGAAGCGGCCGATAGAATCGGGGAAGTGGAAGAGGAAATTACCGCAAAGGCTCAGCAGGTGGGCGACAGCGGTGCGGAAGCTCTTAAGCTGATGGCTCAGGCGGATCAGAAGATCAAAAAGATCCTGGACTGGGTCTTCGGCGAGCACAATTCCTTTGACAAGATCCTGGGCGGTGTGAATCTTTTGGCGGTGGCAGGAAACGGAGAACGGGTGATCGTCAATCTGCTTTCGGTTTTGGAGCCGATCATGCTATCAGGAGCAGAGGAGTGTGCCCGGAAAACTGCGGAGCAGGCTGTTGTGAAGGCCAAAGAAAGACGGGCAAAGCAATGACCGGCTGGGAATTGCCTCAGTATGCGGTTTTTGACGGAAAACGGTACGATCTCCACGGGGATTTCAGAGATATTTTGGAGATCTTCTCCTATTTCGAAGATCCGGATTTGCCGGACTACCTGAAATGGCAGGTGGCTCTGGCTCTGTTCTATGAACAGAAGATCCCCAAGGAATGTCAGCAGGAAGCGATGGCGTTTTTGGCAGAGTTTCTCCGTGGCGGCATGCAGGAAAAATCTGGTGCCAAGCTGCTGGATTGGCAGCAGGACGCACCCTTGATCGTTGCCGATATCAACAAGGTGGCAGGACGGGAGATCCGCAGCTTGCCATTTTTACATTGGTGGAGCTTTCTTTCCTGGTTTCATGCCATCGGCCAGGGTCAGCTGTCCACAGTGGTGGCCATTCGGGACAAACTCCGTCGGGGTAAGAGCCTGGAAAAGTGGGAGAAAGAATATTATCGGGAACACAAGGCTCAGGTGGATCTGCCCAAACGCTATTCCCGGGAGGAACTGCAGCAGCAGGAAAAACTGCGGAAGATCCTGGGGGAGTAGATATATTTAGGTAGGTGGAGTGATGGCAGAAAAAACAATCATAACAGATGTGAATGAAACGATCGCTGAGGCAAAGTTGGTGGCAAAGGTGGTCAGGGAAACCGCCGAAAAGGTGTATTCTCTGGGCGTGGCTGTGAAAAATGTGCTGGTGCAGATGAACCTGTCCCAGTACATGACGGAGGCGGCCAAGTACAGCGAAAGCCTCAGCAAGTCCCTGTTGGTATTGCGGCTGAGCTTTGGAAGGCTCAAGTCCGAGATCGCTCAGGCGGCAGCACCCCTGGCTTCTGTATTCGTTCCGTTGGTCAATCAGGCTATTTGGGCGGCTATTCGGCTGACAAGATCCGTCGGCAAGGTCATGCGGGCATTACTGGGTGGCACAGGTGCCAGTGCGGATTTCGGAACAGAGGTAAAGGAGGCGGCCAAGGCTCAGAATTCTTTGGCCAAAGCCAATGCCAAGGTAAAAAGAAGTCTTGCGGGGTTTGATGAGATCACCCGGCTGCAGGATCCTGCCAGCGGTGTGGTCAGCAGCTCTTCTTCCAGTGCGGTGGTGCTGCCGAAGGACGTGGAGGATACTCTGTCGCCCCGGCTGCAGGCCATCGTGGACAAAATCAAGACCCTGATCGAGCCGCTGAAGAAAATTGATCTGACGCCGGCGGCAGAGGCCTTCGGAAGATTCAAAGAGGCTCTTGCACCGCTGTGCAGAACCTTGTTTGCGGGCCTGGAATGGGCCTGGTACAACCTGTTTGTGCCTTTGGCGGCCTGGACGGTTGAGGATATCCTGCCGCTGTTTTTGGATCTGCTGGCGGAGGGACTGAAGGCGTTGAACACCGCAATTGTTGCCTTAAAACCCTTTGCTATCTGGCTCTGGGAGAATTTCCTGAAGCCCCTGGCTCAGTGGGCCGGCGGCAAGGTGGTGGAGACTCTGACCGGTATGACCGGAAAGCTGGGAGATCTAAGCACCTGGATCACCGACAATCAGGATAAGGTATGGGATCTGATTGATCTGGTACAAAAGCTGGCCGATGCCTGGAACAGGGTCAGCAGTACTATTGACCGGATCAAAGAGATCTGGGCTCAGGTGAAGGGAGTTTGGAGCGGTGTGGCAAGCTGGTTCCAAACCACGGTTTTGAATCCGGTGCAAAATGGCTTTAAGAAGATGGCCAATGGCATTATCGGACTTCTCAACGGTGTGCTTTCCGGACTGGGAAGGGGTATCAACCGCATGATCGGGGCGTTGAATACCCTGCACTTTGAGCTTCCCAAGTGGATTCCGGGAATTGGCGGTCAGAAATTCGGTTTTAACTTAAAAACCGTAAGCATTCCGCAGATCCCGTACCTTGCCAAGGGTGCGGTGCTGCCTGCCAACAAGCCCTTTATGGCGGTGGTGGGCGACCAGAAGCACGGCACTAACGTGGAAGCACCCCTTGCTACCATTCAGGAAGCGGTGGCTTTGGTAATGGGTGAGCAGACCGCGGCTTTGGTGGCCGGGTTTGAGTCCAGTATCGGGGTGCAGCGGGAAATATTACAGGCGGTACTGGGCATTTCCATCGGTGATGACGTGATCGGTCAGGCAGTTGCCCGGTACAACCGGAAAATGGCTGTGGTGAGAGGAGGATAAGCTTGAGAGCGAAAACAAATTTATTTACCGTCAACGGCAAGCCCATGCTTGTGCCGGATCAGGAGGTTACGGTCAATTACGAAGACCTGGACGCCTCCGATTCCGGAAGAGACGAAAGCGGTGTGATGCATCGGTTTGTGGTGCGGTATAAGGTGGCAAGCTGGAGCTTTTCCTACAGCCATCTGACGGAGGAGGAAAAGAGATATATGGAAAGTCTCTTTCCTGCTTCCAGTACCTTTTCCTTCGGACACCCCGGACGGCAGGACAGCTCCAAGCAGGAGACGACCGCCTGCTATCGCAGTAAGTATTCTATTAGCTGGAAAAATGCCACTACGGGTCTGTGGAGCAATTACGGCTTCCAAATCATTTCCTGTTAGGAGGTAGCGGTATGTGGAAAACAAAGGTGCTCCTGCCTGACGGCAGGAGCATATCCTCCGGAACAGGGGACGTGCCTGCGGTTCGGGAAGCGAAGCTGACAAAGTGCGTCAACAGCAGGGAAGAGCTGACTTTGGGATCAGTGTGTGCGGCCATGGTGGAGCTGACGGTGTTAGACCCGGCAGGGGAATTGGAGCTTTCTGCCGGACAGGAGATCACAGTTTCCAAAGTGGGTGATGACGGCATATCCTATCCTGTAGGCATTTTTATTACGGAGAAGCCTGTCAGAGCCAGCACCAACTGCGTAAAAATTACTGCCTATGACCGGGTGAGCCGTTTAGATATGGACCTGAGTGAATGGCTGAAGGGGTTGGACGGTTGGCCCTATTCCCTGCAGGAGCTGGCACAGATGGTTTGCAAAGTTTGTGGAGTTACCCTTGCGGAAGAGCAGATTCCCAACGGAGATGTGAGCGTGGAGGCCTTTTCCGGGCAGGGCATCACCGGCCGGCAGATCCTGCAGTGGGCAGCGGAGATCGCCGGCCGCTTTTGCAGGGCGACCCCGGAAGGAACGTTGGAGTTTGCCTGGTATACGCCCAAGGAAACGGTTTTAAGACCCAACGGGGAGCAGTTTTGCTACCTGAACGGCGTGAGCCTTGCAGAGTACCAAACAGCACCGATCGAAAAGGTGCAGGTCCGGCTGACGGACAGCGATATCGGTGCGGTATATCCTGCTGACCTGACGGAGGGAAACACCTATATCATTTCCGGCAATTATCTTCTGGCGGGGTGTTCTGCAGAGCAACTGCAGAAGGTTGCTCAGACGGTGTTTGAGCAGCTGCAGGGGGTAAGCTACACGCCCGGCAAGATCACCGTTCCGGCCGGGTTTTGTGATGCCGGAGATGTGATCGGCGTACAGGACCGGCATGGGAAAGTGCATAGGGTGTATGTCATGTCAAGGGTGCAGTCCGGGCAGGTGGATACCCTGGAATGCACCGGTAGCCCCCGGCGGGATTCCAGCACCTCCGTCAATGAAGCGAAGTTTGCGGCTCTGTCCGGAAAAGTGCTGGAGCTGCAGATGGGGGTGGAAGGTCTGTCCCTGGAAAATCGGGACGCGGCCGGAAAGATCACATCTTTGGAAATGAATGTGGGGGGCATTACCTCCACAGTGTCCGCCCAGATGGCGGCGACCGAGAGTCTGCAGGAAACCATCACGTCGGTGCAGCAGTCGGTGGAGGGTGTATCTGTTTCTGTGGAGAAAATCCACAACGACGGTGTTTCCCGGGTGCAGACCGGCACAGGCTACACCTTTGACGATGAGGGTCTGAAGATCAGTAAGTCCGGCCAGGAGATGGAAAACAAGCTGGATAACACCGGTATGTATGTAAAGCAAAACGGCCAGGTGATCCTGCAGGCCAACAACAATGGCGTGGAGGCCTCGGACATTACGGTGCGAAACTATTTGGTTGTGGGTCAGCACAGCCGCTTTGAAGACTACGGCGGCCGTACCGGCTGCTTCTGGATCGGAGGTTAGAGATGGCTAGTATTTATGCAAACGGCAGCCGAAATCACCATAAATTCACTTTGGCGGTCAGTGAGGTTGGAACGTCCAAAGAGGAGAATACCTCTCAGGTGAGTTTTCAGTTTACCATCTCGCCTGTGGTGCAGAGCTTCGACTGGCGATACTGGGGAAACAGTATTTCCTACACCGTTACCGTAAACGGCACGGATTTTGCCGGTACGATTCCCGATTATGACGGCTATTCCACCGTAATTTTGAAAAGCGGGAGTCTGAATGTGCCCCATAACCCGGACGGCACCAAGACCCTGACATTCGGCTTCTCTGTAACCGACAAAGCCGGTATGAGCTACACCTGCGGCAACGCCGGAGCGTCCGGCTCTATGGCGTTGACAAGGATACTAAGGACTCCGCCCACATTGTCAGCATCTGTGGAGGACTGCAATCCCGATACCCTGGCTCTGACGGGGGATAAGGAAACGCTGGTGCGGTATTTCAGCCACGGGGCATTTTTCCTGGAGGCTGCGGCTCATGATGGGGCGACCATTACAGAAAGATCCGCTTCCTGCGGTGGAAAGACGCTGTCGGGGTTTAACGGCGTATTTGAAAATACAGAAAGCGGCAGCTTTACCTTCACGGCTACGGACAGCTACGGGAATTCCGCAAGCGAAACGTTGACCCTGCCGATGATCCCCTATATTCCGCTGACCTGCAATCTGGCTTCTACCCGGCCTGATGCGGAGGGCAATATGGCTCTGTCCGTGTCCGGTAACTGCTTTAATGGCTCTTTCGGGGCAAAGGAAAATACGCTTGCAGTGTATTTCCGTTATCGGGAATCCGGGGGAACCTTTGGGGACTGGATCGAAATGACCGGAAGGCGGTCCGGAAACAGCTACACTGCGGAAACAAAGCTGACAGGACTTGACTATCAAAAGGCCTATGTGTTTCAGGCGAAGGCGGAAGACTGCCTGGATTCTCAGGAGACTTCAGAATATACCGCAAAAGCGATCCCGGTATTTGACTGGGGCGAAGGGGATTTTAATATCAACGGAACACTAAAGCTGCAGGGTACGTCTCTGGCGGATTATATTGTGGAACAGGGTGCTGACGGAATCTGGCATTACCGGAAGTGGAACAGCGGTGTGGCAGAGTGCTGGGGAGAAGAAGATATGACAATTTCCTTTGCCGGAGCTTCGCCTGCCTATTATTCCACAAATAAGCTATATCCCAGGCTGCCAAGCGGCTTGTTTACGGATAGTCCGGTGGCCACGGCGACTGTGCATAATACGGCCAGTGCCTATGTGGTTGCCTGCATTCATTCTGCCAGTGCCGGTTCGCTGGGTATTTGCTTTGGACGGTTCTATGGTGGTACGGACGATGTGGCCGCAACGGTCAAAATGTATGCGATCGGTAAGTGGAAATAAGGAGGCATTATGAGCAACAGTAATCTTGTAAATTACACAAGGATCTCGCCAAACAGCTCTCAAAGGGATCAGAAAATCGATAAGATCACCATTCATCATATGGCGGGAAATCTGACGGTGGAGCAGTGCGGAGAACTCTTTTATCGGCCGTCAACACAGGCAAGCTCCAATTACGGTATCGGCAGCGACGGCAGGGTGGGCTTGTATGTGGACGAAAGCCGTCGGGCCTGGACCAGCTCCAACCGGGAAAACGATCTGCGGGCGGTTACCATAGAGGTGGCAAATGACGGGGCAGCTCCTGACTGGCATGTGTCCGACAAGGCACTTGCCAAACTCATTGACCTGTGTGTGGATATTTGCCGCAGAAACGGCATCGCCGCCCTTAATTACACAGGCGATGCCAACGGTAATTTGACCCGGCACAATATGTTTGCAGCTACCGCCTGTCCCGGGCCTTATCTGCAAGGCAAGTTCCCGGAGATCGTCCGGCAGGTGAACGCCCGGCTGGGAAATCCGTACACGCTGGAGCAGTTTGTCAGGGAGGTACAGGCGGCTTTGGGGGCTGGCGTTGACGGCATCGCCGGTCCGGAGACCTTTGGCAAGACCATTACCGTAAGTAGCGTGAAAAATGCCTATCACCCGGTGGTCAAGGCCATTCAGAAACGGCTGTATGCCATGGGCTACACGGTGGTCGGCCCGGCTGACGGTACTGCAGGTCCTTTGTTTACCCGGGCGGTGCTGGCCTTGCAAAAGGATAAAGGTGCGGTGTCAGACGGCGAGATCACCGCAAGAAATCTGACCTGGCGGATTTTGCTGGGTATGACGGGAGGATAATACGTGGATTTGGAACATGAGAAGCGGCTGACGGCAGTAGAACAGTCCTGCAAGTCCCATGGACACAGGCTGGATAAGCTGGAAAAGTCCACCGCACTATTAAATCGGCTGGCCACCTCCATGGAGGTTATGGCCAGCCGTCAGGAGCAGGTGGCGGAGTCGGTCGATAAACTGGATACCAAGGTAACCGCATTGGAGCATAAGCCCATCAAACGCATGGACGGCCTGGTGGATAAGATCATCTGGGCTGTCTGTGCGGCGGTTCTTTCCTTCGTATTCACAAGTTTAGGAGGATAAATGAAAAGAAAGACGACCCCTACGTTGCAAGTGTCCCATACTTTGGATATGGCATTGGTGGCAACGGTGGATTTTTTATTTAAGCATTCTCCCCGGGAAGATGCCCGGAAAATTATTATGAAGCATTTTCCCGGTGAGGTAACGGAGGAAAAGGGCGTGTTCTCCATTCCTTTTACGAAGGAGGAAACGGCCTTGTTCACAGGAGGCTGTCAGGCCTACTGTGATCCCCGGGTAGTATATCATTCGGGGGATATTCCTGCTGTGAAGATTTTCAGTTTCCCGGTGGAGGAGACCCTGTGGGGGGAAGACGATGGTTGAGATGAAGCTGGCGGAGCAAGCCCCGATTCCTATGGAGCTGGGGTCGGAGATCCTTCGGGTAGAGGTAGGCTATGACCGTTTCTGGGACGCATACCAAGAGAACGGTAACAGAACAAACTATGAATCCGCTTTTCAGGGAGATGGGTGGACTGACGAAACATTTGCTCCAAAATACGATATTGCCCCCCAAGATGCAATGGGTGGTATTCGTATGTTCTACAAAACCAGAATAACGGACATTCAAAAAATCCTGGAGGACAGAGGGCTGACCCTAGATACCTCAAAGGTGGCTCTTATGCAAACATTTCAGAGAAGCCAAATTTTAAGAGTGGGCACTATTGATATGCGTAAGTGTGCTTATTCCGGATATGCAGATTCCGCATTTGCCGACTCTACGATTGAAACCATCGATAAGCTGAGCGTAATAGCAAGTGTGCAGTTTAGCAACAATACATTTAAAAGCTGTGCGAATCTGAAGAATCTCACCATTGAGGGTGTGATCGGCAAGAGTGGTTTTGACGTCCGATGGTCTGTAAATCTGTCCAAAGCCAGCATTATCAGCATTATAGGTGCTCTGTCTGCAACAACAAGCGGTTTGACGGTTACGCTTTCCGCAACGGCGGTAACAAACGCGTTCGGCAGCACTTCTGCAGACCAGTGGACGGCTCTGGTTGCCACGAAACCCAACTGGACAATATCTTTGGTATGAGGTGATACATATGAAACAGGAAACGATCGAATTGAGAAAGCTGACCGCTGATAGCGGCAAGGTGCTGACAAACGGTCAGGATTACGGCACGGAAATTTTTCTCGGCAAGGGCGACTGTGCCGAGAACTGGCAGGAGATCCCTAAGGAAGAATATGAGGCGACCCTGGAACAACAGGATAAGGAGGAATATCCGTGGACTATTCGGTAATCTTGCAGTATGCCTCTGTGGGCGTATTTGCATTGGCCCTCCTGGTGTTCGGCGTGAACATTATTGTTGAGGTGATCAAAAAGGCATTTCCCAAAGTGCCGACCACCTATGTGGCCATCGGTGTATCGGTGGCGCTGACCGTGGGAGTGTTCTTTGGTTGGGTGTCCTATCAGGGAATTGCGGTGCGGTGGTACAGTGTGGCGGCGGCTTTTGTGTTTGGTATTTTTGTGGCCTATGCGGCCATGTTCGGCTTTGATAAATTCAAGGACGCCCTGGAAAAACTGAAAAAGTATAAAAAGTAAGAACAGCCCCTCTCCTTCCTGGAGAGGGGCTGTTTTTTGTCATAAAGGCAACTCTTGATTTTTGGGGATCGTGATGGTGAGGACGATTTGGCTGTCCGTTTCCCGCCGCTCGGAAACTGCCGGGATCCCGGAAAGCTGGATCCGGGCAAGGGACTGGTTCAGTCCGTTGAGGAATGCTCCTACGTTGGGCCTTAGGGGCTGCTGATTGGCTTCGCTCAACAGGGTATCTATGTACCGCTCTGCCCGGGCAACGCTCATTTCCAGCTTGGCGATCATACGGATCGCTTCCAGTTTTGCACCCTCGGTGGGTAACTTCAAAAGGGCCCGGGCGTGGCGTTCGGTCAGATTTTCGGTTCGGATCGCAGAAAGAACCTGAGGAGAGTGGCGTAACAGCCGCAGCTTATTGGCGATACCGCTTTGGCTTTTTCCCAAAAGCCGGGCGGCCTGCTCCTGGGATAAATTCATAGTGTTCATCAGAGCGGAGATCCCTCTTGCTTCTTCAATAAAATCCAGGTCCTGCCGTTGGAGATTTTCCACAAGTGCTGCCGTGCCGGATTCCTTTTCGTCCATGGCCATCAAAATACAGGGTACTTCACTTAAGCCTGCCAAAGTGGCCGCTCGCAGGCGGCGTTCCCCGGCGATCAGTTCATAACCGACTCCTGTTCTGCGGACGGACAGGGGCTGCAAAATTCCATGACTGCGAATACTCTGTGCCAGCTCGTCCAGAGCGTCCTCCCGAAATACCTGACGGGGCTGGGCAGGGTTGGGGCGAATGGAGCTGATCGGCAGGAACACCACCCGCCCGGTCTCCATATAGGTTTTTAATTTTTGACACTGCATGGCATTTCCTCCTTGTTTTTTGGTGAAATTCATTCTATCGGGTATTTCTTTAGAAAAAACACGAAACCGGTGGCGAAGCCTTGAAAACTCCTCGACAAGTTCCCTGCAAGTGTGATACAATGAGGAAAATCCTTCGGGAGGTTTGTCAGAATGCATGTAAAAAAGCTATATTACGAAGACTGTCATTTGCGGGAGTTTACTGCAAAGGTGGTTTCCTGCCGGGAAACAGACGGCGGCTTCCAGATAGAATTGGATCAAACCGCCTTCTATCCGGAAGGAGGCGGTCAGGCCTGCGATCTTGGCACTTTGGACGATGTGGCGGTGCTGGACGTGCAGGAGCGGGAAGATAAGGTCCTGCATCTTTGCGACGGACCCCTTGCTGTTGGGCAGACGGTTGCCGGAAAGCTCGACTGGGCAAGACGGTTCGATCTGATGCAGCAACACACCGGCGAGCATATCCTGTCCGGTACAGTCTATGAAAAATACGGCTATCACAATGTGGGTTTTCATATGGGTGCCGATACGGTAACAGTGGATTTCGACGGGATCATTCCACCGGAGGATCTGCCCGGGCTGCAGAAAAAGATCAATGAAGTGCTTTGGCAGGATCTGCCTGTTAAATGCTGGTACCCTGCCGAAGATGAACTGCCGGGTATATTTTACCGTACCAAGCGGACCTTGCCCTGGCCGGTACGGATTGTGCAGATCCCCGGAGTGGACAGCTGTGCCTGCTGCGGTGTGCAGGTGGCACGGACCGGAGAAGTGGGCATCGTGTATCTGTTAAGTGCGGTGAAATTCCATCAGGGAACCAGGATCGAAATGGTCAGCGGCGGTCGTGCTTATGAGCTGCTGCATAAGATATATGAGCAGAACCGTCAGGTATCCCAGGCGTTTTCAGTTAAGACTTCCGAAACCGGGCAGGCTGCCAGGGAAATGAATGAGAGGCTCGCTCAGGAAAAATACCGGTTTGGTGCTTTGCAGAAGCAAATGTTTGGGCATATCGCACAGGAATATGCCGAGGCAGGGGATACGGTATATTTTGCGGAGGATCTGATGCCAGACAAGGTGCGGGAGCTGGCTGATGCCATCGCCGACACCTGCGGAGGTATCGCCTGCGTATTGTCCGGGAATGATGAAGATGGATACAATTTCTGCCTGGTGTCCCGGACAAAAGATGTGCGTGATGCAGGCAGGTCCATGGCCGGTGCTTTAGGTGGCAGAGGCGGCGGAAGACCGGAGGCGTTTCAGGGGAAACTGGCTGCTACAGCAGAAAAGATCCGGGAATACTTTACCAAAAAATAACTTTTTTGTATTCTGTGTCAAAAACAAACCGGGAAAAACCGACTGTTTTTGACAAAATAGATACTTTACATCGAGTTTTTGTTATTGTATAATAGCAAAGTGTGGGTTTCTAACAACCCACTTTCAAGTACATTATGCCGCCCAGCGGCAAGTTAAAAAATGGAGGAAAATACCATGTCTGTAAAAGTTGCGATTAACGGTTTCGGTCGTATCGGCCGTCTGGCTTTCCGTCAGATGTTCGGTGCTGAGGGCTTCGAGGTTGTTGCTATCAATGACCTGACCTCTCCTGCCATGCTGGCTCACCTGCTGAAGTACGACTCCACTCAGGGTGCTTACGCCGCTCCCTTCGGCACTCACACTGTTGAGGCCGGCGAGGACAACATCGTTGTTGACGGCAAGAAGATCACCATCTACGCCAAGGCTAACGCTGCCGAGCTGCCCTGGGGCGAGCTGGACGTAGACGTAGTTCTGGAGTGCACCGGTTTCTACACTTCCAAAGAGAAGGCTTCTGCTCACATCAAGGCAGGCGCTAAGAAGTGCGTTATCTCCGCTCCCGCAGGCAACGACCTGAAGACCATCGTTTACTCTGTAAACGAGAACACCCTGACCGCAGAAGATCAGATCATCTCTGCTGCTTCCTGCACCACCAACTGCCTGGCTCCCATGGCAAAGGCTCTCAACGACTACGCTCCCATCCAGTCCGGTATCATGACCACCGTTCATGCATTCACCGGTGACCAGATGGTTCTGGACGGCCCCCACAGAAAGGGTGACCTCCGCCGCGCTCGCGCTGCAGCTGTGAACATCGTTCCCAACTCCACCGGCGCTGCAAAGGCTATCGGCCTGGTTATTCCCGAGCTGAACGGCAAGCTGATCGGTTCCGCTCAGCGTGTTCC
>JAFTKA010000006.1 GCA_017456105.1 Oscillospiraceae bacterium | reverse complement strand
GGAATGTTGGCGATGGGCAGGCAGTTGCCGGGCTTGATGTCGGCGTTGGCAGAGGAAACAACCTTGTCGCCGGCCTTCAGACCGTTGGGAGCCAGGATATAGCTCAGGGTGTTGTCCTCGTAGCGGATCAGTGCAATGTAGGCACTGCGGTTGGGATCGTACTCCAGACGCTCAACAGTAGCGGGCATATCCAGCTTGTTACGCTTGAAGTCGATAATACGGTACTTTCTCTTGTTACCGCCGCCACGATGACGGACGGTGATATGACCGTAGCTGTTGCGACCGGCATGCTTCTTCAGGGTCTCAACCAGGCTACGCTCAGGTTTTGCCTTCTTGTCCACGCCGTCAAAGCCGGAAACAGTCATGTTACGACGAGCCGGGGTGTAAGGCTTAAAAGTTTTAATAGCCATTTGCGTTTACTCCTTTAATTGAGATTGGTTTAGACCATACCCTCGAAGAACTCGATGGTCTTAGAGTCAGCAGTCAGGGTTACGATTGCCTTCTTGTAAGCAGCACGGCGGCCCATGGGATAAGCACCGGTACGCTTCATCTTGCCCTGCATGCGGATAGTGTTGACCTTAGCGACCTTTACGCCGAAGATTTCTTCCACAGCGGCCTTGATCTCGGTCTTGTTGGAATCGATCGCTACCTCGAAGACGTACTTCTTGTCAGCGATGTCAGCCATGGACTGCTCGGTAATGACCGGGCGGCGAATAATATCGTATGCGTTCATTATGCGAATACCTCCTCGATAGTCTGGAGGGCAGCCTTGTCAACAACCAGTTTGTTGGCGTTCACGATGTCGTAAACGTTGATCAGGTTGGCGAAGGTAACCTGGCAGCCGGGAATGTTCCGACCGGACTTCACTACGTTGGCATCGGCTGCAGCGGTAACTACCAGAGCCTTGCCGGTAACGCCGACAGCGTTCAGGAAGGCAGCGAACTCCTTGGTCTTGGGAGCGTCCATCTTGATCTCGTCAATGACCACGATTGCAGTCTCCTGGGCCTTGGCACTCAGTGCGGACTTCAGAGCCAGACGACGGGTCTTCTTGTTCAGGGTGTAGCTGTAATCCCGGGGCTTGGGAGCGAACACGATACCACCGTGAGTCCACTGGGGAGCACGGGTGGAACCCTGACGGGCACGGCCGGTGCCCTTCTGTCTCCAGGGCTTTCTGCCGCCGCCGGAAACTTCTGCACGGGTCAGAGCGGACTGAGTGCCCTGACGCTTGTTGGCCAGGTGGTTCTTAACAACGTCGTGAACCACTGCCTGGTTGGGGGTAATGCCGAACACAGCTTCGGACAGTTCGATCTCGCCAACCAGCTCGCCGGACATATTGTAAACGTTTGTCTTAAGCATGATTTAAGATCTCCTTTCCTTAGCCATTTCTTGCGGAAGCCTTCTGGGGATTTCTGCCGGAAGCCTTCTGCGGGTTCTTGCTGATGCCGGACTCCACATTCTTCACTCTGTTGTTCTTTACAGTGTTGCGGATGTAGACCAGACCGCCCTTGGGGCCGGGAATGGCACCGCGGACAACGATCATGTTCAGCTCAGCGTCTACCTTAACGATCTCCAGGTTCTGAATGGTTACCTGCTCATTGCCCATCTGGCCGGCACCGATCTTGCCGGGGAAGATACGGGACTGGTGAGAAGATGCACCCATGGAACCTGCATGACGGTGGACAGGGCCGCCGCCGTGGGTCATGTCAGTGCGGTGTGCACCATGACGCTTGATAACGCCCTGATAGCCGTGGCCCTTGCTGATGCCGGTTACGTCGATCATGTCGCCGGCGGCAAAGGTGTCAGCCTTCACAACGTCGCCGACGTTCATGTCAGCAGCATTGTCAAGAGTAAACTCCTTCAGGTGCTTCTTAGCCTCTACGCCTGCCTTCTTCAGGTGGCCGGCCTCAGGCTGGGTCAGCTTGGACTCCTTGATATCCTCAAAGCCCAGCTGGACGGCGGTGTAGCCGTCGGTCTCTTCGGTCTTCTTCTGAGTTACCACGCAGGGGCCTGCTTCCACAACGGTAACAGGGATCACCTTGCCGGTCTCATCGAAGATCTGGGTCATGCCCACTTTCTTGCCGATGATTGCTTTTTGCATGTTGTTTTCTCCTTTTTTAGGTTATTGGTTGACGAAGGCATTGGGTCCTTCTGCCAACATGACCCGTCGCCCGATGCTTTTCAGTGCGGGCAGCGGTGAATCCTTATATTATAATGTATAAGGATTACAGCTTTATCTCAATCTCAACGCCAGCGGGAAGGTCCAGGCTCATCAGAGCCTCAACAACCTTCTGGTTGGGGTTGAGAATATCGATCAGTCTCTTATGGGTTCTACGCTCGAACTGCTCACGGCTGTCCTTATACTTATGAACAGCACGAAGGATCGTAACAACTTCCTTCTTGGTGGGCAGGGGGATCGGGCCGGACACGGAAGCGCCGTTACGCTTTGCGGTGTCGACGATCTTTGCCGCACTGGAGTCGATCAGCTGGTGATCGTAAGCCTTCAGTCTGATGCGGATCATTTCCTTGTTTGCCATGGTTTTGTTTCCTCCTTGAATTTCGTACTCAGTTTTCGTGGTGCCTGGGTACGGTCGAACTGTTTTTCGGTTTTGCAACCTTCTGTTCACGCCTCCGTGCGTATCATTCTGAGCCAAGAAAAATGGCCGACGCAAGGCCGACCCTTTTCCTGTCGCAGCGATATACGCAGCGCAAACAGGACAGTTCAGCCGCCCGATGACCGGACATACTCCGCAGAAGTTACCGCCTTTTCAGACGCAATCTCCTGCATCATCGCAGTGCACGTGCAGACTTCGCCTACACACGCCCGATTATCATACCACGGCAAAAACTGTTTGTCAATCATTTTTTTAGAATTTTTTACAAAGTTTTTCCTTTATTTTTGTGCATATTTTTAATGCCATGTAGGGAGCGGATATATCCGCTCCGTGCGGAACGCATATATGCGTTCCCTACATATTCTATCGATAGTACAGGAAAACAGCCCGGTGCTTTCGCACCGGGCTGATATTTACGCCTTATATCTGGGTTGGCAGGTCAGGTTCACGCCCAACCGCTTGAATACCTTTTCGTCCACCGGGGACAAAATTACGGAAGAATGGACTTCGCAGCCCCGGAGCTTGTCCAGCTGCTCCATGGCCTTTTCCGCCAGGGGGTTCGTGGCCGCACTAATGGACAGGGCGATCAGCACCTCGTCGGTATGCAGACGGGGATTGCGGTTACCCAAATGGTCCACCTTTAAATGCTGAATGGGGTTAATGGCCATGGGAGAAACCAGGTGAAGCTCATCATCGATGCCCGCCAATGCCTTCAGAGCATTTAATAGTGCCGCTGCCGATGCACCCAAAAGATCGGAGGTCTTGCCGGTGATGATCCGGCCATCGGGCAACTCTATAGCCACCGCAGGCTTGCCGGTCTGCTCCGCTCTTTCCAAAGCGGGGGTAACCACGGCTCTTTCCTCCGCACTGACACCGGCCTTTTTCATAAGAAGCTCCAGCTTCAGGATCTGGCTATCCTCTGCCCTGCCCTGCTTCTGATCGCACAGGGCGGTGTAATACCGACGCAGGATCTCCTGCCGGGAGGCCTTGCGGCAGGCTTCGTCATCGGTGATACAGTTGCCTACCATATTCACGCCCATATCCGTGGGGGATTTATAAGGACACTCGCCCAAGATCCGCTCCAGCATAGCAACCAGTACCGGGAAGGCTTCCACGTCCCGGTTATAATTGACGGTGGTCTGACCGTAGGCTTCCAGATGGAAGGGGTCGATCATATTCACATCGTTCAGGTCAGCGGTAGCCGCCTCGTAGGCCAGATTCACCGGGTGGTTCAGAGGCAGATTCCAAATGGGGAAGGTCTCAAACTTGGCATAGCCCGCACTGACACCACGCTTATGATGGTGGTACAGCTGACTTAAGCAGGTGGCCAGCTTGCCGCTGCCGGGTCCCGGTGCGGTAACCACCACCAGCTCCCGGGTGGTCTCGATATATTCATTCTTGCCGTAGCCGTCATCGCTGACGATGTGGGAAATATTGGAAGGATAGCCCTCAATGGCGTAGTGGTGATAGACCTTAATGCCCAAAGCCTCCAGCCGGGACTGGAAGGCCTTGGCCAGGATCTGATCCTGGAACCGGGTCAGCACTACGGAGCTTACATAAAGACCCAGCCCCCGGAAAATATCGATCAGCCGGATCACGTCCCGGTCATAGGTGATGCCCAGGTCGCCGCGAACCTTATTCTTCTCGATATCATCGGCATTGATAGCGATGACCATCTCCACCTGCTCCTTCATCTGCAAAAGCATTTGCAGCTTGCTGTCCGGACGGAAGCCGGGCAGTACCCGGGAGGCATGGAAATCGTCATAGAGCTTACCACCAAATTCCAGGTACAGCTTGCCGCCAAACTGGGCGATCCGCTCCCGGATATGGGCAGATTGGCTCTGAATATATAGGTCGTTATCAAATCCCACGTTCTGCATAGCAACTCTCTTCTTTCTTGGAAAACTATATTATATTGTATAAGAAAGTGCCGAAAATAGCAAGTCCTTTTCCCGCAAAAAACGAAAGGGGTGGAAATCCACCCCTCACATAGCTTCCATCACCTTGCCGCAGCAGCGGGGAATGACCTCCCCTGCCTTAACGTGCAGGATCTTATGACAGACGGGACAGTAGACATCGCAGTCCTTTTCCGCCCGTACCACGGGAATCAAGCCTTCTTTCAGTTCCATAACGATCTCCTTAAAAAGGCGGGGCAATGCCCCGCCTTTATCTTACTTGAAATATCTCTCCAGCAAACCCTTGAGAGCAACGCCGTGGCGAGCCTCGTCCCGAGCCATTTCATGAACAGTGTCATGGATCGCGTCCAGGCCGTTCTTCTTGGCACAGCTTGCCAGGTCGAACTTACCCTGGGTAGCACCGAACTCGCAGTCCACACGCCATGCCAGGTTGTCCTTGGTAGTAGCCTTCATATTGGGCTCCAGGTCCTCGCCCAGCAGCTCTGCAAACTTAGCAGCATGCTCAGCCTCTTCGTAGGCAGCCTTCTCCCAGTACAGACCGATCTCGGGATAGCCCTCACGGTGTGCGATCCGGGCCATGCACAGGTACATACCCACCTCGCTGCACTCGCCGTTGAAGTTGGCCATCAGCTGGTCGAAGATATACTTCTTATCCTCTTCGGAAATGTCGGGGTTGTTCTTCACGGTCTGGCCGTAAACGCCGTACTCATGGACAGCGGCCAGCTTCTGCTCGCCCTTCTGCTCCACGAACTTGGAAGCAGGCACCTTGCAGACGGGGCAGCGGAAATCTTCGCTGAGTTCCTCAGCGGTGTGAACATAACCACAAACAGAGCAAACAAACTTTTTCATAATCATATCCTCCAAAATTGATTTTTAAATTTATAAATTATTCCTGAACTTCTTCAAACTGATCGACTCCGACGCCGCACAGAGGGCACTCGTAATCCTCGGGCAGCTCGTCGCCTTCGTAAATATAACCGCAAACAACGCACTCAAACTTTTTCATGCTGTTTCACCACCTTTTTCCTGTTTTGCAATACATTCGCTGCACACTCCCGTAAAGGTGAGCTGGCAGGCTTCTACCTGACCGCCGGAGGTCTTGGCTGCCGTTTGCAGCAGTTCGTCCGGCACTGCCACCGTGTGCATATCCAAGACCCGGTTGCAGTGGCTGCAGATGAAATGCACATGGGGATCGGTGTTGTAATCAAACCGCTCCACACCGTTCACCGCACCCAGGCTGGCGATCACGCCCTGCTGCTTGAACATGGACAAATTCCGGTACACAGTTCCCAGGGACAGGTCTGGGATCTCCGGCTTCAGCCGGGTAAATACCATTTCCGCGGAGGGGTGGCTCTTGGTTTCCTTCAAATAGGCCAAGATCTGTTCCCGCTTGCGGAAATGCTTGGTCGATTTCACCATGGGACACCTCCTAAATAAGAATGATTATCATTTACAACTAGATAATATCATATCTCTTTTTATCTGTCAACACTTTTTTGAAAATTTTTTCTCGTTGCTTGCAAAAGAGATCCCCCTGTGCTACACTGACCCCAGATACCATTTTTTCAGGAGCTTTACTATGGTAGTTCTATATTACGCGGGGTTGTTTTTGGCTAATACCGGCATTGTTTTTTCAAACCGGAAATACGGGCGAAGCTGCCGCACGCTGTTTGACATCTTTGTATATGCACTGGTGGCCGGCGTTACGGCCTGCTTTGTGTTTTTTGCCCTGTCCGGCTTTCATTTATCCTTTAACCTCCGGACAGCCGTATATGCCCTTTTATTCACAGGCGTCGTATTTATTTCCTATCTGACCACCATTTCTGTCTATAAATATATCAGTGCCTCTTTGGTGGGAACCCTGAGCAACGCTTTGGCTCTGATCTTTACATCCCTGTTTGGCTTCCTGTTTTTGCAGGAGCAAGCAGGTCTCATGCCCATCTTCCGGATCTTGCTGATGCTTTTTGCGATGGTTTTTTCCTGCACCGGCAATATCCGAAACCCATCAAACAGGCGGGATTTTCTCTGGGGTTGTGTGCTGTGTGTGATTGCCTCTTTGGGCACTCTTGGCTCTACGGTGATCACCAAGGCCTTTGCCACCGACCCCTTGGTTACGGATTCCAATTCCATGTTTTTTCTTACCAACGTGTTCATTGTGGCAATTAGCCTGATCGTGCTGCCTGCCATGAAGAAGGGAAGCTTTCGGCATACCGCCCGGGAGCTGAAAAGCATACGTCCCACGCAGTATCTCATGGTATTTGTCAACACCCTGTGTTCTAACCTGCAGTCTCTTTTGTCGGTACTGATCCTGGCGGCCGGTGCGGTTACCCTGTATGCCCCGCTGAGCACCGCCTTAAATCTGCTGGCCGCTTACGCAGTATCTGTATGTGTAAAAGAAAAAATAAAGATCATTCCCCTATTACTGGCTCTTGGAGCCGTACTTTTGGGAGCATTTTAAAAAAGACTGCCGCAGGTTTCCCTGCGGCAGTCTTTTTTTATGGTTTATGCTTCAGATTCTTTTTTCTTTCTGCCCAGTACCAGGGTGCATACTGCACCGACGGCACTCAGAGCCATCAAAGAGAACCACAGACCAAGCTTGGTATCGTCGCCGGTCTTGGGGGTATCCGGCTCCGTGGGAAGATCGGGGATCTGAACGACCACCTGATTGGTGGTATAGGTGTTGCTGCCCTCGGTTACGGTCGCCTTGTTGGTAATGGCGATGTTGTGGACATCGTTAACTCTTACCTTGAAGCTCACCTTCACCGTTTCCCCGGCCGGCACAGTCAGGGTCCAGGTCAGGACACCGTTCTGATAGTCGGCTGCGGGAGTTGCGGAGTTGGGAATGTAAGTGGTGTTCTGGGGAACGGTATCGGTGATGGTTACCGTTGCCTCTTCCCGGGCGGTATTCTGATAGCTGATCTCATATACCAGCTCATCACCGGCTGCTACCTTCTTGCCATCAACGTTCTGCGTCAGCTTATCGGCCAGGAACACCTTCTTCTCCACCTCGTCTTCCACGGTATAGTTTGTAACCGTGTTGGTGGTGTAGTTGTTATCGGCCGTGATCGTAGCTTTGTTTTCCAAGGTCTGGGCCCCGATATTTTCGTTGACCTTTACCTTGAATGCTGCAGTTACAGTCTGCCAGGCGGGAACGTCATCGATCTGCCAGGTCAGCTTGCCGTCGGCATAGACGCCACCATTATCGGCAGAGCCGTCCACGTAGGTGGTGTACTTGGGGATATTGTCGGTGATGGTAATGTCCACAGCCTGCTCGGTGGCGTTGGTGTAGCTGATGGTATATACCAGCTCGTCGCCCTCGTAGACCTTCTTGCCGTCGATGCTGACGGTTACATCAGCCAGGCTCAGCACGTCCTTCTTGGCAGGCTCTTCCACGGTGTGGTTGAACACCTCGTTGGTCTTGTAGGTGTTCACGCCATCGTAAACCACCGCTGTGTTGGCGATGATCTCCTCGGTCTTATCCACCTTGACGCTGAAGTTTACCTCAACCTCTTCTCCCGGGGCTACCGCAAGAGTCCAGTTCACGTGGGTGCCGGCATAAGTGCCGTTATGGGAGGCAGAGCCGTCTACGTATGTGGTGTGCTTAGGAATGGTATCCACAATGTCCACCGCTACAGGCTCTCCGGTGTAGTTTTTATACTTGATAAAGTAGGTCAGTACATCACCGGCATTGACCTTTTGACCGTCGATCACAGTGCTGCTGCCGGACAGGTAGACCTCCTTCTCGGTTACCTCATCGAAGGTGGCGTTTGTGAACGGGGCAACGACCGTATTGTTGGCCACAGACTGGGTATTTTCGCCCGTATTCATATGGGTAACCACAGCTCTCAGCTGACCGTCGCCCGCGTCGCTGACCTGAACCCGGAAGTTATGCTGGGTTCTGTCATAGACTACATTTGCCGCAGGAGCGGAGGTGTCCTCCAATACCGTATAGAAGAATGTACCGGCCTTATCGAAGGTAACCGTATTGAAGACGAAGGTTCCGTTTAGATTCTCTTCGGTGCCCTTGGGGGTACGGCCTGCGATATTGAAGGTGTGGTCAGTCTCATAGAGGTGGAATGTAAAGCTGTTGTCTGCCAGCGTACCGCCTTCCAGGGTCTTGGTACCGGCAAAGGTTACCTTGGCCGGGGCAGGAACATAGGTGTTTACAAACTTAATGCTGGCGTTTGCCACATTCGCCTGAGCCTTCAATTGTGCATTCTCGTCGGTTACGGTAACCACCACAGTAACAGGAGCGTTCACACCGGAATAGGTAACGCCGGGAGAATTGCCGGGGGCTTCCTTAATGGTATAGGTGTGTATGCCGGGTGCTGTATAGGAAATGGTCTTGAAGGAGAAGCTGCCGTCCGCCTTATTGGTGGTGGTGTCCAGCTTCGTATTTCCTTCCCACAGTTCGAAGGTGAACTCACCTGCACCGGGGGCTCTGCCCTCCAGCACCTTCGTGCCGCTGAGGGTATACTCGGTGGGCTTTGCCTCGTAGGTGTTCAGGAATGCGATCTGGGCAGGCAGGCCGTCCTTGGTGATGACATAGTCGCCGGTCAGCTCACCGGTCTGATTGTTGCCGGTAACGGTGAAGGTTACCAGGTACTCGGAGGTATCATAGGTGATGCCGTCTTTGACATTGTTGACTGCATCGGCAGGGATCTTTTCCCGGATCTTAATCTGGTAGACGCCGGGGCTGCTGTAGGCACAATAGCCCAGGTCAATGGTCTGGGGAACACCGTCCACATGAGCCGTGGTGTGTTTTTCCCAACTCCAGCCGGTGCTTACCGAGTAGACTTCAAAGGTAAAGCCCGTATCGCTGTCCTTGCCGATCAGGGTCTTGGTGCCTTCCAGCCTGATGTCCGCCATATTCGGTCTGAAGGTGTTTTGGAATTCCACGGGCTGGGTGCTGGCGGTAATGACACCGGTAGTTCCTGTGCCGGTCAGGGTTTCAATCACAACAGGACCTGTCTCGGTCAGCTGATAGACGGTAACCTTTACGGTGAAGTGGGCGGATTCGTGTCCCACCTCGATCTCCACGCCATATTTCTGGGTGCTATAGGTGATCCGGTCGTCCTTTTGGGCGGGTACGTGTTCCTTGATCACATAATAATGCTTGCCGATGTCATTCACCGGGTCGTCGAATACCAGGGGAATATCGCTGAGACCGCCTGCTCCGGTTACGGAGGAGGTCTTGACCAAAGTGCCTTCCGTCCACTGGTCGTCAGATTCGTACAGGTCGAAGCTGAAGCCTGCAGGCGGGATCGTTACGCCGTATTGGGCCTTGATGGTCTTTTGGATATTGAGGGTTACTTCCACCGCACCGGTTACGGCGTAGGTGTTCACAAAGTTGCCGGTTACGGTCCAGGTGTTGCCGGACTTAACCACCGCGGCATCTGTGCCGGCTACCACATCGGAGATGTAGAGCTGGCCCTCCCCGTTGTCGCTGACTACCACGCTGAAGTAGGCGGGTGTGGGATCAAATACCACGCCGGCAGCCTGATAGACCGGATCCTCCAGCTCCACCATGCGGTAGTAGTAGGTACCGGCAGCGGTGTAGGGCTCACCGGAGAAGTCAAAGCTGAAGCTCTTGACGCCGGTTTCGTTATTGTAGTCTACGGAAGCAGCACCGCCGGTGATGTCCTCATAGGCAGAATCCGCCCAGACATACCGCTGGAGCTTGAATTTGAACTGGGCCGTAAAGCTTGCGTTGGCCTGCAGGTCTTTATTGCCGTTTACCACCACAGTAGTGCCGTTGGTAACGCTCCGGGGGCTATAGGTGTTCTGGTAGTTCAGATACTGCACATCGTCCACCGCCACGGTGGCAGACTGGGTCGCCTGGTTGGCGGTAAAGCCCACACTGCTGTAGTCCGCCTCCACGGAGGTAACCACTGTGCCGCCGGGCAGGCCCTCGATGGTAACGTACTGGTTGTGCTTCAGGGTGATCTGTGCCGGGGTGTTGGCCTTCAGATTGTAGGTTTGTCCGTCGTTACGGGTAGCCACATAATCCTTATTTGCCACAAGGTCGTTGCCGGTCAGGGTAACGGTGAAGCTGAATTCCTTATTTTGATGGGCCTCAACGGAGCTGACGACAGCCTTGCCGATGATCACAGAGCCGTACTTGTTGGGTGCGTTGGTAACGGTGGCAGGTACAAACTGGGGATTGCCTGCCAGTACCTGGCTCAGGGTGGGTACGGTAACGGTGTCGGTCTTGGAGGAGATGTGATAATCACCATTGATGACCTCACCGATGGTGCATACCTTGCCTGCGGGGATTCCGCTGATGTAGACCGTTTGGCCTGCCTTTACATTCACCGTCAGCACATGGTTCTGATAGGTGGCGTTTACCGTCTCTCCGTCAGCATTCTTAACGACCGGAGTTGTGGTTACGTCAGAAGGCACGGTAACTGTCAGTGCATAGGTATCATTTGCGTTGCCGATTGGCTCAGTAACGGCCTTGGTAAGAGCAATGCCGGTATCGATGGTGGTAGTCAGCTTGCCGTTGTTGCCCAGCCAAATGACCACGTCATTGCCATGGTGATCCGCGGCGGTGTCGTAGGTATACTCAGGATCGTACCGGTTATCGGCTGTTCCGGTGGGGTTTTGAGCTTTCTCTGCGACCATGTTATGCAGACGGCTGGTACGCAGAGACTCCACGCCCAACATGGCATAAATATCTGCATTGGGGTTTGCCTGCTTGTAGGCAGCGATGGTCTGGGAAACCTTGTCCACAGGAACGGCATAGCCTGTTTCGCCGGTTACATAGCCGTTTGCCGCATCATAGTTAATATAGGTTTCCGCAGTATGGTCATAGAAGGCAACGGATTCCTTCAAATATCTCCACTCAGGGCGGATAATGTAGGTTACCTGCTCAGCTGCGGTGGCTGCATCGGTCTGACTGGGAGTGGGGTGATAGTAGCTGACATAGGTATAGACCCGGTCGGAATCCTGAAGGCTGCTATACTTATCATAGGTCAGCCAGGTAAAGTTATACTTATCCTTTTCATAGCGGACACCGAACTCCTCAGCATCCCACTGGATAGTAGAGCCGTCCTTGGCAGAAACCTCCGTGAAGATATCCTGACTGGTCTGATAATAGTAGTATCTGTTCTTAAGAGAAGGCTTGAAGCCCACGTGGGCATCGCCCATATCCACAAAGCCGTTATTGTTGGCATCGGTGGTGTTCATACTGCCAAAGGCGTTGCTGTAGAAAGTGATCTCGCCAGTGGCGTTATTGATATTGCTGTAGCCCTGGATCTTGGACACATCAATGTCCCCATTGGGAAGCAGAATATCGGAGTCCACGCCGATGGTGTAGTAAACACGCAGGGGGCTGTAGGTAAGCTCATTGATGGTGCTGGTATTGACTCCGCCCACGGTCTTGTCGGTAACCTGTTCCAAAATAATAGGCAGGATCTCCTGATTGATCTCCACCTGGAGTTTCTGGGTGCCGTCGGCATTCTCCGTTACGGAGATCTTAATATCGTCAGCGGTGTTCCAGTCTTCGTTGGTGGTGGGGTTGGTACCGGTGGCAGTCTGCACCGTATAGGTTCCGTCGGCATTTTTGATCACACCATAGGAAGCACCGAACAGGGTTACGGACTGGATCTCCTTGACTTCCATGTGCTTGCCGATATTATCCACATAGATCAACGGGGTTTTGTCCACACCGGTGGCTCCGGCAATGGTAGCACTGTCGGTAATGGGGTTAAACGCACCGGAGGAAAGCTCTTTATAGATCTGTCCGAAGGTGTCCTCCAGTTCCGCACTGGAAACGTCGTAATAAGAATTTTCGCTGACGTAATAGACATTCTCCGCAATATCCTGACGGGTTTTGCCGGCAGGCAGGGTATAATTATGGTCAAAGGTCCAACGGCTGTTGTTGCTGTTGCCGATATTCACCGTCCGGCCGGAGGCCCACTGGGTGAAATAATTGTAAGCGGTGGTAATATCGTCGTGGCGGTTACTGCTGTTGAAGCCATACGTGGTATCGGCAGGATTCATCAGAGCGTGGGCCTCACTGCCCTCGTCCAGGTCAACGCTGATGCTGTAGACCTTCTGCTCCGTGCCGTAGTTGGCCTCTACCTTGGTCTTGTTGTAGGCGGCGTTCAAAAGGGTACTCAGGTACAGCCGCTCGTCAGTTACGCCGGAGCTGCTCAGACCGTCGATCTCATAGAATCTGGTTCTGACGGCCCGGTTTGCCTGACCGTCGGTCAGTACGATAGCAACGGGGATCCGGCCGCTGACATTTTGGGCGTCGGCCAGGATATTAAAGCCTCTGTCAATACCGGACTGCAGGTTGGTGCCCATGGTATAGCCGCTGTCGTTGCCCAGCAGGCGGCCGTCATCGTCATAGGCGTAGACCACGCCGGCACCGTTTCTGCCGTTGTTGAGATAATTGGTTACCACCAGGTCAAGACCGTTGGTGCAGGCAGTCAGGGGAAGGACTGTTTCGCTGTCCGCGTTGTATGTAACAACGGCGATCCGCACATTTTGGATCGTAAGCAAATCGTCGATCAGTACATTTGCGGCCTCGATGACCTTCTGCAGACGGGTTACCCGATCATCAGTATAGTCGTCCATGGAGGTGGAGGTGTCCAGAACCAGAACCACGTCCATGGGGCCGGTGGTGCTGGTGGTGGTCGTGGTCGTCATGGAAGAGCCCAGGACGGAGAACACTACCTGAAAAGCCTCGTCCTCTGCCAGGTCCACAACAAAGCTGGAGCCTGCACCGCCGCTGCTGTTGAGCTTTGCGGTCTGCCCGTCGGTATAGACGGATTTGTCTGCCCAAACACGACCGGCATAGCGGTTGCCGTCAGAAGCCATACCCATCATGGTCTCCCAGCTGTCGGCTGTGCCGGGGTCGGCAACCGCTGTGGGAACAGGTGCGGCCGCCACCGTAAATATCGGTGCCGGTGTCAAAGACAGCACCATAGCCAGGCACAATGCCCAGCTCAAAAACCGTTTCATCCATTTAAAATTCTTCATAACGCTACCTCCTTGGGGTTTTCATCGCACATTTTTATGCTTATATCTTCTGTCTGCGGAATACTCCGTAGGCACTAAGCGGGCCTTAGGCGAAATGCCCAAATACTTTAGTTTTCAATATGCAATAAAAAACTGAGTCTGTGCCACGCTTTTTTATCCAAGTGCTACCTTCTGCCGACACAAAAAATCCACCGGTCTTTCGACCGGTGGATTTTGTTTATTTACAGAAGATTATTCGTCCTTAGCCTTGCTCAGCAGCAGGTTTGCAATGATGCCCAGGATCAGAGCACAGGCGATGGAGGTCAGGGTTACCTTACCGAAGGAAACCGCCAGACCACCGATGCCGGCAATCAGGATCACAGAAACGGTGAACAGGTTCTTGCTCTGGTTCAGGTCCACCTTCTGAACCATCTTCAGGCCGGAAACTGCGATGAAGCCGTACAGAGCGAAGCAGACACCGCCCATGACACAGTTGGGAATGGATGCCAGGAAGGTAACGAAAGGTCCGAAGAAGGAGATGATGATGCACATAATGGCAGCGGTAGTGATGGTAATGACGGAAGCGTTCCGGGTAATGGCAACACAACCAACGGACTCACCGTAAGTGGTGTTGGGGCAGCCGCCGAAGAAAGCACCGGCCATGGAGCCAATGCCGTCGCCCAGGAGGGTGCGGTGCAGGCCGGGATCCTTCAGCAGGTCCTGACCGATGATAGAGGACAGGTTCTTGTGGTCAGCGATGTGCTCAGCGAATACCACAAAGGCCACAGGAATGTAAGCCACGGCAATGGTTGCAATGTAAGCACCGTCGAGCTCCTTAACGCCTTCAATAGCGGTAAGGAAGGTAAAGTCGGGAACAGCAAAGATCTCCATGCCCTTGAAAGCGGAGAAGTCGATCACCTGCAGAGCAGCGTTTTCGGTAGCAATGCCGATCACGGTAAAGATAGTGGCTACCACATAGCCCACCAGAATGCCCAGTACAAAGGGGATCAGTTTCATCATCTTCTTGCCGTAAACGGAGAAGACCATGATGGAGAACAGGGTGATCAAGCCAACGATCAGGGATACGTAGGGGCTGCCGCCGGCAATTCTCACAGTACCCAGATCAGCAACAGCGTTGCCGGCCAGGGACATACCGATGATAGCAACGGTGGGTCCAATAACAGCAGCGGGCATCAGCTTTTCGATCCAGTTGACACCAACAGCCTTGATGACCAGAGCGATGACCACATAAACCAGGCCTGCGAAAGCAGCACCGATGATCAGGCCAACATAGCCCAGGGACAGGGAAACACCGCCTGCGAATGCCGCAGCCATGGAGCCCAGGAATGCGAAGGAAGATCCCAGGTAAACAGGGCTTCTGAACTTGGTGAGGAGCTGATAAACCAGAGTGCCGACGCCTGCACCGAACAGAGCAGCGGCCTGGCTCATGCCATTTCCAACAATGGCGGGAACGAGAATGGTAGCTGCCAAAATGGCCAGCACCTGCTGGAATGCGAAGATCAAAAGCTGGGGAAATTTGGGTTTGTCTTTAATGCCGTAAACCAGATTCATTTTTAGACCTCCAAAGTTAAAATTTTTGACAGGTCGATTATACCACTGTCTTGTCGAAAAAGCAAGAAACTTTATCGGGCAAAAGCGGCTTTTTTGTAAATTTTTGCAAAAAACACGGCAGAGAAATTCTCTGCCGTGTTTTATTTAATATCCAATGGCAATGCCGAATCCCAACACCAAAACCGAGATTGCAAACAGCAATAGCTGCAGCTTCCAGGTCCACTTCAGCCATTTCCAGTAGGAAACATTGGCCATGGAAAGACCGATCAGCAGCACCGGGTTGGTGGGCAGGATCACATCGGTAAAGCCGTCTGCCATACAGTAGGTCAGAATCACCAGGTTCGGAGAAATGCCGAGAGCCTCGGTAATGGGCAGCACGATGGGCATCACCAGGAAGATCTTGGCCGATGCCGAGCCGATGAACATTTGCAAAAACAGGATCAGCACGTAGATCAGAAGGATCGCAACAAATTTGCTCTTGCCCTCCAGCAGTTGGAGTACAAAGTTCATCACCGTGTCGATGATGCCGCTTTCCTCCATCACCAGCTTTACAGAGGAGGCAATGGCGATCATCAATACCGCCGGGAGCATGGTTACCGCACCCTTGGCAAAGCAGCTCATGACCCGTCCGAATTTCTTGCAGACGATCAGACCGGAAATAATGCCGGAGATCAAAAAGCTTGCCGCCAGAATGGGGATCGCAAAGCCCGAAATGGCACGGATACAGGCGATGGCCACCAAAAGCACGCCCTGAATGGCGAAGAAGCAGGCATAGACCCGGAAGACCTTCCTTTGGTTTTCCGGCATGACCTCATTTTCGACTGCCATGGTTTCCCGCTTCTTCTGATCGGCATCATAGGTGGGAGAGCACTGGGGTCTTCTCTCGATCTTCTTCAGGTACAGCATTAAAAAGCCGCACAAAATCAGGTACACGATCACAAAGAATACGATTCTCAGCCATGCACCGGAGGAGGCGTGGACCCCTGCGTACTGTGCCGCCGTGCCAACCGAGAAGGGGTTGGTGATGGCAGTGGAGAAGCCGAAGCAGGCCGCCAGCAAGCAGGCACCCAGGCCGATCATGGTGTCCATCTTCATGGACAGCATAAATACGATCACCAAAGGCAATAGCGTTACCAGCTCCTCAAACATACCGAAAAGGCTGCCGAACAGCATAAACACCAGCACCGTAATGCACACCACAGGGCCGCCCTTATCCCGGACCCGGCCCAAAATGCTGGCAATAAAGGTCTTAATGCCGCCGGTTTTGTCCAGGATATTGAAAACACCGCTCATCACCAGCAAAAACACACTGATCATAATAATGGTGATGCCGTCCTCGGTGCCGAACACCCGGAAAGGTGCAGTCAGGACTTTGTCAAAGGAGATCCCCTTGACGCCCAGCTCTGTATAAGTGCCGGGAATGATATTGTTTTCAGCATCTCTTGCGAAGCTTCCCTGGGGCACGAAATAGCTCAGCGATCCGCAAAGGAACAATATCGCCAGCAAAATCGCCACCACCATAATAAAGGATTTTACGCTGATGCTGGAAAAGGCTTGTTCTTTTTCTGCCGTCGTTTTCTCTTTTGTCTTTGTTAAAATATGAATCCCTCCTGTTTTACGCCTGTTCGTCCTTCAAAAGCATGGACGCCAGATACCAATCCACCGCCGACCGCTTCTCCTGGGGCACGAAATACCAGAGCTCTGTACCGTTGTAGATCTCAAAATTTTCACCGGCACCGAACAGCAATCTGTAGATATGCTCCATGGGGAACAGCCGTTCCACGGTTTCGCCGTCCCTGGTGCCGCTATAGAAAAGTCCCTGACGGCTGAGCCGGCATACACCCTGTCCTGCACTGCGGGTCAGACCGTTGCCGTCGCTGGGAAGCCGCAATTCCACTGAAGATGTGAGGACAAATTCCTCATTTTCGGAGATCTCCTTTGCCAAAAGCTCCTTTTGCCAGTCATACCACTGGGCAAGATTTTGGAATCGGAAACCGCCGGTGAAGCCATAGCGGTTATCCACGGACGTCAGGTAGCCGCAGTCTTCACAGAACACCTTGTTCTTTTTGGTGGTAAGGGTGTATTTCTTTCCGCAGACGGGACAGGTGGTCAGGATATTTTCCAGTCCCTCAGCCATACGCCGGTTGCGGTAGCGTTGCTTGGGTCGGGTCTCAAGCCATTCAAATTCGTCATAATACAGCCGCTGCTCCACACCGGCCTTGAGCTGTTCCACAGAAAGGCTCTTCACCTGTTCTGCAGTGTAGAGAATATCCAGCTCCGCCTCTACCCGTGATCCCCGACGGAAGCCCTTGCCCCACTTGGGATTGGCAAAATAGTCGCCGCTGAACTTGATGGTGTAAACGGAAACACCGGATTTTTTCAGGAAGGAATAGGTGCTCTCCTGAACGTCCTCAAACCGGCCGGCCGTGGAGAGCCGGGCCTCCGGCATCATGGTCAGGCAGCCGCCTTCTTTGAGAACCTTCAGGCAGTTTTTGGTGCTTTCCATATCCAGAGCGAACATACTCTTGGGGAAGCCGCCCACCTGCTTGAGAAGCCATCGCAGGTATTTATGGTAAAAATACAGTCTTGCGATAATGTAATTGGCCTGTTCCTTTTTCAGCAGCTTGTCGGCATAGAGGAAGTCGATAAACGAGCCGTGATTACACAGCACAATGGCCGGCTTTTGCAACCTTCCTACCTTGTTGACCGCCTGGATCTTCACGCCCCGCAGCCGGAAGTATGCCTTGCACACCACCCGCAGGATCCCCAGCAAAAAGCCATTGGGCTTGCGGACCTCGTGCCGGGTGGACTTTTTATGCTTGTCGGCATAGTTATTCAGCTTGGAGAACAATCTGTCCTTTTTCAGCATCATCACTGCCAGCAGGATCAAAAGCACACCGAACACACAAACCGACACGATCCAGCTGGAGGCGATGGCCATATAACCAAGACCCACGCCGATGCAAATTGACGGCAGAGAGCCCAGCATGGTTACGGTGATATACCGCCGGTAACTCATTCCGGTGCTGGCGGCAAAAAAGCAGATCATACCGTAGGGGATCGCCGGCAGGAAATAGAGAATAAAAATGATTAGAATACATTTGTTAGACTCTGCGATCTTCTCCAGATCCAGATGCAGTTTTTTGATAAAGAAGCCCCGAAGCTTATCGCCAAAGGTTTTTTGCAGCAGGTAGATGACGGTGTTTCCTATCAATACGCCGATTCCGCAGCACAGAAGGCCGATGGGGAAGCCGAAGGTCAGACCACCCAGCACCTGCACCGGCTCAGCAGGCAGCACCGCACAGATCACCTGCAAAAGGGCCAGTGCCACTACGGTGATGTATCCCTTCCAGCCGAATTCGCTTAGTTTATCCCGCAATTCCTCATTGGAGAGGTCGTCGTTGAAAACGCTTTTCAGCAGATCAAAATTATCGCCGGAGAACACGAACACCATCAGAAGTGCCAGGAACACGATCAGTCCGATGGCGATCTTCAGCTTGCTTTTGGTCTCCTTTTTTATAGCCATTTCCAACACACCTCCTTCGGGAAATTATGAACATTTTTTTAATTGTAACACAATTCGACAAATTTCACAAGAAAAATCTGCAATCCGGCAGCGGTTTTTTCCCCTTGCTTTTTCCTGCCGGCGGGTGTATAATCAGGTGGCCAATATCATAAATAAAGGAGAGGTTCTGTTATGAAAAAAATTATCGCACTTGTTTTGGCACTGGTTCTTTCCCTGTCCCTGGTCGCTTGCGGCGGCGGCTCTGCTGACGCTCCCAAGGTCGACAACTCCAAGATTGCTGCGTACATCGAGGCAAATAAGGCTGATCTGGTTTCCTCTATGGAGAGCAGCTTCGCTACTTCCTCCGGTATGACCTGCACCTCCGACATCAAGGTCGAGGGTATGGGCTTCGTGATGACCATCAACATCAACGAGCTGGACGAGGTTGACGCTGCCACCAAGGATCTGCTGCAGGAGACCTACGACGCTATGGACTCCGTGTTCGAGTCCGCTCTGGAGACCATGCAGAAGGATCTGCCCGAGATCGAGTACTTTGAAGTTGTGGTTTGCGAAGTAGACGGCGACGTACTGGCTACCGTTACTGCCGGCAACAAGTAATCCGATTAAGAAAAAAGCCCTCCCCCCCGGGAGGGCTTTTTGTTTGACACTCAGGCCCGCCCATGATATACTGTATGTACAGACCCTAATATAATTTGTCTGTAAAGGAGAAATGAAAATGGCAGCGAAAGTCAGAATTAAATGTCCCAAATGCGGTGAGGTAGAAAACTACCGGGACGATAATGTCAATTGCGTTAAGTGCAAGTCCCCCATTGATCTGTCCGAGGGCGGCAATATCTACCTGTACCGTCAGGGTTCTCCCTTTGGTATCGCCGGCGGCTTCGGCATTTACCTGAACAATGATCCCTACGGCTATATTGCCAACCGGGAGCTGATCCGTATGCCCCTGCCCTACGGTACATACAACCTCCACGTTGCTGTTGGTATGAACAGAAGATGCCACGATGTGGAGATCACCCTCTCTCCGGAGAACAAGGACGTGTATATGAAGGTATATATGAAGCCCGGCTTCATCTCCAACACCTTCGTATTAGTGCCTGTCGACCCCAATCTGCTGGATCTGTAAAGCATAAGCCCTGCGGCACAGCCGCAGGGCGTTTATTTTACAATTTATCTATTTGAAATGGTACCGCTCCTATGGTATACTAATTAACGATCGTTAATTTGTGAAATTTTGAGGTGTATTCATGGCACATATTCTCGCTTCTGTGAAAGAATCCCTGAAGTCGGTGCTGCCCATCGCCTTGATCGTTTTGATCCTGTCGGTCAGCTTTGTTGACCTGGACGCCGGTGTGCTGGTGCTGTTTTTATTCGGAACGATCTTGCTGATTTTGGGTATGAGCTTTTTCACCGTGGGCTCGGGCATCTCCATGGAGCCCCTGGGCGACGGCATGGGCAAATCCCTGAATAAAAAGAGCCGGTTTCTCCTGCCCCTGCTGATCTGCTTTGTATTGGGCGTTCTGATCACCATTTCCGAGCCGGATCTGCAGGTGTTGGCAGAGCAGGTTCCTGCCATTGAAAATTCCCTTTTGATCGGCTGCGTAGGCCTGGGTGTAGGCTTGTTTCTCAGCATCACCCTGATCCGAAACCGGAAGGGTATTCCCCTGCGGACGCTGCTTCTGATCTTCTACGGCCTGATCATTATGCTTGCCTTCTTTGCTCCCCGGGAGTTTATCCCCACCGCCTTTGATTCCGGCGGCGTTACCACGGGCCCCATTACCGTACCCTTTATTATGGCTCTGGGTGCCGGTCTTGCCGCCAACAAAAAGGGCAAGCAGGCAGGTGAACACAGCTTTGGTCTGGTTGCCCTTTGCAGCATCGGCCCGATCCTGTCGGTACTGCTTTTGAGCATCTTCTACAAGCCCGACGCCTCCGGCCCGGCAGTCCAGGTCGTGCCGGAGATCCTGACCTCCACGGAGGCCTTCCGGCAGTTTGCCCTGGCTCTTCCCAAGTACGCAGAAGAGGTGGCTCTGGCCTTTGTGCCCATTGTTTTCATTTTTGTTCTCTTCCAGCTGATCACCAGAAGATACCATATCCACAATTTCTTCAGAATGACCGTGGGCTTTGTTTACACTTACATCGGTCTTGTGCTGTTTTTGACCGGTGCCAATGTGGGCTTTATGCCCGCCGGCAGACTGATCGGCGGGGAGCTTGCCGGTGGCTCTCTGAAGACCCTGCTGATCCCCATTGGTATGCTGATGGGCTACTTTGTGGTTGCCGCCGAGCCTGCTGTCCACTCTTTGAAGCGGCAGGTCAACGAGGTTACCAACGGTGCGATCACCCAAAAATCCGTTGCCCTGGCGCTTTCCATCGGCGTTTCCGTCTCCGTTGGCATCGCCATGCTGAGAGTTCTGACCGGTGTTCCCATTCTGCCGTTTTTGATCTGCGGCTATGTGATCTCCATTGTCATCAGCTTCTTCGTACCGGCCATCTACACCGGCATCGCCTTTGACTCCGGCGGTGTCGCCAGCGGTCCTATGACCTCCACCTTTATGCTGCCCTTTGCTATGGGTGCTTGTCAGGCTCTGGGGGGAAATGTGATGACCGATGCCTTCGGCATCGTGGCATTGATCGCCATGGCCCCGCTGATCACTATTCAGGTTTTGGGCCTGTATGAAAGACGAAAACACGCTTACAAAGTCCGCAAGCTCCACACAGAGCTGAGTATGATCAAAGACGACATCGTAATTTTTGACGGGGAGGGCCACAACAATGCGTAAAAAAATATTAGCCCTTTTATCCATCGTGGAACCCGGCAAAGGCAAGAAGCTCATCAAGGCCCTGCACGAATTGAATATCCGGATCAATTTCCACACCATCGGTTTTGGTACTGCCCCCACGGAGATGATGGACCTTTTCGGTTTGGGTACAAACAGCAAGGACGTGATCATCAGCCTGGGTGCGGAAAGTGATATCCGGGATATGGTCGCCAATTTCGGTGAGTCCTTTCAGAGCCATTCCAAATACGGTGGCCTGATGATCATTCTCGACGTGGCCGCAGCCGGAAGGATTCTCAGTGAGATCCTGAACTTTAACGTCAGTCAGAACAAGGAAAGGGAGCAGGTAAATATGCAGAACGAACACCATAAAAATCTGATCGTCATATCGGTCAATGAAGGATATAGCGAAGATGTGATGCAGGTGGCAAGAAAAGCCGGTGCCACCGGCGGCACGGTACTCAAAGGCCGTCTGGCGGACTTCGAGCAGTTTGCCGAGTTCGTGGACGCCAAGGTGGACGGCGAGCGGGAAATGCTCTGCATTCTGGCTCCTGCCAAGGTCAGCAAGCAGATCATGGAGGAGGTCAACAGCCACTTTGGTCTGAGTTCCCCTGCCAACGGCATTATCTTCGCCCTTCCCACGGAAAAGGCTTTCAAGATCTAAATAAAAAAGAGGCCCAAGGGCCTCTTTTTTATTTCTCTTCTTCCTGCTTTTTAAGCTTTCTGCTGTAGCCGATCATCAGGATACCTGCGGCGGCAAACAGAATGTCGCCTGCCAGGTAGGCGTATTTCTGAAAATCACCCATGGCCGTCATATTGGCAAAATCCATCACAAAGCAGATGATGACATCCATGGCAAAGGCCAACAGAATTGCACAAATACCGGCAATCATAAATGCTGCACTTTTTTTCATAATGTTCTCCTTTTTCTGTGAATATTTTATCTGGCCAACAGTCCCGCGGTCAGGATCAAAATTGCCAATGAAAGTTCCGCCAGACCGGCGATTCCCATGATCAGACCGCTTTTGCTAATGCCGTAAACGTATCCCTTTTTTCTGGCATTCGTTGCAAAAAGCACCGCCAGCAGCGGGATCGGATAATAGAGGATCGATGCCATTAACATTGACGGCCTTGCGGACATATTGATGGACACCATCAGCATACCAAAGCCTGCCGCCAGGCCGATAATGCTCAATATCAGCGAAGCGATCGCAAGACCCCGGCCCTGGACCTGGGGAACAGGTGCTGTCTGGGTTACCTTTGCACCGCAAGATGCACAAAACAGGCTGTCGTTATCAAGAGATGCTCCACAATATTTGCAAAAAGCCATGTTAAACACGTCCTTTCTCATTTGGATAGTAGGATTATAACACTTTTTCCTCTTTTTTGTCAATTACACAGGTGTTTTCACGTACTTGATATACTCACAGGTGGAGTGTTCCCGGGTCCTTCTGCACATGGTTTCATAGGCAATATCCCGCAGCTCCTTTGCCGCTTCGATCTCACCTAAGTCGCTGCGGGGATAGAACGGTCCGTCGGCATAGGTTACGATCTTCGGGCGTTTGCCCAATCTTCGCTTTTGATAGCAATTGGTCAGTACGAACATGGGTTTTTTCTGCCGGGACAGATACCAGAATGCCTGATAATCAAAGGGCCGGACTCCGGTATAGTAGGGCCAGACATGGGCCTCCGGATACACGATCACCGATTTTCTTTCCCGGAGTCTTGTCTCCACACAATCTAAAAACGCTTTCTTCTCCTCCAAATTGCTGCCCAGGGGGATCACGCCGTAGGCCTGCATGCCCAATCGCATACCCCGCAAAGAAAGTACATCGGGGTTGCTGATAATAAAGCATTTTTTCGGGAACACCGCCAAAGGCCCTATGTAGGAATCGCTCTGGACCTGGGTGTGGTTGCTGACCAAAAAGCAGCCGTCCTTCTTTCCCTGCTTCAGTACCTTCCGATTGGCAAATTTCTGATGGGAGTACACCTTTTGCAGCATATACACCACCGGGATCATAATGCTATAGTAGAACAGGAATTCAAAGGTCTTGAAAAGCCGGCCGGTGCGGATATACCGGAACTTTTCCCCCAGGGGCTTGACCTTGATCTTCAGCCCGGAAAAATCATCATTTTGTTCATCTTTATAATAAATAACTCGTTCTTTCGTTTTCAAAGCGTTTTCTCCACGGCTTTCTGAAATAAGATAACCCTATTTTACCAAAGGGGTTTCCGCTATGTCAACCGCTTTGCAAAAAATGTGGCAGGCTTGCTTTTCTCTGCGGTGGTGTGGTATACTGGGTATGGAAATTTTCCGCAATTTAGACAGGAGAGGAATTTATTATGAAAAAGTCTTTTAGAACTATTCTGTGCTTTTTGTTGGTGCTGGGAAGCCTTCTGTGCCTTTGTGCCTGCGGCAGCGGAGATGCCCCTGCGGACGACTCCTCCGTAAAGCAGTATGCCACCGGCCGGTATGAAATCCAGTCCATTCAATGGGACGACGGCACCGAGGCCTCCGGTGAGCTGCTGGAAAACTCTCTGGAAATGATGGGCGATACCTATTTGGAGCTTTACAGCGATAACACTGCCCTCCTGTGCCTGTTGGGCCAGCGTGCGGATATGGAGTTCTCCGAAAGCCAGATGTGGAGAGCCGGTAATAACGCACTTACCTACGAATTCTCCGTCAAGGACGGCAAAGCAACCCTGTATGCAGAAGGCACCACCTATATCTTTGTAAAAAACTGATCCCATACAAAAAAGAGCCCTGCGGGGCTCTTTTTTGTTCTTCTTTTAGGAACAATTTTCAATTCTATATCATAATATTTGCTCAAAATAGGAACAATATTATTTTTTCGTGTTCTCTTGAATGTTCCTGCCGGTTTGCTATAATGGACTTACAAACCAAACAAAACAAGGAGAGATGGAAATGGAAACCAAAAAGCCCGTTAAGCTGGATCTGCAAATTATTGACCCCAACGATAAGAAGCTGCTTTTTGCCGCCGTCAAAAAATACCTGACCGCCAAGAGAGCCTGCGGCGATGTCCGCACTGCCTATGACGAATTGCGGGATACCTTAAAAAACACCGAAACCAAGTACGGCGTTACGATTTTCGTCCCCGGTATTCCCGAAGGAAAGCTTGTTGACGCCATCGCCTCCAAGCTGGAAGAAAAGGCCGGTGAAATGGTGGGTATCATGCACTACAGCTGCACATTTGACTCCGTCGCTCAGGCAAATGCCTGGCTTGCCCGGCAGGACAAGCTCCTTATTAAGGATATGCAGGTGAACACCTCCCGGGTGGGCCTTGATGTCCGTCAGATCAAGCTGGACTATGTCCCCTCCCAGCAGTCTGAAAAATATCAGATCGCTGAGGAAATGAAGCATCGGGTCTTTGTGGGTACGAAGCTGGAGAAATTCCGCCGCAAGTGGGAGGAAAAGAATCCTCAGCTGCGGTATGTTTCCTGTGTAAAGAACCGCTGGGGTTTCGGTCTGATCGGCGGCAGCGTCGGCTTCTTCCGCTATATTAAGGAAAAATATGTCATTCTTTACGCTGAAAAATAAGGATACCGTCGCTGGTCTCCAGCGACGGTATCCTTATTTCTTTTTCTTTTTGAACAGGCCCTTGAACAAGCTGCCAGCGTCCTTGGCAAACTCCACCACATTGGTCGCACGGGTATAGTCATCATAAACACCCGCTTCAATCATCGCCCTGCGTTTTAGCACGATCAGCTCCTCCTCAGCCATCACCGACGCAAAATCTACCGCGTCCTCGACTTCCTCTTTCAAAATGCGGGAGCGATCTTCCTTAAAGATTTCTTTTGCGGTTTCTTTGGCAGAGGCCTTTTCTTCCGCCGTCATTTTATAAGGCTTGGGCGTGCAGCGGATCAGCAAGGCATTCAGCTGCTCCTGCAGTCCGTTTGCGGCAAATTTTGCCTCAAAATCCTGTGCATCGCTTGCCTGCTCTCCAAGCTCTGTCATTCGGGCAACAAAGGCCGCTACGTCCGGTTGCACGGCTTCCGGCACGGAATAGTATTTTTCAAAAAAGTCTTTTCTGATCTCAATACACTGCTTTACCGAACTGTCCATTTTAATCTCCTTTATGTGCGATCCAGTCTTTTATGCATATATGTTCGTGTGATTTGATACAGCCATTCTGAGACCATATCCGCTTTCTGCAGATCCGCAGAAAGCTCCTTGGCGTTTCTGGGAGTACCTGTTTTATCCCAGGGCTCTACATAGCATTTGTGGCTCCAGAAGTTTCTTCGCTCCCGGATTTCGTCCAGTTCCTCATATTCCTTTTCCGTGAAGACCACGATTCTTTGCTGATCCTCGATCCTTTTGATCTCCCGGACCACTCCACCGATGGAGTCCTTTTCGATCTCCTGAAGGGCTTCGGAAAACGAATCATAGGAAAGTGCCGCATAGAGGCCTTCCAGATCAAATTCGATCCGCTGATACTTCTCTATGAGCATGCTGTGCTTGATTCGATATTCTTCCAGTGTCATGGCAGCACCTCCTGATATTATAATAGCACGCTTTTACGCAGGGTGCAATACGCCACCGGGAATATTAAATTTAAGTAAATTCATCACAGAATTCTTGAATTTTTAGCTTGCCGATGCTATCATAAACTTGCCGGAAAGAGATCGGCAATCTTGATATGGAGGCGAAATAATGAACGCGAAAGTACACGAGCTATTAAATCAGCAGATCAACAAGGAATTTTATTCTGCATATCTTTATCTGGATTTTTCCAACTATTTTGAGGACGCGGGCCTGGACGGCTTTGCAAACTGGTATAAGATCCAGGCTCAGGAGGAGCGGGACCACGCGATGCTGTTCTATCAGTACCTGCAGAACGAAAACCAAAAGGTTACGCTGGAAGCAATCGCAAAGCCCGACAAGGTGTTTTCCTGCCACATGGACGTGCTGAAGGCGGGACTGGAACACGAGCAGTACGTTACCTCGCTGATCCACGATATCTATGCCGCCGCATACGATGTGAAAGATTTCCGCACCATGCAGTTTCTTGACTGGTTCGTGAAAGAGCAGGGCGAGGAAGAAACCAATGCCAATGATATGATCACGAAAATGGAGCTGTTCGGCTCCGACCCCAAGAGCCTGTATATGCTCAATCAGGAGCTGGCCGCAAGAGTCTATACCGCACCCTCTCTGGTCCTCTGATTGCACAATTTCTTGCCCGAGGGGCAATTTATAAAAACCGTCTTCCTCTCGGAAGACGGTTTTTTATTCTGTTCCCATTGCCTTTACCAAGTCGCTTATATAATTGATTTTGAAAGCGATGGCCTTTCGGTCTGTGTCTACCATACATCCTGCGTATTCACCATCTTCCGCAATTCTGAGCCTTAAATCCATTAAAGCAGCGGTTTTACGGATTTGATCTACTTGCATGCAAATAATGGGATAGACATCACCATAAGCATCGAATTCGGCACACCAGTCATTGGGTATGTTATATTTGGTAATACTTTCACCGACAGTCCTACTCTCGTAATCACAGCCAAATTCGTCCATAAAGCCCACCCCTTCAACACTATTATTTTCTGGGTTGTAAATATTTTAGAACAAAATGTTCAAAATGTCAATAGAACAAAACGTTCTAAGGTATAGTGTCGTTGGTGATGACAATGGCTAAAAAATATGATAGAATCCGTAATTTAAGAGAAGATGCCGACCTCACGCAGGCAGAACTTGGAAAACAGATCAATGTTCCGCAAAGAGCCTACGCTTATTATGAAAGTGGGGAACGTATGATCCCGCCGCAGGTTTTAGTTGCTTTGGCTCAGTTCCACCGTGTCAGCGTCGATTATCTTCTTGGACTAACTGACCAAAAGGCACCATATCCTAAGAAATAATCTGTATTGTAGGGCGGGGGCTTGCTCCCGCCCTACAAATTCAAACAGTTCTCTATGTAGGGAACGGATTTATCCGTTCCGCAATACGGAATGCATAAATGCATTCCCTACAAGCTCTGTCCAATTACACTAAAAAATCCCGCCGATTTTTCGGCGGGATTTTTATTATAGCAATTAGCCCTTGATAGCGGCCTGGGCGGCGGCAAGGCGGGCGATGGGAACACGGAAGGGGCTGCAGGACACGTAGTCCAGGCCGATCTTGTGGCAGAACTCAACGGAGACAGGGTCGCCGCCGTGCTCGCCGCAGATACCGTAGTGCAGCTTGTTGCCGGTTGCCTTAGCCTTGGAGATAGCCATCTCCATCAGCTGACCAACACCGGTCTGATCCAGCTTGGCGAAGGGATCATTCTCGTAGATCTTGGTGTCGTAGTAAGCGTTCAGGAACTTGCCGGCGTCATCACGGGAGAAGCCGAAGGTCATCTGAGTCAGGTCGTTGGTGCCGAAGCAGAAGAACTCAGCTTCCTTAGCGATCTCGTCAGCAGTCAAGCATGCTCTGGGGATCTCGATCATGGTGCCGACCTCGTACTGAAGTTTCACGCCAGCAGCGGCGATCTCAGCGTCAGCGGTCTTCACAACCACGTCCTTAACGTACTTCAGCTCCTTCACGTCGCCAACCAGGGGAATCATGATCTCGGGAACCATGGTCCAGTCGGGGTGATTCTTCTTGGTGGTGATAGCAGCACGGATCACAGCCTTGGTCTGCATAGCAGCGATCTCGGGGTAGGTTACGGACAGACGGCAGCCACGGTGGCCCATCATGGGGTTGAACTCGTGCAGGGAAGCAATGATGTCCTTGATCTGCTGAACGGTCTTGCCCTGAGTTGCGGCCAGAGCGGCGATGTCTTCCTCAGTGGTGGGTACAAACTCGTGCAGAGGGGGATCCAGGAAGCGGATGCAAACGGGGTTGCCTTCCATAACCTCGTACAGACCCTCGAAGTCAGCCTGCTGCATGGGCAGGATCTTAGCCAGAGCAGCCTCACGCTCTTCAACGGTGTCGGAGCAGATCATCTCACGGAAGGAATCGATACGGCCTTCCTCGAAGAACATATGCTCGGTACGGCACAGACCGATACCCTCAGCACCCAGCTCGCGAGCCTTCTTGGCATCTCGGGGGGAGTCAGCGTTGGTACGGACCTTCAGCGTGCGGTACTTGTCAGCCCAAGCCATGATTCGGCCGAACTCGCCGG
>JAFTKA010000005.1 GCA_017456105.1 Oscillospiraceae bacterium | reverse complement strand
GGTTTGTAACGTCGTCAACGATACCGAGAGTGAACTGAGCCTTGGGAGCATCCTTATTAAGCTCGTTGAAGATAGCGAAGATGCTTGAGGGAGGTGTATCCTTTGAACCCAGGCCGTAACGGCCGCCGATGACGGTGATGTCGTTCTTGCCGGCCTTGGCCAGAGTCATGACCACATCCTGGTACAGAGGCTCGCCCTGAGAGCCGGGCTCCTTGGTACGGTCCAGAACAGCGATCTTCTTGGTGGTTGCGGGGATAGCAGCCAGCAGATGAGCGGAGCTCCAGGGACGGAACAGACGGACCTTAATGAGGCCAACCTTCTCACCGTGAGCGTTCAGGTAGTCGATGACTTCCTCAGCAACGTCGCTGAAAGAACCCATACATACGATGACGCGGTCAGCATCCTTTGCACCGTAGTAGTTGAACAGCTTGTAGTCGGTGCCCAGCTTGGCATTGACCTTGTCCATGTACTTCTCGACCACAGCGGGCAGAGCATCGTAGTACTTGTTGCAGGACTCGCGGTGCTGGAAGAAGATGTCGTCATTTTCGTGAGAACCACGCATAGCGGGACGCTCGGGGTTCAAAGAGTGCTTGCGGAACTCAGCCACAGCCTCCATATTGGTCATTTCCTTCAGGTCCTCGTAGTCCCAGATAGCGATCTTCTTGATCTCGTGGGAGGTACGGAAGCCATCAAAGAAGTTAATGAAGGGAACGCGGCCCTCGATAGAAGCCAGGTGGGCAACAGCAGCCAGGTCCATAACTTCCTGAACATTGGATTCAGCCAGCATTGCGAAACCGGTCTGACGGCAGGCGTAAACGTCGGAGTGATCACCGAAGATGTTCAGAGCCTGAGCAGAAACGGTACGGGCGGAAACATGGAATACGCTGGGCAGCAGCTCGCCGGCGATCTTGTACATATTGGGGATCATCAGCAGCAGACCCTGAGAAGCGGTGTAAGTGGTGGTCAGGGCACCGGCGGCCAAAGAGCCGTGAACAGTACCGGCAGCACCGGCCTCGGACTGCATCTCAACGACCTTAACGGTATCGCCGAAGATGTTCTTACGGCCTGCAGCAGACCACTGATCGACATAGTCGGCCATGGGGCTGGAGGGCGTAATGGGGTAGATGCCAGCTACTTCTGTAAAGGCGTAGCTAACGTGGGCGGCAGCGGTATTGCCGTCCATAGTTTTGAACTTTCTAGCCAAAATGAATTACCTCCTAAAGTAATCAAAGTTAGTCTTCATTATAATAGCACTTTAAAACCGATTTGTAAAGCCGTTATGTGCTTTCTTTCGAGGAAAAATGTGCATAAATTCACATAAAAAAACACGTATATTTTTGCCACCGGGTTGTCAAGGGTCGCAAAATGGTTTATAATAACCCAAAACAGAGGAAAAGAGGGGATCGCATGATTTGCAGTGTACATACCTTGGGCATTAACGGCATTGAGGGAAACCACATTGTTGTGGAATGCTACGTTTCCAACGGCCTGCCCGGATTTGACATTGTAGGACTGCCCGATGCCGCGGTGAAGGAGGCACGGGAGCGTGTCCGTGCCGCTGCCAAGACCAGCGGTATGAAGTTCCCCTCCAGTAGGATCACGGTGAATCTTGCCCCGGCCAGCTTAAAGAAAGCAGGTACGCACTATGACCTGCCGATTCTTTTAAGTATTCTGGCGGCAACCGGTGCGGTCCGCAGACCCAAGTCCACCTCGGCCTTTTTGGGTGAGCTGAGCTTGGACGGACAGATCCGGCCCATATCCGGTGTGCTGCCCATGGCGATCGCCGCCAAGCGGGCGGGTATGGAAAAGCTGATCGTGCCGGCAGAAAACGCCCCGGAGGCCACTCTGGCCAGAGGCCCTGCGGTGATTCCGGTGCATACGGTAGCGGAGCTGCTCTCTGCCTTGAACGGCGAAACGACTTTGAATGAAGAACCCATTTGGGTGCCGGAGAAAACGGAAACGGAGCTTTTGGATTTCAAGGACGTGATGGGTCAGGAAAATGTGAAGCGTGCCATGGAAGTGGCGGCTGCCGGCAGCCACAATATTTTGCTGATCGGCCCTCCCGGCTCGGGCAAAAGCATGCTTAGTAAGCGTTTGCCGTCGATCCTGCCGGATATGACCTGGGAGGAAGCGTTGGAGGTAACACAGGTTTATTCCGTTATGGGCATGGTTTCTGCCAAGTCGCCTTTGGTTTCCCAAAGACCCTTCCGCAGTCCCCACCATACGGTGTCCAATGCGGGCCTCATTGGTGGTGGCACGAACCCCAGGCCCGGTGAGATCTCTATGGCACATAAGGGTGTGCTGTTTTTGGACGAGCTGCCGGAATTCCGGAAGGATACTTTGGATATGCTCCGTCAGCCCCTGGAGGATGCCAGGGTTACCATCGCCCGGGTGTCCGGGTCGGTGTCGTACCCTGCGGAGTTTATGATGGTCTGTGCCATGAATCCTTGTAAATGCGGCTGGTACGGAGACCCCTCGGGAAAATGTACCTGCTCGGAGCTTTCTGTGAACAATTACCGCAGCCGGATCTCCGGTCCGCTTTTGGATAGAATCGATATTGTCATCGAAGTGCCTGCGGTGAATTTTGAAGACCTGCGTGAGCGGAAGGAGACAGAGCCGTCTTCCGCTGTCAAGGAGCGGGTCAATGCCGCCCGTCGCCGTCAGAATCTGCGGTTTGGCGAGTCCGGCGGTATGTGCAACGCCCGTATGGGCCCTGCAGAGCTGCGGCATTACTGTAAATTAGATGAGGAAAGTACCGCTTTGATGCAGCAGGCTTTTGATGCGTTCTGCCTGACTGCCAGAAGCTATGACCGGATCGTGCGGGTGGCGAGGACGATCGCCGATCTTGCGGGCAGCGAAAATATCACTGCCGATCATATTGCAGAGGCGATCCAATACAGAACCGTTGAATTATAGGAGGAACTATGAGAGAAATTTTCTTGCTGAAACTGGGCGAAATCGTCTTAAAAGGCGGCAATAAGCGGCAGTTTGAGGACAAATTGCGGCAGAATATTCGCCGTCGTATGAAGCCCTACGGCAATTTTGATGTGTATATTATGCAGTCCACGGTCTATGTGGAACCCTTGGACGATATGGCAGATGTGGACGGTGCCTGGGAGGCCTGCTCCAGCATTTTCGGACTTGTGAGCCTGTGCCGCAGCCGTGCCTGTGAAAAGAATTTGGACAGCATTTTCAATGCTATTGAGGAATATTTGGGCGACGATCTGGACAGTGCCGCGTCTTTTAAGGTAGAGTCCAAGCGGTCCGATAAGGCCTTCCCCCTGACCTCTATCGCTATCTCGCAGGAGATCGGCGGACGGCTGGCAGAGGCACACCCGGATTGCAAGGTTGACGTTCACAATCCGGCCTATACGGTGTTTGTGGAGGTCCGGGATAAGGCGGCCTATGTCCACGGCCCTGCGGTGGACGGAGCAGGTGGCCTTCCCACCGGTGTAGGCGGCAGAGCCATGTGTCTGCTCTCCGGCGGTATCGACTCTCCTGTGGCGGCCTATATGATTGCCAAGCGGGGCGTGGAGGTGGAGTGCGTTCACTTCTTCTCCTATCCCTATACCTCCCAATTGGCTAAGGACAAGGTTATGGAGCTGGCTCGTTTGGTTACCCGTTACTGCGGCAGAATGACCGTGAATATTGTGGGCTTTACCAAGATTCAGGAGGAAATTCGGGATAACTGCCCTGAGGAATTTTTCACCCTCATTATGCGGCGGTTTATGATGGAGATCTCCCAGCGGATCGCCAAGGACGACGGTTGCGGTGCATTGGTTACCGGTGAAAACTTAGGTCAGGTGGCAAGCCAGACCATGCAGGCTATGCAAGTAACCGGTGCTGTGGTCGATCTGCCGATCTTTATGCCTCTGATCGGTATGGACAAAGAGGAGATCGTATCCATCGCACGGAAAATCGGCACGCTGGAAACCTCTATCCTACCTTATGAGGACTGCTGTACAGTCTTTACTCCCAAGCACCCCAAAACAAAGCCCACCATCGGTCAGCTGCTCCACGCGGAAAAGCATCTGGATCGGGAGGCTCTGATCCAGGAGGCTCTGGAATCTGTTGAAAAGATCACGGTGAAGTATAATGATGAACCTTTCCTGTAATGTGATTAAGGCTTTGCAGGGCAAGACCCTGGCAACCGCTGAAAGCTGTACCGGCGGCGGTATCGGGGCGGCACTGACCGCTGTGCCCGGCAGCTCCGCCGTGTTTAAGGGCGGTATTATCAGCTACACCAATGAGGTGAAAGAAAACCTTTTGGACGTTCCTGCTGACCTTTTGGAAACCAAGGGTGCAGTATCCGCACCGGTGGCGGAGGCTATGGCAAAGGGAGCAAGAAAGGCTCTTCTTGCGGATATTGCGGTGTCAGTAACCGGTCTAGCCGGCCCGGACGGAGACGACTTTGGCAATTCCGTTGGAACGGTCTTTATCGGCTATGCTGATGCAAAACAAAGCCTTAGCCGGGAATACCATTTTACCGGAGATCGGGAAGCCGTGCGAAAAAGTGCTATAGAAACAGCCCTGAAGCTGATATTGGAAATGCAATTATGAATGTAGGGAGCGGATTACCATGACCAGTCTGCGGACTGGTGCCGGCCTTTCAAATCCCGACACGGAGACGAAAAAATAAGAGGGTGCGAAAGCACCCTCTTATTTTTTGGTCGGAGTGTCGGGATTTGAACCCGAGGCCTCTTGGACCCGAACCAAGCGCGATACCAAACTTCGCCACACCCCGTTGGCCAGCTAATTATATTGAATATTTTATGCCTTGTCAAGTCCTAAGGGAGATTTTGGGCATTTCTCGATCCTGCCTGCCGTAAACTGCACTGGGGGGGATCACAATGGGATACAAAATTGCATACAGTCAGGAAACGGCCTATAAATTTCCCATAAAACAGGCAAAGAAGTTTCCTGTTCGGTGGGTCATTGCTGGAGCTTTGGCGATCGGATTATTGGCAGGTGGCTGGAAGTGGCTTTTGCCGGGTGATCCTGATAAAACCCAGGCGGCCCTGGCCACCCTTACAGAGGATATTCGGGCAGGGGAGTCCCTGGGGCAGGCAATTACTGCTTTTTGTCAGGAGATCGTAGATAATGCCCAATAAAGTGCCAATTAGTATAAAGCCCGGTTTTTTCTTGTTCTTGGCATTGAGCCTTCTGCTATTGCCCATAAAATGGGTCGCTGCCTGGGTAGCGGCAGTTGCCATTCATGAAGCTTGCCACTACTTGGCCTTAAGAGCTTGCAAAGCAGAGATTTTGCATATGGAAGTGGGTCTTTCCGGAGCGGTCATAGAAACGGATATTGGCGGTCTTCGGGAGTGCCTTTGTGCAATCGCAGGACCATTGGGAAGCTTGTGCCTGATTTTGTGTAGAAAATGGTTTCCGGAGCTGGCGGTCTGCGGTTTTTTGCAGGCGGTTTTTAATTTATTGCCGGTGTTTCCTTTGGACGGCGGCCGGTTTTGCAGAGCCCTGCAGGAAAAATACGCACCCGGCCACCCCTGGCTTTGCAAGCTGCCGGAAAACGCCACCCTTGTGCTGCTGTTTGGGGTAGGCCTGTACGGTAGCTTGCGGCTGAGTCTGGGGCTGATCCCGTTGATGATCCCCCTCGTTCTTCTGTATAAGAGCAGAAAAATACCTTGCAAACGGGACGCATAAAGGGTACAATAGTACCATCTTGAAAAAGAGGTACGGATATGACCCAATTACTGCAGAGAATTCTCCCCACCGTGCAAAAGCCTGCACGGTACACGGGAGGCGAATATAATGAGATCCAAAAAGACCCTGCCACCACCCGTGTGCAGGTGGCTTTTTGTTTCCCGGACACCTATGAGATCGGTATGTCCAATGTGGGTATGCGGATCCTCTATGGCGTGATGAATGAGATGGACGGCGTTTGGTGTCAGCGAGTCTTTGCCCCCTGGGGCGATATGGAGCAGGCGATGCGGAAGCATTCTCTTCCGTTGTGGGCGTTGGAGAGTCAAAGATCAGTGAAGGATTTTGATATGATCGCCTTCACCATCGGCTATGAGATGTGCTATACAAACATTGTCAATATGCTGGATCTTTCCGGTGTTCCGCTGCACGCCAAGGATCGCAAGGGCCTTAAGAATATGGTTTTTGCCGGGGGTGTGTGTGCCTTCAATCCGGAGCCTTTGGCGGAATTTGTGGACTTTTTCTGTCTTGGCGAGGGTGAGGAGATCACCGTAGAGGTAGTATCCTTGTACGACAAAGCCAAGACGGAAAATTGGGAAAAGGAAGACTTTTTGCGGGAAGTTGCCAAGATCCCGGGGGTATATGTTCCGTCTTTTTATGAGCATACTTACTGTGATGACGGCACGATCAAGGAGATCATACCCCAAAACAATGCTCCGAAAACAGTGCAAAAACGCATTATTAACGACCTGGACAATGCCTATTATCCTACAAAAATGATCGTACCCTCCACGGAGATCGTCCACGACAGAGCCAATTTGGAGCTGTTCCGGGGCTGTATCCGGGGCTGCCGGTTCTGTCAGGCAGGCTTTTCCTGCCGCCCGGTCAGAAGAAAAAGTGCCGAGACCCTCTATCGGCAGGGCGTGGAGACGATGGAAGATTCCGGCCATAATGAAATCACCCTGTCCAGCCTTTCCACCTCCGATTACCGGGAGCTGAAAGAACTGACAGATCAGATGATCCCATACTGTGCCGATCACAGGATCAATTTGTCCGTGCCCTCCTTGCGGGCGGATAATTTCTCCCGGGAGCTGATGCAAAAGCTGCAGACGCTTCGTAAAAGCGGTCTGACCTTTGCTCCGGAGGCCGGTACTCAGCGGCTTCGGGACGTGATCAATAAAAATCTGACAGAGGAGGAGATCCTCACCACCTGTCAGATCGCATTCTCCGGCGGCTGGAGCAATGTGAAGCTCTACTTTATGCTGGGCCTGCCCACGGAGACCGACGAGGACGTGCTGGGTATTGCGGAGCTTGTTTATAAGGTGATCCAAACCTGGAAAGAACACGCCACCAATAAAAAGCGGGGACTGCGAGTCCACGTGGCGACGGCCTATTTTGTACCAAAGCCCCATACACCTTTCCAGTGGGAAAAGCAGATCAGCCCTGAAGAATATCTTCGCAGATGTAAGCTACTCAAGAGTCATTTTTACGCAAAGTCCATAGAATATAATTACCACGGACCGGACTTAAGCCGGCTGGAGGCGGTCATGGCAAGAGGCGACCGCCGTCTTGGACCTGTGATCGAGGAAGCGGCAAAGCGGGGTGCGGTGTTGGACGGCTGGGACGAGTACTTCTCTATTGATAAGTGGCTGGAGGCCTTTGAGGCCTGCGGCATTGACCCGGATTTCTATACCGTCAGAGGTTACGAAGAAAACGAAGTTCTTCCCTGGGATACCGTGGACGTGGGCGTTTCCAAGGCCTTTTTACGCAGAGAGAGAAAGCGGGCCTATGAGGCGAAAATCACCCCGGACTGCCGGCACGGCTGCAGCGGCTGCGGTGCTGACAGGTTACTGACGGAGGGCAAGTGCGATGGCTAGATTACTGTTTCAAAAAACGGGAAATGCGATCTTTATCTCCCATTTGGATCTGATGCGTCTGTTCCAGCGAGCCTTTAAGCGGGCGGGCCTGCCCCTGACCCATACCCAGGGCTTCAACCCCAGACCCTCGGTTTCCATCGCACTGCCACTGTCTGTGGGCGTAGAGAGCCACTGTGAACTGCTGGACTTTGACCTGAGCGGTGAAACGGTTGCCTGTGAGGAAATCAAAGAAAGACTCAACAAGGCTTTGGTCAGCGGCGTGGAGGTCCTGGAGGTCTATGAGGGTGGCAAAAAGATCCGGGATCTGGCCTTCCTTTCCTGCAAGGTTACGCTGGAATACGATGGCGGTGTACCTGCCGGAGCGGAAACGGCAATCAAGGCGTTGTTTACAAGAGAGTCTTTGACGGTCAGCAAGAAAACCAAAAACGGAATACAGGAGCAGGATATTATCCCCATGATCCAACATCTGACGGTAGAAAAGACCGGGGCAGGGGAATTGGTGCTGATGGCAACTGTCTGCTGTCAGAATCCCACATTAAATCCTGCACAGTTGGTGGCGGCGATCGAAAAGTATCTGCCGGAGCTGAGCCCCAGTTTCAGCAAATGCAGCCGTCTGGAAGTGTTCGACAAGGAAAACAATATCTTCAGGTAAGGAGTGTTATTATGGAAGTGAATCCCAATTTTGAGTTGGAAGAATGCCCCATCTGCCGGGGAACGGGCTTTGTGGTCCATGAGGGCGGCTGGAACGTGCAGGTGGAGTGCAGCGACTGCAGTGCTCACACGGTGTATGTGGAGTACAGTAACGATCAGCAGAAGGCTGAGGCCGAAAAGCAGGTTGTAACATTGTGGAATGTGGGTAAAGTCATCAAGTCCGACGTGGGCGAATAAAAAATTCCCAAAAAGATAAAATAATGCTTGCATTTTTCGGCAGAGTGTGATAGTATACTTTAGCAATCGAAAAACGCAGGCAAAATCCGGGTGTGGCGAAGTTTGGTATCGCGCTTGAATGGGGTTCAAGAGGCCGCTGGTTCGAATCCAGTCACTCGGACCAAGTAAAAGAGGGAGGCAGTAGCCTCCCTCTTTTATTTGGTCCTCGTTCCTGACGGATTCGAACCCATTTATATGCAACACCCCGGTTACACCCCAGTGGAACGGATATATCCGTTCCCTACAAGGTTAGTTGTGGTGCGGGCGGATATGGGCGGTTTGCAAATCGCCCCGCATAAAAATAACACGGGCGGTCATTGACCGCCCGTGTTTTGATTACATTTGCCGGAGCAATTCTTGGCATAGGGGCAGCCTACGCAGGTCTGCCCTTTTTTCTTCGCCCTGATCAGATAGAATATAATACTGCCGATAATGGCGATCAAAATCGCCGCGATAATATAGTTTTCCATAATTATTTACTCAGAACAGGTGTTTTGGCGTCCTGCATGCGGAAACACAGTGCCATAACAATGGCTGCAAAAAGGATCACAACAGCAAGACCACCCAGTGCGCCGGGGATATTCAAAAGATTCGGTTCGGTGATCAGCGTGCCGACGGTATATACAAGATAAGAAACCGTATAGCCTACGCCCAGCTGCAGGCCAATGCCGGCAAACAGCCATTTTTTACTTTTCATTTCCGCATTCATAGCACCGATGGCCGCAAAGCAGGGGGGAGAGTAAAGGTTGAACATCAGATAGGCCAGGGCGGCAATTTTGGTGATCGCCATAATGCCTGCAACCTCAACACCTGCACCCTCCAGCATCGCAAGCTCCTCTGTGTCGATGAGATTATTAAGACCTACGAAGCAGACGGCCAGCGTGCCAACGACATTTTCCTTGGCAATAAAGCCGGTTACGGCGGCAGCTGCAAGTTGCCAGGACAGGACACCCACTATGGGGAACAATATGTATGCAAAGGGTTTTGCGATGGTTGCCAAAATGGAGGTTTCCGCCGATTGGGCAAGCTGGAGGCTCCAATCGAAGGACTGCATAAGCTGAACAGCGGTATTGCACAGCAAGATGATGGTAGCGGCCTTGACGATGTATGCCCAGCCGCGGCTGCACATGGACTTAAAAGCACCCAACAGGGAGGGGGCTTTATACTCGGGCAGCTCCATAATGAAGAAGGATTTCTTTTTATGGCCGGTAATACTTCTTACCAGCAGGGCTCCCAGGAAGATCAGTACGATACCGGTCAGGTACATGACCGTGCTGACCCAGCCGGCATTGTCAAAGAATGCACCGGCGAACAGGGCTATCACAGGAATCTTGGCACCGCAGGGCATAAAGGGTGCCAGCATGGCGGTGGCTCTGCGTTCCCGCTCATCGCGAATGGTGCGGGAGGCCATAATTCCGGGTACGGCACAGCCGACCGTAATGACGAAGGGGATCACAGATCTGCCGGAAAGGCCGACTCTTTTGAAGATGGGGTCCAGCACCACGGCCACACGGGACATATAGCCGCAATCCTCCAAAATCGCGATCAGGAAATACATCACCATCACCAGAGGCAGGAAGCCAACCACGGCGATCACGCCGCCAATGACACCGTCTACCAGCAAAGCGGAAAGCAGGGGACTGGCGTTTTCCAAAAGTCCGCCTACCCAAGCCTGGAAGTTTTCCAGCAAAGGCACAAGGCCGGGAACGAATTTGCCGCCGGGCAAGGTGAAGCCATCGGCGATCCATGGACCAACCCATACCTGGGAGATTTGGAACACCAGGAACATCACCACGGCAAAGATGGGGATACCCAGCCATTTGTTGGTAAGTACATTGTCAATGGCGTCGCTGAAGTTTCTGTTTTTGGTAAGTACCTTTCGGCTTTCCACCTGATTTACGATGCCGTTTACAAAGGTGAATCGCTCCCGGTCCGCTTTCTGCACGGCCAACTTATCAGAAAGATCCACGCCATTCTGATGATAGGGGGCGGTCTGGTTGCTGCCGACAACGGAGACTGCCTTTTCAACCACGGCCTTCAGACCCTCATGGGAGGTGGAAACGGTTTCCACCACGGCACAGCCCAGCTTCTGGGAGAGGGCCTGGCTGTCGATCACAGTTTCCTTTTTCTTGTTCACGTCGCTCTTGTTCAAAGCCACAACAACCGGAATTCCCAGTTCCAAAAGCTGAGTAGTAAAGAACAGACTGCGGCTTAGGTTGGTGGCGTCCACGATGTTGATGATCACGTCGGGATTTTCATTCTTCACGTAGGTGCTGGTAATGCTCTCCTCGCTGGTAAAAGGGGACATGGAGTAAGCACCGGGAAGGTCCACAGCGATCAGATGCTGATCACCGGCATAGATCTTCTTGATGGGGCGTTCCTTTTTGTCCACAGTAACGCCGGCCCAGTTACCCACCTTTTCGTTGGCACCCGTCAGGGCATTGTACATGGTGGTCTTGCCGGAGTTGGGATTGCCCGCCAAAGCAATTCGCATATAGATTCCTCCAATTTGCAGTTAGCAGTGGCTAACTGCTGTTTATTAAAAATGCTGACCGAGATCAGCATTTATTTAAATTCTGATGGCTTCTGCCAGCTGATTGTCGATGCTGTATCTGCCGTCCTTGATGGAGACCACACAGCTGCCTTTGCGGCGGGAGACAACGGTAATGAATTCACCGCTGTAGCAGCCAAGGGAGAAGAGGAAGGCGTTCAGATCCTCATCGTCGGTCTTAATGGCCTGAATCATGTATTCTGTTCCTAAATCTGCATCTAATAATGTCATAATCCCACCGATCCTGCCAAAAGACGATTAGCATAGGCTAACTGTAGGTTTGCAAAAGCGGTTAGTCATCGCTAACCGCTAACAGTATATGCTTTTTAGCTGTGTTTGTCAACCATTTTTTGAAAATTTTTCTAAAAAAGGTCCCGGGTATTGCTACCCGGGACCAAAGGGGTTATTTTACAAGTCGGCCAAAGCCCGCCTGAATGTTTTTGGGAATATATTTCTCCAGGTCGCCTTTCTTGAGAATATCTGCAAGCTTTGCAAAAACCTTCTCAAAAGCCATGGCATACAGAGCAATGTTCTCGTCGTTGTGAGCCACGGTGGCGGAGAACACGGTGTTGCCCAGGAAGCCTTCTTCCAGCATCAGACGGATAAACACAGGGCGGAGCTTTCCGTGGCCCTCCTTGAAGGTGAAGTGGGGGTGGGAGTCAAAGCCCTCGATCTCGATGCCGATGCCGTATCGCTTGCTGACATCCTTCCAGATCTTGATGACCTTAGAACCGGAGTCCCAGGCCTGCTTCCAGGCGTTGACACGCTCCATCTCTTTCAGGGTAGCCAGAGCGGCGGTAGGACCGACGCTCTCGGTCCACATGGTAGAGCTGATGAAGGCACGGTTTGCACCCTCCATTGCTTCGTCGGTACCGATCACTGCGGAGATGGGGTGGCCGTTACCGGTGGCCTTGCCGAAGATGGCCATATCAGGAGTGATACCCAGCTGCATATGATAGCCGCTGAAGCAGTTACGCCAGCCGATGGTGATCTCATCCAGGATCATCAGAGCACCGATACGCTTGGTCTCGGCTCTGACATGCTCCAGGAAACCGGGAACGGGGTCGGTGGAACGGGCGGTCTCCAGCACAACAGCTGCCAGACGGTCGCCATACTCTCTGACGATCCGGTCGAAGCCTTCCTTGTCGTCAAAATAGAAGGCTACAGTTGTGCCACGGAGGGATTCGGGAACACCGTTGCAGGTCATACCGGAGATGATGGTGTCTCTCTGCTCGGGAGTTTCGCCCAGGTTGGCAGCAAGATACCAGTCGGTCCAGCCGTGGTAGCCGCAGATGGCCACAACGTCCTTGCCGGTGGTGGCACGGGCAATACGGACGGCTACGGATGCGATCTCACCGCCGCCACGGGCAAAACGGACCTTGGAAGCCCAGGGGTGGATCTGGCACAGACGCTCAGCCAGTTCTACCTCTTCTGCGGGGTTTTGGCTACACATAGAGCCGTTGATCACTCGCTTGGTTACGGCTTCCACGACGGGGTCGGAGGCAAAGCCCAGAAGACAGGCACTGATGCCGTTGGTGGAGAAATCATAGTAGTGCTTGTTGTCCAGATCCCACACCTCACAGCCCTTGGCCTTGGTGTAGTATGCGGGCCAGTAGCCTTCGCAGAAGGATTCCGGCTTCTTACTCAAAAGCTGCACGCCGAACGGAATCAGTTCCTTGGCTTCTAAGTAACGCTGCTGGGTAATATTCATAATAAAACTCCTTTGTTATACTGAAGTAGGGGGATTCCCCTGAGGACAGTATAACAAAGGAGGGCGAAAAAACAACATGATTACAGGTCTACTTTTCAAAAATATGTCGGAAAATCATTGTTTCTTAGAAAATTGCTTTCGATATTCCAAGGGAGTTACTCCAAAAGCGGCCTTGAAAAAGGTGATGAAATTGGAGGTGGTGCTGTAACCGATTTTCTCTGCGATCTCCCGGACGCTTTTGTCCGAATACTTCAGAAGGCTGGCGGCAGCCTCCATACGGACCTCCCGTACCTTTTCCCGGAAGCCCTTTCCGTACTGCTTCTTTAAGATCCGATCCAGCTGACGGCAGGATACTCCCAGTTCCTGTGCCAGGAGGGCTTCTCCAGCAGACAGGTGGAAATTATTATTGAGGAAGGTGTCGATCAGCATATTCCTGGATTGATCCAAAGTGGCGGTTTCCGGGCTTGCAGAGGAGGATTCCAGAGTCCGGGCGGTTTGCACCAACAGCTGGGACAAAAGCAGTTCGGTGATTTCTTTTTGGAAAGAACGCTTTTGCTCCTGCTCAGAACGCAGCTTGGCAACATATTCCAAAAGGGGCTGGGCAGAGCCAATGCATACGGTTTTTCCGGACATATGTTTTTTAAGAAAATCACGCAAGGGTGCGGAGGTTTTCATAAGCTCAATGCTGACAAAATACCGAACGGTACCGTTAAGGTCGCTTCTGGGAACGTGATCCGCACCCGGTGCGATCAGGCAGAACTGACCTTGCTGCAACCGGTATTGGGTCTGATTGATTTCCAGCACAAGAGAACCTTTTTCCATAATGTGCATTTCGTAGTAGGGGTGCTTATGGCTCAGATAGCTCAGGTCGCTGGTATCTTTTTTGGACGGAGCGGAAAACACACGCAGGCCCAAATGGGGCAGTTCATACACATTCAGCATGGCGTTTCTCCTTGTAAGTTTCGCCGGGCAGGATCGCCCGGCGAAGGATCATTTCATTTTGGTGATGATATAGCGGGGTCTGCGTTTGACCTCGTCATAGATCTTGGCGATATACATACCGATGATGCCCAGGCCGATCATGATAATACTGCCTAAGAACAAGAGCAGCAAAATGACGGTGGTAAAGCCCTCGGCGGCGTTGCCCATAAAGTAGCGGATCAGGGTCTGCACGCCCATAACAAGGGACACGATAAAGGCAATGACACCGATCCAGGTTACGATCTGTAACGGCACGGAGGAGAAGGCCATAATGTTATTGACGGCGTACTTCGTCAGCTTACGGACGGACCATTTGCTCCGTCCGGCCTCACGCTCCTGAACATCAAAGGAAACGCTGGCGGTCTTAAATCCTATCCAATGGGACAGGGCCCTAAAGAACATATGGTATTCCGGCAAGGATAAGACAGCGTCAATGGCCTTGCGGTCCAAAAGCTTAAAGTCCGAAGCACGGGTCATATCGATGCCCGTGGACCGGGACATAATGCGGTAAAAGGACTTGGCACCTACTTTATAGGCCATGGATTCCTTGCCGCGGGTCCGCTTGACACCTTCGATCACCTCAAAGCCCTCTTCCCAAAGACGGTACATTTCCAGCAAGGCCTTGGGCGGGTGCTGAAGATCGCAGTCCATCACGGCGGCACAGTCGCCCTTTGCCATGGCAAGACCGGCAGAAATAGCGGCCTCCTTGCCAAAATTCCGGGACAGCTGGACATAGTGGATACGGGGATTTTCAGCGGTGATCTGCTCTAAAATATTTTGGGTATTGTCCCGGGAGCCGTCGTTGACGAAAATCAGTTCGTAGCCGATGCCTTCGTAGGTCAGCATATCACCGATGGTCTCGGCGGCCTTCCGGAGCATGGCCTCCTCATTGTAGGCCGGTATGATCACAGATAACATAAGATCTCTCCAAAATTAAAACTAAAAATAGTATACCATTACAGATTTTTCCTGTCAAGGCAGGCAAAACACGGCTCGACGTACCGAGCCGTGTTCCTTAGTTCAGCAGTAGATCAATTCCGCTTTTCAGGGTATCCTCATTCATTGCACCGATCCAGCGGGACAGGAGCTTGCCGTCCTTGCTGATCAAATAGGTGGTGGGAAGGGAGTGTGCCTGATAGGTTATGGCGGCATCGTAGGTGGTGTCGAAGAAAATGGGGAAGGTGTAGCCTTGAGCATCGGTAAAATTAGTGGCGGTCTGCTGAGTTTCCCGGGTGCCATCGGTCATATTCACCATAAAAAATTGCACCTGATCGCCATAGGTCTCGTACATAGCCTGGAAGGCAGGCATTTCGCTTTTACAAGGGCCGCACCAGCTGGCCCAGAAATTTAAGACAATGGGTTTTCCAAAGTGATCAGACAACTGCACGGCATTTCCGTCCTTGTCATATACCGTAAAATCCGGTGCGGAGATTTGGCTTTCTGTTGCTCCGGGGTCTTGGGTCGGAGGCGGTGTCTGAGAGCTGTAGTGTTTGTATAGGATATAGGCACCGCCCAATAAAAGGGCAAAGACCAAAAGTAACAGGATCAGTTTTAATTTACTGTTCATAATGCTCTCCTTAACTTAAGAAACGAAGCATAAGCCCTAACGTTCCTGTGGCCATCAAAACGCCCACAAGGATCAAAAAGCCGCCGCTGATCTTGGTGATGACGGAATAGTTGCGTTTGATAAAGTCAAAAGTGGATTTCAGTTTGTCGATCAGCAGGGCACTGAGTAAAAACGGGACACCCAATCCCAGGGAGTAGCATAAAAGCAGGAGAATTCCCACAATAGCCTGCCCCTGCTGAGAGGCGAGCATCAGTGCAGAGCCTAAAAAAGCACCTACACAGGGCGTCCACCCCAGAGAAAAGACAATGCCAAAAATCACAGAGGAAAGAAAGCCACCGTTATGGCTGACCGTTCGGCTGCTGCCGCCAAAAAGGTTCAGCTTAAACAACCCGATATAGTTCAGACCAAAGAAAATTACGATCAGTCCGGAGATGATGTTTACGACAGTTTGATAGCGGGACAGAAAACTGCCCACGGAGCCTGCCAGTGCTCCCATGGCCACAAACAACAGCGTAAAGCCGAGAATAAAGCCGAAAGAATTTATTAAGGTCTTTTTGGTGCTCCGCTGTCCGCCGCCTGCAAAATAGGACAGGTAAATGGGGATCATAGGCAGCAGGCAGGGGGAGAGGAAGGTTATGATGCCTTCCAGAAAAGAAATGAAAAACGGCATGGGCTACTCCTTTACAGGGCAGAAAGATATTCTTCTGCAAAATGGGTAGCCACCGCACCGTCAGCAACAGCGGTTACCACCTGACGCATGGGCTTGGTCCGGACATCACCTACGGCGAACACACCGGGCAGATTGGTTTTTGTGGTCTCGTCGGCAATGATGTAGCCGGTCTCGTCCAGTTCTACCTGATTCTTGAACAGTTCGGTGGCGGGCGTTCTGCCGATGCTGATGAACAGACCGTCCAGTTCCAGCTGGGACTGCTCACCGGTGAGCGTATTTTGCAGTTTTACGCCGGTAAGCTTCTGTTCAAATAAAAGCTTGGATACGGTGCTGTTCCAAAGAAATTCCACATTCTCCGTCTCCATCAGGGGCTGATGGTAGACCTTGGTGGCACGCAAGGCGTCTCTGCGGTGGATCACATAGACCTTCTTGGCGATCCGGGACAGGAACAATGCATCTGCCGCTGCGGAATTGCCGCCACCCACTACGGCGACGGTCTTGCCCCGGAAGAACATACCGTCGCAGGTAGCACAGTAGCCGACACCTCTGCCTATTAACGCTTCCTCGTTTTCAATACCCAAATGCTTATGGCCTGCTCCGGTGGCGATCACCACCGTCCTGGCAGAGATCATACCTTCGCTGGTCTTAATGGTTTTGACGGGCTCGGTCAGGTTCACGCTTTCCACTTCGGAGAGCTTGGTAACCACGCCGAATCGCTCGGCCTGTGCCTGCATGGATAGGCCTAAGGTCAAACCGTCCACGCCCTCAGCAAAGCCGGGGTAGTTTTCGATATTTTGGGTCTCTGCCATCTGACCGCCGGCAGAGAGCTTTTCGATCACAACGGTGTCGAGTCCTGCCCGGGCGGCATACAGAGCGGCAGTGTAGCCGCCGGGACCGCCGCCGATAACGGCCATATCGTAGATATGAGTGCCACCAGAGTGAAGTGTTACTTTATTGGACAGGAATGCTTCGATCTCAGCTTTTGAGCCGGGGGCAACGACATTGTCCACCACCTGACCGTTTTTAAAAAGCATCAGTGTGGGAACCAGTTCCACAGAGTAGGCATTCACAAGCTCCGGGTTGTTATCGATGTTGACGGCATACACGTCTAAATAGTCCGCTTGCTCTGCGGCAACGGCAGCCATGGCAGTTTCAATCCGACGGCAATAGGTGCACCATGGGGCACTGAACTCGATCAGTACCGGCTTACTGCTTTTTAAAGCCTCGTTAAAGGTTTCACTGTTTAAATGCTTCATAACAGAAATTCCTTTCCTTTTTTCTTTCAGTATACTGCACCGAGCCGCCGGTTTCTGTGATATCATCACAAAAGAAAATTGACAGGGTCTTGTTTTGCCGATATAATCAAAGGGTCAGGAGGTGTTAAAATGAACCTTTCGGAATATTTTCCTATTTTTCATAAGCTGACCCCTGCCCAGCAGCAGGCACTGGAGCAATCCGCGACCCTGCGGAGCGTTCCCAAGGGTACGATCCTCCATAACGGCGGTCTGGACTGCATCGGCCTTTTGGTGATCAGATCCGGCCAGCTGCGGGTCTACATTACCTCCGATGATGGTCGGGAGATCACCATCTACCGTCTTTTGGAGCAGGATATCTGCCTGCTGTCGGCCTCCTGCGTACTCAAGAGTATCCAGTTTGATATTACCATATCTGCGGAAAAAGATACAGAGCTTTGGGTGATTTCTCCCCATTTTTACAAAAATTTAATGGAAGAGTCTGCGGTGGTGGCCAATTACACCAACCAGATCCTGTCCTCCCGGTTTACAGATGTGATGTGGCTCATTGAGCAGGTGATGTGGAAAAGCTTCGATAAGCGGCTGGCCCGTTTTCTGATCGATGAGGCGGTGCTGGAGCAGACCGGTAATTTGCAGATCACTCACGAGAAGATCGCCTCCCATTTGGGCACAGCCCGGGAGGTCGTAACCCGAATGCTCAAGTATTTTCAATCGGAGGGCATGGTGAAACTGACCCGGGGTGCCATTGAGATATTAGATGAAAACAAATTGGAAGAATTAACGGATTCCTAAAAGAGGGCGTGCTCAGCACGCCCTCTTTCCATTAGGGAATCAAACTTAAAATCTGCTGTTTGGGACGGACGCCGGCGGCGGAGTTTACCACCTGCCCGTCCTTGAAAATGAACAGGGTGGGGATACTCATAACCTGGAACTGGGCGGCCAGCTCCGGCTGCTCATCTACATTGATCTTGCCAACCTTGATCTCGGGGTGTTCCTCTGCGATCTGGTCGATGATGGGTGAGAGCATTCTGCAGGGATTGCACCAGGTTGCCCAAAAGTCCACCAGAACCGGCAGCTCGCTTTGCAGTACTTCCTGCTGGAAATTTTCTTTGGTAACGGTAATAACAGACATAGTATATCTCCTTTCCTAGGGTAGAGCAACAAATCCGTACTCGTTTTACAAAGGATGGTTTGTTGCTCTATCATCGTTAAAATACTCGCAAATACATACCCAGTATTTGCTGCGTTTTTGCCTCGATAGAACAAAAACCCTCTCTTTGTAAAATCTTCAACCTGAAAGCGAGAAGATTTTGGATGATTTTTGCTCTATTGGGACGAAGTAAGGCTTTGTGCCTTGCGAGGATCAATAGGGCGAAAAGCGCCGAAATCCGCCGCTTTCAGGCGGGTTCGGATTTGTTGTTCTACCCTAACTACGGGCCATTCCGTCTACGCTGAGAATGACACCGGTGATATAAGATGCTTCCTGAGATGCCAAAAATACGAATGCATTTGCAATATCCTCAGGCTGACCCATACGGCGTAGAGGGATCTGGGCGATCATGGGCTCGATCACTTCTTTGGGGACTGCCTTCATCATATCGGTCTCGGTGATGCCGGGAGCTACTGCGTTGACACGGATCCCCTTGGGCCCAAGCTCCCGGGCCAGGGAAACGGTCAAGCCGTTTACGGCAAACTTGGAGGTGGGGTAGGCAACACCTGCCGGCTGGCCATAGATACTGACCATGGAGGAGGTGTTCAGGATCACACCGGAATGCTGGCTCTCCATAATCTCTGCGGCAGCGTGGGCAGCGTTGAATACACCCTTCACATTCAGCTCCATGACCTTGTCGAAGGTCTCTTCGGTATACTTGGCAAAGGGGGTGCTTTCGGAGACACCGGCGTTGTTTACCAGTATGTCCAAAGCACCATAGGTTTCCTTGACCTTAGTGAAAGCCTGTTTGACTTCTTCAAAATTGCTGAGGTTGGGCCAAATGCCTTCCACTTTGCTGTTGGGGAATTCAGAACGCAATTCAGAAATTGCTTTTTCAGCGGTCTCTTTCCGGCTGGCGGTGATGACCACATCGGCACCTTCCTTAAGAAAGGCCTTTGCAGTGGCAAGACCGATTCCCCGGCTTCCGCCTGTAATAATGGCTACTTTGTTTTGTAAACGCATATTGATAACCTCCTTTAGGTTGTTGTTTCTACCTTCAGTATACCCGATTTTCAGGAGTTTTCTGTGATAAAATCACAAAAGCCGGTGCAGTAGCACCGGCCTTTCGTTTATTTAGCAGATAAGTCTACGCCGTGCCGCAAAATGGTGAAGGCGGGGACTTGCTTGGGTAATTGCAGGTAGAATTTGGATTCGGGAGTTCTGGGCTCTAAGAGGGGATTGCCCTCTATATCCTTCATTTCGGGTACGGTAAAAGCAAAGGGCCGCATATCCGGACCCACCGCTTCCAGTTCGTCGCCTGCAGAGAATTTGTTCCGCAAAGAGCAGAGGGCAAGACCGGTTTCATCGCAGCTTTCCACAATGGCACAGACCTGCCACTGGCGGATATAGCGGGAGTTTTCCGTATACTGGCCGGGCTGGCCGAAGTAAAAGCCTGTGGAGTAGATCCGGTGGGAAACGTGATCCACCTCGTCCCGCCAGACGGGATCGATGTCCCGTCCTGCGGCCACATCGTCGATACAGTGGCGATAAGCACCTGTAACAATGGCGGCATAGTAGGCGGATTTGGCTCTGCCCTCGATCTTGATGCAGTCAACGCCTGCACCCTGTAATTCCTTCAAATGGTCGATCATGCACATATCCCGGGAATTGAGGATATACGTGCCTTTTTCGTCTTCATACACCGGGAAATACTCTCCGGGACGCTTTTCTTCCACAAGGGCATACTGGTAGCGGCAGGGCTGAGCACAAGCTCCCCGGTTGGAATCCCGTCCGGTCATATAATTGCTCAAAAGGCAGCGTCCGGAGTAGCTGACGCACATAGCACCGTGGCCGAAGGTCTCGATCTCCAGCTCGGGGGGTGTCTTTTCCCGAATGGTGCGGATCTCTTCAAGATTCAGCTCCCGTGCCAGCACAACACGGCTTGCACCCAGGTCATACCAGGCTTTGGCACATTCGTAATTGGCGATAGACTGCTGGGTGGAGATATGCCGCTGACACTTGGGGGCATATTTGCCCGCCAGGGTGAATGCACCCATATCCGCTACGATCAGGGCATCTACATTTGCCGCCTGCAGCTGCTCCAAATAGGCAGGCAGTTGGGCGATCTCCTCATTGCGGGGCATGGTGTTTACAGTAACGTGGACCTTCACACCGTGTTCGTGGGCAAAGGCTACTGCTTTGGGCAGTTCCTCCGGGGTGAAATTGCCCGCAAAGGAACGCATACCGAAGTCTGTGCCGGCCAGATACACCGCATCTGCTCCGTACAGAACGGCCATTTTCAGCCGTTCCATATCACCGGCAGGACTGAGTAATTCAATCTTTCTCATGGTTTTAACCTAAGGAGTTCAGGAAGTTCAGATGCTCACGGTAGCTCTTGGTGAAGTGGTGCTTACCGGTAGCGGGATTGAGGGCGTAGTACAGGTACTTGGTATCGTTGGGATCCAGAGCAGCGTACAGGCTCTCACGGCCGGGGTTGGAGATAGGTCCTGGGATCAGACCGGGATACTTGTAGGTGTTATAGGGGCTGTCGTACTGCTTGTCCTCTTCCGTCAGCTCCTTCTTGCCGCCCAGAGCATACACAAGGGCCGCGTCAATGTTCAGGTAGGGATTCTCCGACTGATTGGTCAGACGGTTATAGATGACGGAGGAAATATCAAAGCTCTCCTCACCGCCGGAGGTCTCCTTTTCAATCAGAGAGGCGATGATGACTACATCCTTCATAGTCAGAGCGTGCTGGTTGATATAGTCCTGAGAGTAGCCGTGGGAGGCCATCATCTTGGCATAGCGTGTCTTCATGGTCTCAAAGTCGGTCTTCATCTTATCGGTGAAGCGGTAGTCAAAGCCGTCCAGGAACTTTTCAAGAACACGACGGGGAGAATCATTGGTGTAGAATTTGTAGGTATCCGGGAACAGGTAGCCCTCCAGGCAGTACTTGTCGCCACGGGCCACACCTTCCAGGAACCAGTATTCGCTCAGCTCGCCGTCAGCGGCATAGTCCTCCAGATCTTTCACAGAGCAAACGCCCTTTTCTTCCAAAAGCTCAAACATCTGACGGCAGTTGTAGCCTTCGGGGAACATGATCTCCACCACATCACGGGCTACGCTGCTGGTAGACATCTTGTTGATCATGGCATTGTAGTCCAGCTGGGAGTTCAGGGTGTAGGTGCCCGGATCGATTCGCTCATCTTTATCGGTCAGGGTAGCAAAGGTCTTAAACAGATTGGGGTAGCGGATCAGCTCCGCATCGGCAAGCTTATTGGAGATGGTGCCGATGGTATCCTCGTCGGTAATGGTGATGGTAACCACCTGGTTGGGCTTGCCAAAGGCCATAATATCCGCACACCAAACCCAAAGCAAACGGCCAAGGCTAACACCCACAAAGGCAATGATGGCGATCCATATCAGAGTAGAGGCAATATGGGGAAGACCAAACAAACCGTAGCCCTTCTTGGACTTGGGTCGCAGCTTTTTCAGAACCTCAGGAAGGATCTCATCAGACTCTTCCTCGGCAGGGGTTTCCTGCTGAGGCTCGTCCTTGATTTCCTCCTCCGGCACCTGGAAACGGCGAGTGCCGTCTTCCTCTCCGGACCAGTCCTCTGCCAGGATCTTCTCCAGCTCCAGATCGTCGGGGTGGGTCAGCCTGGCAGAGTAAATAGCTTCCTCGTCAGGACCCAGTTCAGACTCAGAAGGCTCAAACCAATCTTTATTATTCTTATCCATCGTACAGTTCCTCCTGTTAACGAATCACGATTTGCCGGGCAATGTCTTCGGCCACGGCATCACCCTTCAGAGCCTTTACAAGCTCCAGACCAAAGGCAACGGCACAGCCGGCAGAGGTGCCGGTGATCAGCTTTCCGTCCCGCACGCAGGCGGCATCGGGTATCATTTGGGCGTCAGCCATGCCGTCCTCACAGCCGGGATAGCAGGTGGCCTTTCTGCCGCTTGTAATGCCAAGATCTGCCAAAACGGTAGGCCCTGCACAGATGGCGGCAACAAATTTATCGTTTTCCCAGGCAAAACGCAGAGCGTTCAGTGCAGGCTCGCTGGCCCGTGCCGCGGCAACACCGCCCAGTCCGCCGGGGAGAATGATCATTTCCAAGTTGGTCAGATCCATTTCGTCAAGGGTAATATCCGCTGTGATGGCAATGCCGTGGCCGCCCTTGACGGTCTTTCCGTCCACACCCACGGTCAGCACCTGTACACCGGAGCGGCGTAACAGATCCAAAGGGGCGACGGCCTCGGTCTCTTCAAAGCCTGTACCCAAAAGCATATAAACCATAATTAGTCCTCCAGGCAATGGCAAACGTAGCCGTAAATTTCTTCGTGAATGTCCTCAATGGAACGCATCTGACCGTCTTTCACACATTGGATCACCTGCCAACCGTAGTATTCAGCAGCGGTGCGGCCGGTTCTGCGGCAGGTGGCAAGATACTGCATATCCTGCTCGTGAATATCGGCCTTGGTGTTGGTATCCTGCTCCCGGTGGCGGAGAAGCTTCTCCGTGTACTCAGTGGGAACGTCCAGGTAGATCACAAGGTCGGGGCAGGGGAGTCCCAACTTGTCATACTCAAAATCATAAAGCCATTTCAGATATTCTGACTGCTTGTCCCCGGGCTCTTTGGAGGCCTGATGGACCGCATTGGAGGTGGTGTAACGGTCGGACAGCACCAGACCGCCATTTTCATACCACTGACCCCAGTCGGATTTATAAGAGGCAAACCTATCAACGGCGTAAAATGCGGAGGCTGCGTAAGCGTTTACATCGGTGGGTTTTGTGCCGAATTCACCGCCCAAATACATACGAATCAGGGCAGAGCTGTCCTTATCATACCGGGGGAATACCAGATGCTGAAAAGCCACGCCCTCGGATTCCAAACGCTGAGAGAGCTTGCGGAACTGGGTGGACTTTCCGGACCCGTCCGTGCCTTCAATTACGATCAGTTTGCCCATTTTTGCCATACGCCTCCACTTTTCAAACTATGTCAATGTAGAATATAGCACATAATTTGTAATTTGTCCACTATTGCATAACATCTAAAATAATGTTACAATGTATCTAACTATGGAAAAAAGGACAGATATTATGCAAGAAACATCGTTTGCTGACCTGGGCTTATCTCAGGAAATGCTGAAAGCTTTGGAAAAGAAGGGCTACGGCTATCCCACAACCATTCAGGCTCAGGCGATCCCGCATTTTATGCAGTGGAAGGACGTGCTGGCCAAAGCACCCACCGGTACGGGCAAGACCTTTGCCTTCGGTATTCCCATGATCGAGCATGTGGACACAGCTTGTCCGGACGTACAGGGCCTTATTTTAGCCCCCACCCGGGAGCTGGCCATTCAGATCGGTGATGAGCTGAGAAGTCTGCTGACCTATTATCAGGGCATTCGCGTGGCGGTACTCTATGGCGGTGCGGGTATTGTGGGTCAGGCAAAGCAGCTGGAGAAGAAACCCCAGATCGTGGTAGCCACCCCCGGAAGGCTCATGGATCACTATAACCGCAAGAATATCCGCCTGGACAAGATCCAGACCGTGGTGCTGGACGAAGCCGACCGCATGCTGGATATGGGCTTTTTCAAGGACGTAACGAAAATCATTGAAAAGGTTAAGAACAGAAAGAATTTGGGCCTGTTCTCTGCCACCATTTCTCAGGAGGTCATGACCGTTTCCTGGATGTACCAGCGGGACGAGGTGGAGATCACCGTTGAACCCAAGCGGGAGGACCGGCCGGATATTGACCAGTTTGCCATCACCGTAACACCTTTGGAAAAAGCGGAGACCACCCTGCGGCTGATCCGCACTCAGGGCTATGAGCGGGTGATTATTTTCTGTAATACCAAGCATATGTGTCAGCGGCTTTCCGACGATTTTCAAAGAGCCGGCGCGGACTGCGACTGTATCCACGGTGATATTCGTCAGAGCCAGCGGGAGAAGACCATGCAGCGTTTTCGGGACGGAAAGCTGGAGATTTTGATCGCCACCGACGTTGCCTCCCGGGGCATTGACGTGGACGATGTGGAGTGCGTGGTAAACTATGATATCCCTGAGGAAAATGAGTACTACGTCCACCGGATCGGAAGAACCGGAAGAGCCAAGAAAAAGGGTGCGGCCTACTCCATTATCGGCAATTTCCCGGAGAAGGCCAAGCTGGACGAGATCGCAAAATTCTCCAATTACGACATTAAGCCTGTGCGTCTTGACGAAGAGGGTAAATTGGTAGCAGAAGAGATCAAAGCACCGGTGATTAAGAAGAGATTCAAATGAACGAAAAAGAACGGGGATTTCTGCTGCTGACGTCTACCTTGGGCGACCCGGGGCGAAAGATCCTGACGGTGGCACAGTTCCGTACGCTGGCTCAAAGAGCCGCGGCAATGGAACGGCCTCTGACCGATCGGGATATGATACCTGAGGATCTGATCGCTTTGGGGTATGACCGGCCTGCGGCAGAGCGGATCATTACGCTTTTATCCCAAACAGAACAACTGAATTGGTATCTAAATAAGGGCCAAAAAATGGACTGCTATCCCATCAGCCGGGTATCAGGTGATTATCCGGCGGCATTGCGGGCAAGACTCCGTATAGACGCACCCGGCTGCTTATGGGCCAAGGGTGATGTGTCTATACTCAAAGAGCCGGCGGTTGCTTTGGTGGGCAGTCGGGATTTACAAGAAGAAAATCTTAATTTTGCCCGGGAAGCCGGCCGTCAGGCAGCTTTACAGGGCATTACCCTAATTTCCGGCAATGCAAGAGGAGCAGACCGGGAAGCCCAGGAGGCTGCCTTAGCCCATGGCGGTAAGGTCATCAGCGTGGTGGCAGATCAGCTCCAGAAGCAACCCCTTACGAGAAATGTGCTCTACCTTTCTCAGGAGGGCTTTGATTTGGGTTTTAGTTCCCAAAGAGCGTTAAGCCGCAACCGGGTGATCCATAGCCTGGGAAGCATGACCTTAGTTGCTCAGTGCGGCAATAAAAAGGGCGGCACTTGGAGCGGCACGAAGGATAATTTACGCCACGGCTTCAGCCCGGTGTTCTGTTTTGATGACGGCAGCCCCATAACACAAGAGCTTGCCGGAATGGGTGCAGAGAAAATCACGATTGATGGGCTTTCGGATCTTGCCAAATTGCTCCCAGAACAGAACAGCTTGTTTTGAAAACGTAGGGGCGATTCACGAATCGCCCGCATATTGCTGAAAAAAGGGGGCGGCCAATGGCCGCCCCAGTTGCTTTTTAAGGCTCGATATAAAGCCATTATGGTTGTTGCTGTGCCACGGTCTGCAGCTCCGCTGCCAATCTGGCAGCATTTGGGTTGCCTGTGGGATAAACTGCGTAGAAGGTTACGCTCAAAGGATATGTTCTGTCAGTGACGGTGGTTTCCGTAGGGAGCACGCCGTCAACGGAGATAACAACTCCGTTGATACCGGCATCACCACTTAAAAAGCTGTAATACAGCGGGTGGAGTGCAGAGCCTCTGGTGGCTTCCCATATATACTTGCTGTATTCCTCTCCGAATATGATTTCGTCGGCGGTGGACTCTATATCAAAGAGGTAGGAAAGCTCCTGCGACATATAATCAAACCGAAAGGCGGGAACAAGCGGCTCCTGCTTTGCTGTGTCCCAGTAGAATTCACCGCCATCTTCATAAATGGAGCGAATGGTCTCTTGTGCCAGGTCATAGCTGGCGTCCGGGGATGTGGGATTGCCGTGGACAAAAATGATGGCGTCGTCAAACAAGTAATGGATTCCATAGGCACCGAAACTGGGTGCCTCGCTGCTGGCACAGGGGAGAATGGCCACGTCATAGGTTCCGTTAGCAAGGCCTGCAAGGGCAGCTTCCGCATCCACAAGAAAGAGCATCTCATCCAACGGGACATTGCCGTAGCGGAGCTGCGTAGTCTCGTCCCAATACCACAAATGGGCAGGTTTCATGCCCTCCGAAGAGGTCGCAGCGATCTTAGGCACGGTGAGGGTCTCGGTGGTCTCCGTGGTCTCCGAGGTTTCGTCAGAGGGTGGTGTCTCTGGCGAATTCACCGGCGTGATTCCATAATACTCTTTAACGACCTCCCGAAGCTCCTCATACACGAAATAAAAATTTGTAGCACCGTAGTTGTTAGGACAATCCGGATCGTGCTCGAATCCTTGGATTAGTGCACGAATCTGAGATGGGTGAAGTTTCCACCCAAGCCGAATGTCGTTATCTTCAAAATACTGCAGCAGTTCCTCGTCGCTCATAAGGGACAGGCTGTGCTTTGACCGGTAACCAAAATAAATCGTCAGCAAAACTGCTGCAACCAGAACAATGGCAACAATAACGATCCAAAGCTTTTTTCGATTTATAGATGATCTTTTGAATAGGACAAGATAAAGCAACAGCAGGACAGCAACCGCAAGAATAGCAGTCAGAGCAATCATAAGCTTTTCGCAGCTCATCAAATGTCTCTGTACTACCTGCGGGTTGATTCCGTAATAATCCCGGAATGCAGGTCGCAGCTCATCACAAAAAGCAAAGAGAACGTCTGGCTCCGCTTCAATGAGTTCTGATGGGGAATAAGTTTGATCTTTCTCTAGTTCTCGGATAATTGCACGAATGCTGGAAATGTCGAGAATTTCTAATGTACGCTCTGCCTTTGATTCTGTCAGGTACTGGATCAATTCTTCATCGCCCATGAGGGACATACTGTGCTTTGACCGGTAATCAAAATACATTACCAGCAAAACAGCTGCCACCAAAACAATGGCAATAATGGCGATTAAAAGTTTTTTGTGTTTCATAGCATTTCTCCTTTTAAGGGATACAAAAAACGCATAAGCCTCTGGACTCAGGTCCGGCTTATGCGTTCGCGGAAATTATTTTGTGCTCCGGGGGCAGGGAGTTACAGCTTAAATTGCGGGAACGAAAAACCGGGCCTGAAAGAAAGTACATTCATAATGTTTTCCTCCCATCATTCCGGTGTCAGACAGGATACCTGCCTGCAAGAAAAATATAGCATATTTCCAAGGCTTTTTCAAGGTTTTGGGAGGAGAATCTACCTGTTTCACAAAATAGAAAACGCCAATTTATGGAAGATAAACAAATTGTGCTGGAAATTGACGAAAAGCTGTGCTACAATATAAAAAATAAATTTTGGAGGTCGCTTTTATGAGTAGAGCCGACGAACTCTATCGCCAGACCTGTCTGGATATTTTGGAAAACGGATTCTATGATACGGACTTGGAGGTCCGTCCCCGCTGGGCCGACGGCACGCCTGCCCACACTGTGAAGAAGTTCGGTGTGGTGAACCGCTATAACCTGAAAGAGGAGTTTCCTCTGATGACCCTGCGGCGTACCTACTGGAAGTCTGCTTTGGACGAGCTTCTGTGGATCTGGCAGAAGAAGTCCAACCGCATCTGCGATCTGGGCAGCCACGTATGGGACGAGTGGGCAGGCCAGGACGGTACTATCGGCAAGGCCTATGGCTATCAGCTGGGTGTGAAGCATCAGTATAAAGAGGGTATGTTCGATCAGGTGGACAGAGTTCTCTTTGATTTGAAGAACAATCCCGCTTCCCGCCGGATCCTCACCAATATCTATACCTTTGAGGATCTCCACGAGATGAATCTGTATCCCTGTGCGTATTCCATGACCTTTAACGTGTCCGGCAACACTTTGAACGGCATTCTGAATCAGAGAAGTCAGGATATGCTCACTGCCAACAACTGGAACGTATGTCAGTATGCCATGCTTCTGATGATGATGGCACAGGTGTCCGGCCTGGAGGCAGGCGAGCTGGTCCACGTGATCGCTGACTGCCATATCTATGACCGGCATATCCCTGCTGTGAAGGCCATGCTGGAAAATGAAGGCTATCCCGCACCCAAGGTTACTTTGGATAAGAGCATTACCGATTTCTACGATTTCACCAAGGATAGCTTCAAGGTGGAAGACTACCAGTTCCACCCCTTTGATTTCGAGATCCCTATGGCTATTTAATTCCACGCTTGCGTCATACTGAGTGAGCGTTAGCGAATCGAAGGATCTTCGCACCGAATGAATGCGTAGATTCTTCGACTCCGTTTCACTCCGCTCAGAATGACGCGGATTTCAAGGAGTATGATTATGGAGCTGATCGTTGCGGTATATGACGACTGGGGCATCGGCAAGGACGGCACACAGCCGGTGGCCTTGTCGGCAGACCGGAAATTTTTCCGGGAAACCACCAAGGGTGCGACTGTGATCGTAGGCAGAAAGACCCTGCAGGATTTCCCCGGGGGAAGACCCCTTCCCAACAGAGTCAACGTGGTACTGACCCGGCAGAATGTAGAAATTCCCGATGTGGTGATCTGCCACAGCCCGGAAGAGGCATCACAGTTCTGCAAAAACGCGGAGCGGGCCATGGTGATCGGCGGCGGCAGTATTTACCGCCAAATGCTTCCCATGTGTGATAAGGCCTACGTTACCAAGGTTCACGCAAGCCCAGAATCGGACACGTTTTTTCCCAATTTGGATCAAGACACCGGTTGGAAAATGACGGAGGTTTTGCAGTCCGGTGAGGAAGATGGCATTTTCTACGAAATGTGCTTGTATGAACGGACATAAAAAGAGCGGTCTAGCGACCGCTCTTTTTTATTCTACATGGGTGTGGTTGTTGATGTGGTCTTCGCAGTAGCAGTAATAGCCGTTGCAGCGGGAGCAGTACCGGAATTCCAGCTCCGGATTGCTCACGTCGGTCCGTCCGCAGACGGTACAGCGGTGGGTATAATCGACCTGCTTGGGTGCTTGTTTTGGAGGCTGTTCTGCTTTTTTGGGCGGTTTGTTCACCCGCACGTGCCGGTAACCGCTGGGACGCCAGGCAGGGGGCAGAACATTTACCACGTCCTTTCCTGTGAACAAAAGGAAATTGGCGATGCCCACCAACGGGAACAGATAGGTGGGGAAGGGGAAGCCGGCTTGCAGATAAGTTACAATGTTGATCAGCACCATAGTCAAATAGATCAGCGACATGATCCAGGACTTGATGGGGATAATGAAGAACATCAAGAAATGGGCATTGGGATTGCTGGCGGCAAAGACCAACAGCAGGCTTAAATGCAGATAGAATCCCATCTGGGAGTACAGATAAGCCGAGAAAATGGCAGAATTGATGGGGTCGGCAGGGGAGAAGATCATAGCAAAGATGTCCATCAGGATCACACCTGTAAAGTAGAACAGGTTAAACCGCAGTGTACCCATGGACGTTTCCACGTGCCGTCCCAGCATATAGAAAAAGTAAAGAAACAATAGGTTAATAATACTGTCGTCGGCCCGGTCGATCAGCACATAGGAAACAAGCCGCCAGACCTGCCCCTGCAGGATCTTGGCCTTATCAAAGCACAGCCAGTTAAACAGGATCGGGTTTCTTGTAACCATAGTCAGAACACTGATAATGGCAGAACCCAATACCACATACAGCATCAGATTGGGAATGCCCCAGGAGCTGTGCCTGTAACAAAACAGATTAAAGCGTTTGCGTAAGTTTTTCAATTTCATTCATCTCCAAAAGTAAGTAGCCATATCATACCATTATTTTCCGGAAAAGTCTATAGAGGAATTATGAACAAATAAATTCAAAAAAATAAGGAAAAACACTTGACTTTTGCGAAAAATACGATAGAATATGGTCGAACTGCATACAAGCCTTATCAAGAGTGGTGGAGGGAACGGCCCGATGAAACCCGGCAACCTGTGAAGGAATACTCTGTGATTCCTCCTGCGTGGTGCCAAATCCGGCGGCAACGAGAGATGAGGATTCGATAGAGCATACATCGAGTCCTTCGGTGTGTGCTTTTTATTTTTGGTGTACTTTTGTGGAAATCTGTCATTCCTTTGCGGCCCTTTTGCCACAGTACAGCACAACAAAAACTTGAAATACACAAAGTATTTCTGCGTTTTTGTTGCTTGTCCTGCAGCAAAAATCCCCGCAAATAAAAAGACATTTTTCCACTGCAAGCACACCGGTTGTTTTGATGACTGTTAGATAACTGTTAAAAGAAAGGGCAAACAAAATGGAAAAGAGATTATTTACTTCCGAATGTGTTACCTGCGGACACCCCGATAAGGTGGCAGACTCCATTTCTGATGCGATCTTAGACGCCTGTTTAGCTCAGGATCCCGGCTCTCGTGTGGCCTGTGAGACCATGGTTACCACCAATTTCTGCGTGATCTGCGGCGAGATCACCACTAAGGCACAGGTGGATTACGCCGCTATCGCCCGGGAAGTGATCCGTAAAATCGGTTATACTTATCCCGAGACCGGATTTTCTGCCGATACGGTGGAGATCCTCTGCAAGGTCCATACCCAGTCTGCAGACATTGCCTTGGGTACCAACGATGAAGTGGGCGGTGCCGGCGATCAGGGAATGATGTTCGGCGGTGCCTGTACTCAGACTCCCGAGCTGATGCCCATTCCTGCGGCTCTGTCCCGAGCCCTGGCTCATCGGCTGACCCAGTGTGTTCACTCCAACGATCTTTTGAGACCTGACGGCAAGACTCAGGTCAGTGCAGAGTTCGATGAAAAGGGCAACGTGATCGGTATCGATACCGTGGTGGTGTCCGTTATGCACAGTGCCGACTTCGAGATCGAGGAGCTTCGTAAGTATATCCGGGAGGGCGTGATCGCTCCCGTACTGAAAGCTTATGGCTTTGATATTGCGAATGTTCCTCATATCCACATTAACCCCACCGGCAATTTCGTCATTGGTGGTCCTGACGGCGATACGGGTCTGACCGGACGGAAGATCATTGTGGATACTTACGGCGGCTATTTCTCCCACGGCGGCGGTGCATTCTCCGGCAAGGACCCCACCAAGGTAGACCGTTCC
>JAFTKA010000004.1 GCA_017456105.1 Oscillospiraceae bacterium | reverse complement strand
GCAAAGTTCCGCGGTTTTTGTGGTGTGCCGAGACATAAATTTTTAGGTAGAGAAAATAGAACATTTTCGGGATAAAAAATAAAGTAAAAGTTCCGAAACCATACGATTTCGGAACTTTTACTTAATGTACCCTCGGATACCGTTTGGTGGAGATAAGCGGGATCGAACCGCTGACCTCTTGAATGCCATTCAAGCGCTCTCCCAGCTGAGCTATACCCCCATATTGCGTCCGCGATTGCAGACAGCTTTCGTATTATAGCAATCTCAGGGGTATTTGTCAAGAGTTTTTTATGGTTTTTTGGGATATTAAAGAGAGGAATGGCAACAGATCCGGAGCGGCCCGTCTTTTAAAAGGAGAGACAAGAACCCCTCGTCAGTCAGCTTCCCCAGGGGGAAGCCACGTAGGGGCGATTCGTGAATCGCCCCTACGTGGAGACGGATTGCCACGGGTGTTTTAATCCTGTTGCGGTGCCCGATAAAATCTTCGGGCTTACGCTTTTCCTAGATTTTATCGACCGCGGCCACTCGCACTGCTCCCTTGCTCTGCCACAGGCAGCGGTCGCATCGCTCCCCCTTCGCAATGACAGTTGTTGTTCGATAGAATATGTAGGGAACGCATTTATGGGTTTTGCGGGTGGGGGGGCGTCCCTTGTGGGGTAAGAATAATTAAACCGAGTGATGCAGGCCTCAATAGGGCGGTTCACTCGGTTTTTTGATACATTTGGAAGTCAATGGCGTCGCAGATGAAGCGGTTTAGGCTTTTTCCCTGACTGGCGGCGAAATCTTTAATGACTTGACGTTTGCCCTTTGGAACGATGACATCGATCCGATCATAAGCCTTTTTATTGTAACGGGCAGTGGCTTCCTTTTGTGCATCCGAATATGCCATAATAAGTTCCTTTCCGTATACTTGAGGAATGATATATCTATACTAGCGTAAGTATTCCTAAAATTGCATAATTCCATAAGTATAAATTTGTGAAAATTGTGAATAGATATACTTGCGGTAGTATAATATAATATACTTATCTTTTACACGGAGGAGTGTTTGTATATGAAAAAGTCAGACAGCTATCTGGTCCTCGCATTGGCGGTTTTGAGTTCTGGGAATGCCGAAACCCCTTGATTCCCTGTTGTATCGGGTTATTTCTTAATAAAACGACTATTATCAAAAGATATCTCTTGAGAAAGCAAGCATAGGAGTTATAAATATGAAGAAAATCTTATCATTTGTATTAGTATTGGTTTTGTTGGTTATTTATGTACCAATAGGGACTTTCGGTGTTTCTGCAGCTGCATATTCAGGTTCTCTAAGTTCTACTGTTTTTTGGGAACTCGACACCAGCAAAGGTATTTTAACTATTTATGGTACAGGCGCTATTCCGGATCAACCGAATTTAGGAAAACCGTGGTCTTCATATGACAAGTATATTAAGCACATCGTAATCGAAAAAGGTATTACCCAAATCGGACAATATGCTTTTAGTGAAATGCGCTATTTTGAGGATATAGTTATTCCACAGGGTGTAACTGGAATAGATAAGAGAGCGTTTCAGTACGCTACTGCCATGAAAACTGTATATATTCCCGTAAGTTGTACATGGATGGGTTTTTGTGCCTTTAATTATTGTTGGGGATTAACGGATGTTTATTACGAGGGCACCGCGAGTCAATTTAACGCCATAAGCAAAACCTATGCTGGATTAGGTGGATTCGATGACCTTTTTGACGCAACTAAGCACTATAGCTATAAATATCCTTTAACTACTACTCAGAAAGTACAGGAAGAAGCAAATCAATATGTACAAGAACACCTTTCTTTTATCAATTCAAATAAATACAACAACCTAACAACGAATGCAAGCTTTTACAATTCTATTTGGAAGTATGAGGAGGGCTCGAGTAATTTTACCCGCTACGCCGCATGGGATACCATTGGAAGAGTAGGAAAGTTTATTTCGTTAGATTTTTATGGAACGTTCAAAACGGATAATCCTTATGATATTATCTTGACTGACCTTTTTAGAAGTTATGTGAACGAAGAAAAAAGTAAGGGCGTGGAAGTCTTTGTAAAAGAAGCTAAAAAAGCTCTCGGGGCTCCTGACGTGTTTAACAGTGTTTTATCTGTTTTGAAAACCTCTGAAGCATGGGACGCAAGTCTCGAGAGAGATTGGAATAAATTTACCGGAAAGGTGCAAGCAAATTGGATCGAGGGAACATTCCTTACTGAATCTACTTTTGACTTAGATGATTACAGCCCCGAGTTATATGCGTTCCTGCACGAGATTTTTTCAGATGCTGAGAAATCTCAATTTGAAAGTGTATTCACAGGCATACAGAATATTGGGACAATCTCTGATTATATTACCTCAGGTGTCGATGTTGTTTATAGCTTTTATGATGTATATCAAAAATACCTCCTTGCACAGGCGTTGTATGACACGAATGAATATGTGTTGGAGTCTGTCCAACGGATTGCAACACAGATGTCCAGTGAAAATTCGGAGCTTCTGCAGGAAGCATTAGCCCCTTATTGGGAAGTTTATAACTACGATTCTGCACTTGACTCTGTATTCGATATTATGCTCATAGATGGCACGCTCGATTCCATAGGAAATGTAGCATATTCATCGCTTGGAAAGGGGCTGCTTAAGGATTTTGTCTATGCTGCAATTCAGAAAATAACAGGTTGGAATATAGCAGCATTGTCAGTGACCTATAATCTGACCTACATGTGTCTTGATTATCTTTCTGGTTTAGGGGATCTGACAGAAACACACAGACTTATGAATGCAGCTGCATTGCTTGAAAAAGAATATATAGAAATAGCAAAAACACAAGCAAACACATTGACCGCCGAAAAAACGTACACTGCAGCTGCAAATTTTGATACCACATGGGGCTTTTTGCAATCATTGGAAAGCTATTGTTATAAAACAATGAGTGCGTACCTTTCCGCATTCAAGAGAGAATACACAACCAGCTATATCATCGATACTACAATAACAAAAAATCCATTTTTCGCAGTTGCAGATGGAATTAAACTGTACGAGAATTTAACATCTTGTGATGGGGCAATTCAAGCAGTTGTTTATCTGGAAGGCGAGTGGATAAATGGTGACTGTCATAAGGGTATCTATTCCTCCTCAAATTTAATGACAGTAAAGTGTCCGACTGATGTTTATGTTTATGACAGTGAAAATGAACTCGTTTTATCGATAATCGATAACAAAGTTACCTGCTGTGCAGCACATATTACCGCGTTTGTTGATGTAGATGAGAAAATATTTGTATTGCCAACAGATCAAAAATACGAAGTAAGGATCGTTGCGACAGATGATGGCACAATGGATTATGCGGTAAAAAACTTTGATGAAATAGAGCTTTTGCGAACAGTTACCTATGAAGATATCGAAATTTCCAATGAAAGCAATTATAACGCAGTTGTTTTGCCGGAACTTTATATTGCGAAAGAAGAATATAATATCACAACAGATACTGGTGAACAAATAGAGGCAGACTTTGACAGCATGGAAATTGAAAACTTGGATTTCAAAGGTGCCTCCCTGTCCCTGCAGCACAACCTTTCTATCAATTATAAGGTTGACCAGACGTTATTTGAAGATGTAGGCTACACGAATCCATATGTGGTGTTTGAGTTGAACGGTGTGAAGACAAAGGTTTCCACCTATTCCGTTTCCGGAGATCGATATGTATTCGCCTTCCGCAATATTGCACCTAACCAGATGAACGACACGATAAAAGCAACCCTGTATGCTACTTATAACGGTGTGGAGTGTGCCAGTGCCATAAGGGAATATAGTGTTGCCGAGTATTGCTATAGCATGCTTGACTTGTATGCTGCCGATGAATACGCTGAGCTGCGAACACTGTTAGTAGACCTACTAAATTATGGTGCTGCATCCCAAACCTATACCGGCTACAGAACGGATTCTTTGGTAAATGCTTCTCTGACCGAAACGCAGTTACTGTGGGGAACAAATGAAGAACCTACTTTGGATACTGTTCTTGACACTAACTACAAAACAGTAGAGAATCCCACAGCTCAGTGGAAGGGTGCAGGCTTGAATTTGCAGGAATCTATCTCCATTCGCCTTAAGTTCACTGCGGAGAATGTGAAAGATTTAAGGGTAATCATTGAAAGCGGAACAGGCAAATGGACGATTTTCTCTGATAAGTTTATTGAGGAAGATGGCGTGTACCATGTGTACTTTATCGGTTTGGATGCAGGACAAATGAGACAAAGTGTGTATCTGACTATTTACGATGGGGACACCCCTGTAAGTAATGCAGTGTGTTACAGCATTGAGTCTTATGCCTACGAAAAACAGAACAGTACGATTGCTGGATTGCCGGAGCTTGTTAAAGCGATGATGAGGTACGGTGATTCTGCCTATGCGTATGTACACTAAGGAGATGAAATTATGGGTGAAATGAAATCTTATGAGCCTCCGGTTATGGATGTTATCTATTTTGAAATAGAGGACATTATTACCATCAGCGGAGGGGGTGGAGGTATTGAACTCCCTGACCATAACTGGTAATAAAGGTACAATTAGAGTTGTTGTATATGTACTTGTCCTGTTTTTTCTTTTGGCTGGTTGTGCTAAAAAAACAGATTCCAATAAAGCCGAGGGAAATGGCAATGGGGCAGTCGGTGATATGACTACTGATCCGGTGGGAACAACCGGAACGACATCTATTATGGCTGCCGAAGAAAAAACGCAAAACAACACGAAGCCAAACGGCAGCACAACGCCGGATGATAAATCTACTACCGAAGATTCTGCACCAGACACGGAGTCTCCGGAGAAATCGACTGATGGTTCTACAGAAACGATTCCGGCAGGTGAAAATGATGGCACATTAGCCACAGAGCCAGCAATAACTCCGACTGACAATACCGCTACAACAACCCCGAAAAACGAAGGGAATGCTATTCCTGACTATGGTATAGAACTTCCAGATGATAACTGGGATTAAGGCAAGAAAGCCCGGTGCGAATAAGCACCGGGCTTTTAACTTGTCTATGTAGGGGACGGTGAGGGGCCGTCCCCCTACGTGTGCTATCGACAGAATTCGTAGGGAACGCATATATGCGTTCCGATGCGGAGCGGATATATCCGCTTCCTACGAGATGAAAGCCATGTCATCTTGAGGCAGCCAAGGGCGGGCGATTCGTGAATCGCCCCTACGGAGGACGAATCCTTTGCGGCGGGAGTAAACCCCCGCCCTACGATCTCTATCGAAGATGGAAAACACCCCCTCGGGAGAGGGGGCGTTTTAGGGCACTTATAAGGAATGGTGATGGCCTTTGGGTGCGTTGTGGGTACGGGCACTGGTGCGGCCTTCCGGGTTGATTTCGCCGGCTTTCATCAGGGCTCGCTTGGTCATGGCAGGGCCTACCAGCTCATAGACAAGCACCGCAAACAGCACCACATTTCTGACCACATCGCCGCCGGGCAGGGCAGAGGCGGTCATGGCCATGCCCAAGGCCACACCGGCCTGAGGAAGCAGGGTGATGCCCAGGTTGTCCCGGACGGTTTTGGTGCATTTGGTCAGGGCACAGCTGCTGGACGAGCCCAGAAGTTTACCGGCGGACCGGGCAATAATATAGATAACGCCCACGATCAGGGTTGCGGGATTGGTCAGGATATTCAGATCCAATTCTGCACCGGACAGCACAAAAAACAAAATATTAAACGGAACGGTCCAGCGGTCCACACGGTCCATCAGCTCTTCAGAGGTGGAACAGATGTTGCAGAAAACGGTGCCGGTCATCATACACACCAGCAGCAGGGAAAAGCCGATATGCACCGGGCCGATCTGGAATTTCAAAGAGGACAGGCCTACGGTCAGCAGCACAAAGGCTACGGACACGGCCATACGCTTACTGCGGGAGTGGAAGAACTTCTCCACCAGGTTCAGCAAAACGCCCATGACACCGCCCAGAATCAGGGACAGGACCACCTCCAGCATGGGTTCTGCCAGCACGGAAATCAGGTCAATAGCTCCGCTGGACAGGGCGTTTGCGATGCCAAAAGACAGAGCAAAAAGCAGCAGACCCACCGCATCGTCAATAGCAACAACCAACAAAAGCAGCTTGGTCAGCGGGCCGTCGGCCTTGTACTGCCGGACGACCATCAGCGTGGCAGCCGGGGCGGTTGCTGCGGCAATTGCACCCAAAGTGATGGCAGAGGACAAGGACAGGAACTGAGGGAACATAAAGTGCAGAGCGATCAGAACCACGTCCACCAACAAGGTAGTGATCACCGCCTGCAGAATGCCGATGGTGATGGCCTTTGAGCCAAAAGTCTTCAGCTGGGTCAGGCGGAATTCGTTGCCGATGGTAAAGGCGATAAAGCCCAATGCGATCTGGGTTAGAACGCTCAAAGACTCCACCTGCTCCAGGGAGTTAAAGCCCAGTCCCGGTACTTTCAAAGCACCGATGGCAAAGGGACCCAGCAACAGGCCGGCAAGCAAGTAAGCGGTTACTGCCGGGAGCTTCAGAAGCTTTGTCAGGCGGGACATCATCAGGCCGCCGATAATGGCCAAAGCCAGGACGATCAAACTGATTTGCATAATAAAAGCCTTCTTTACGAAAAAGTGATAACCGGCTATGGTAGCCATAGCCGGTATGATAATACCACTATCCGGGTGCGTTGGCAAGACTAAAATCTGCCAAAAATTCCCGTTTTTTGGGGAAAAAGTTGTGAATTACGATATGAAATTTCGCAAGCTGTCCACGGACAGGGCGGGTTCTGTGTATGTGCCGTCTAGAAATGCGTAGAGGTTTTCTATGTTGTTTTCGATCTCCTTGGAGAACAGCTGTGCGGCTCGCTCTATGGGAGCACACAGACTGCCGATCAGAATACAGGCGGCCACGCAGAAGCAAGTTCTGCCAAGAAGGTCGAAGTCCGAAATGGCTTGCAGCCAATGGCGGGAGATAAAGTAGCGGAGCAGAGCCTTGGTTTCTATGGGCAGTCTGGTAGCTTTAGGCGGGGATTGCAAAAGGGCTTTCCATTCTTCCGTCAGGATCTCCAGACCGGAGAAATAGGCAAAAAGGGGAGTGGGGGAGGCAGGCGTCCGGGAAAGGGAAACGGCTTTTGGGAAGCTGGCGTTTTTGCCTCCGTCCCATTGTTCCTGCAGGGCTTCACCATAGGTCAGGAGCTTGGCAAGTATATGGGCGGGGCTGTCATTGGTTTCGTTCAGGTAGTTGAGGGCTGTTTTTCGGCTTTCCAAAAGAAAGGCCATATCCGATTCATCGTATTCCGGCTCGCTGCCACCGGGTTGGGTGGTTTCCACTAGAGTGCCGTCCCAGCTCAGGATCAGCCGGGCGGCCTCCGGGCAGGAAAGCTCCAGGTCATACTCGGTGAATGTGCCGTAATCGTGGCTGATCCGAGGGAATTCCCGGCAGGTTTTGCAGAGGGCCTGGTGGCCCAGTTCCGCCTGGATCCGGCAAAGTCCGTCCTGCCGCCACATGGGGCAGCGGCGGTCAACGATTGCCATAGACGTACCCTCCGGGGTGTCCTTCAGCACCTGCCGTAGGGCATCGCCCAGCTCTCCCGGCAGGGAGCGGTAACGGGCGGCGGTTTCCTCGTCGATGTCCACCTCCCATTCGTGGCAGCAGCTGTCGGGGCAGGCGGCGGCCAGACATTGGAAGCTGGGATAATAATCAGGATAATAAATCTTCATAATACCTCATAAAAAAGGGGAAAGCCGAAGCTTTCCCCTTAAAATTATTCTTCGGGACGAATGGCGTTCAGGGTGGCCATAGCCTGCTGGAAATTCTCCTTGGTGTCCTGTAGCTGACGGGACAGCTGATCGGCCATCACACCCATTTGGGCAACGGCGGTCTCAGCCTGCACGGTGGCGTCGGCAAGGACGGCACTGGCTTGGGTGTAGATCTGATTGGCACGATCCATAGCACGCCGCTCAGCGGCCTCAGCCCGGCGATAGGTCTCCAGCTCTGCGTTTTCACACTGGGGAGTTTGCTCCGCCAGCTGCTGCTCCAAGGCCTCACAACGGGCCAGGGCTTCCGCAAGCTGAGCCTGCAGGGCAGAATCGGACTGCTCTTGAGCGATCTGCAGCTGGTTATTCAGCTGGTCGATCTGAGATTTGTGCTGATGGTTCAAATATTCAACATACTGGACAACGTCCTTACGGTTAAAGCCATGAAATGCGGAACGGAAATGCTGTACGGGAGCCATAACAGATTCCTCCTGTTCAAGAATATAGTAGGAGTATAGCACAGTTTTGCCGTCAAAACAACTATTTTCTGAAATTATGGCGGAAAAGGGAAGAAAAAATTTCCCCTGACCTCTTTACAAAACCTAGAAAGGTTGTTATAATAGCTTGGCAAAAACGCACCGGTGGCTCAATGGATAGAGCATCGGATTCCGGTTCCGAGGGTTGGGGGTTCGAGTCCCTTCCGGTGTACCATAATGAAGACACTATTATCTTACGAACTCTGGTGTTCGGATGATAATAGTGTCTTCTTGTTTTTACTTACTGCTGCAACAACTTTTCGCTTTGCAGATAAATAACTTCATTCGGACACAAAAACACAAAACGGAAAATCCGAAATACCAAATCGCAAAATTTACGATTTATGAACCCCTATTGTCTGATACATTCGCACCGTCGTTATTCGATCTCAGATATTCCTCTTCTTTTTCAAGTGGTGTTTTATATTGTGCATTTCCGTGCGGCCGCTTATTGTTATAGAAAAGGATATATTCATCTACTGCCGTTCGGAATTCTGCCTCCGAACGGTATTTTGTTCTGTATAATTCCTCCTTCTTCATAGATGCAAAGAATGATTCCACGACAGAATTATCATAAGGTGTGTGAACTCTTGAAAAAGAGTGCGTTACCTTAACTGACTGCAAATAATTCTGCATGGCATTTGCTAAGTAATTGCTGCCTCGGTCTGTATGAAAGATCAAGCCCTCTGGCGGCTGACGCAATGCATAAGCTTGCTTAAAGGTCGATTTTACCAGCTGTGTGCTGTTTGTTTTTCCAATCCGGTGGGCAATTACCATTCTGGAGAAGAGGTCGATGATCACACTGATGTAATATGCGTGGTTTTCCAGTTTGAAATATGTAACATCACCGACCCATACCTCATTTGGTTTGCTGGTATCGAACTTCTGATTCAGATGGTTTTTGATCTTCTTGTGCTCCTCGTCATACATTGCTTTTGCAGACTGCCGTATGCTTTGTATCCCCATCTCGTGCATTAGCTGACTAACCATTTTTTCGCTGACTCGCACCCCTTCTCTTCGGAGAACCGCTGTGATTTTAGGTGCGCCAAATACTTGCCTGTTTTCATCGAATACCTCCTGAATACGGAGCCGTAATTCCTCCCGCCGCTTTGCATACCATGCGTTATCCCTTTTGTTGCGAAGTACATGATTGTAAAATGTACCCCTATCGATGGATAGTGCCTCACAAATCATATGAATACTGTATTGGCTATAAATTTGTTCCGCATAAGATAGCCTGTCCTGTAGTGGGGATTGCACCGAGCAGGGGCTCTTTTGCAGGATTTCAACAATACCCTCTAATCGTTCTACTTTGGTCTCCAAAACACGAAAATTTCGGGGATCTATTGTTTTCCGATTTTCTGCTTGCCGAGTTTCCTGGTATGCACGCAGCCAACCGTAAAATGTACTCCGTGGGACACCGGCAGAAGCAAGCAACTTATTAACTGGCACTTGGTTGGATAGATATTGCCTAATCAGGGTCTGTTTCTGTTCTGAGGTATAAGTGTTTTTCATATTTTACTCCTTCTCTGAGACTGCTGAATATTGTTTAGATGCAGTTCTCGAGGAAATCATAACACGCAAATGCACTATACCCTAAAAAACGATTGACTTCTTCAAAACCTCTGCTATAATATAATTTAGATTATGATAATCTGTATTATGATAATTCGGAGGTGCTTAATATGAAATTCATAGGCAGAGAACAAGAAATGAATGATCTGGAGAGAGAGTATGCTCGAGATGGCGGTTTCGTTGTAATTTACGGTCGTCGGCGTGTTGGCAAAACCACCTTGATAAAGGAATTCATCAAGAAGAAAACCGCATTTTATTTTCTTGCTACAAAAGAGGTAGAAACACAGAGTATGAAGCGGTTTGCAGGTGTAATTGCAAGAACAACGAAAAACCCTATTCTTCAAAAGGTAACCTTTTCTGACTGGTTGGATCTTTTTCAAACAGTAGCAGATTATAAACCCGGAGAGAAAAAAGTTGTGGTTATTGACGAGTTCCCTTATCTTGTTAAAACTAATCCAGCATTTCCGTCTATTCTCCAAAATGCATGGGATGAAATATTGAAGGATCAGAATGTAATGCTGATTCTTTGTGGCTCCCTGATCAGCATGATGAAAAAGCATGCATTGTCCTACGAAAGTCCCTTGTATGGTCGTCGTACCGCACAGATTCGATTGGCTCCACTTTCCTTTAGCACAGTAATGGATAATCAGAAACTTTCCTTTACAGATTCCGTTGAACAATATGCCGTTACCGGCGGTGTGCCCAAGTATATGGAGTTTTTTACCGGTATCGATTCTCTGTATGCGCAAATTGAATGCACCGTGCTTTCAAAGAATGGATTTCTCTATGAAGAACCCAATTTCCTTCTAATGGACGAAGTTCAGGTTCCTCTTAACTACTTTTCCATTATCAAGGTAATCGCAGACGGAAAGCATAAGCTTGGTGCAATCGCAGGTGCACTTGGTTTAGACACCTCTGCTTTGACACCCTATCTGAAGACACTAACCGAGCTTGGGTATGTGGAGAAACGCGTTCCGATCACGGAGAAGAATGCGGAGAAATCCAGAAAAGGGCTATACTTTATTTCGGACAATTTCCTCCGCTTTTGGTTTCGGTATGTATATCCTTACAAGGGTGAGCTTGAACTGGATAACACTCAAATCGTTCTTGAAGAGCTTAACAAGGACTTCATTGAACAGTTTGTTGCCTTTACCTACGAGGATGTGTGCAAAAACATCTTTGCACGCCTTTGTGCCAACGGGGCTATTGCATTCACTCCCTCTAAAATAGGTGCCTACTGGCTGAACGATTTGGACGGTAATACAGAGATTGATGTTATGGCAGTAGATGCGACGCATAAGCTCCTGTTTGTCGGCGAGTGCAAATACCACAAATCTCCTGTTGATGCGGATGTGTATTTCGATTTAAGACGTAAGGTTGAAAGCTCGACGGAAATCAGCTCTGCATTCAAGGGATACACTGTTCTCTACGGTTTGTTCTCCAAGAGTGGTTTTACTGAAAGATTAGTAAAACTGAATTCCGAAAACGATCAGTTGATCCTTATCAACGAGGCCAGCGTAGTCTAAAGAAGTAGGGATGTGCAAGAATAGAAAGGCCGGATTGTTTAGATAAGGATGGTTAAAACGGTAATATGTACCGTATAGGTGGGATAAGCACTGTTATTCGACTGCAAAAACCGTTGGTATTGTTGAACTTTCCCCCAAATCCTGTAAGAACACGCGTGCCCAAGAAGAATAATCCGAACGTTATCTCAGCAGGAGAAGGGTTCGGATTATTTCGTTATTTGGAGGATTATTATGGATAAGATTATCTCTTGTGAGTTCAACACTGACACCGCCTGCGTGGAAGTCAAATATGCCGATGGCGGCATGAGCTCCATCGACTGCACCAGAGTCGAAAATGAGTTTGCCCAGAATATGTACGAAGCAAGCGAATTGGATTGGCTGGTATATAAGGCTCCGATGGACTATATGAATCTGCTGCTCCACGGAGGCATCCGAGAGTATCTGAATAATGTGACAGATTACCATTATTTTTGCTAAAAGCCAAAACAAGTTAACTGTATGCCAACTCGTTATTAAAATATTTTGTTTGAATGTTGGCATTGAGAACGCAAAGGACAGAGAGGAAATACTCTCCGCCCTTTGTGTTTATGTTTTGGTTCTGCTGATCTCTTCATCAAGGAGTGCTCTTATATTTGGTTGGAGATTATATTTGGATATTCTGCGCAACCAATTTTTGTATTCTTTTGACTTTTCACCGCTTTGCCTTCTACATTCCATTGATTTTCGCAAACTGACTTGTCCCATTTGGTTATCTAATAATATCTGACATTCACCCCATAGACCTAATGTCCAGCCTTGAGCACGGTAATCCTTTAATTTATTTTTAGCCAGGTGAAACGCTTCTTCTATGCTAGGTAAAATCTTTAGTAAAGATTTGTTACCATACTTCTTATGTTGCGCAATTATTAGGTTTGTTTCCAACGCAATAGCAATCACCTGATGATAACCATTATTTGATTTTGCTAATTTCTTATACTCCCCTAAGTGTTTCGCAGCACAGTCGTACGCCTTTTGATCTGTGGCAATATTTATAAGGCTTGATAAGCATTGGGCCCAAGACGTTCCCACTTTGCTATCGGGAGAGAGCATTTCAAGATGCTTCAACAAATTACATAGTGAATTGGGGTTGTCAAATTCATGTTCCAATTCAGCACACAAACGGATAAACTGAATGAGAAGTTCACTTTTTGCTGATTTTGATAAATTAGCAACGGGTATCCCTTGATTAAGAATAAGCTTTGTTTTTTCCAGGGTGCTTTCTTGTGGGCAACAAATGGATTCGCAGTGTATGTAATTGTACCAAATCCATAGATTGTCCGGGCGTTCATAAACATCCAAAAAGCGCTGAAGTGAGTGATGATATCTGGCATAGTCTGATGTATCCATTGCCTTTTTTCGCACGTCAATAAGAATGGACTCATAATCAGGCTTAATCTCATTTTTGATTTCACTGCTCATTTCAGCGGCAAATGCAAAGCATTTACAACTAAAGTACCCCCATGGAAGTTGAGGATCACGGCTCTTATTTAAGTGATAACATCTTGCATAAAACCGACCCATTGCATACACTCCAATTGCATAGGCATCACAATCAACTTCGAAATTAGTAGTGTTGGTAAGATAGGCAGTTGAGTTCTGGTAGCTGAATTCGGAGAACTCTTCTATTATTCCACATTTTTTCAAAGCTTCTTCTGTTTCGACAACACTCTCAAATATATGTAAGGTGTTTTTTGCATCACAATAACGATTTATGCCATTACATATATGGTGAATGAGTTTTTTGCTGTATCCTGCTTTGCCACGATAGAAAAGGATTTTGGCTAATAGCTTTTGTTCACTAGTGAGCTCGATTGGGAGTGGTTTTGGATCAGTAAAAGAAGTATATATTGAAGGGATATCTTGTTTGCTGTATGGTTTTATTGTTATTGGCGATTCGGTTTCAAAAACAGTAAATAAATAAAAATTATATGTCGAATTGTTAAGTAGTTCGAAAAGATTACAAAATTCTGTATGCAATGTCGTGGAAAAATCATTTAAAATCAAGATAGTTTCGTCAAGACGTTCTGCAAGCACATATTGGAACTCACGCCCTTTATAATCTTTTTCTTTTCCAAAAAATGATCTACAGTTACTTATAAAATCGGGATAGGCGGAATCGTACTCTGTTCCACTTTCTACATTGTATACTAGGGTAGAGTAATTTCCAGAGATGCCTTTTTGTAGTTTTTTACACAAATAAAGGAGAGCGTCCTTTCCTTCAACTGAATACACATGGTTATCGGATGATAACTCAATGTCAGTGGCAATGCTAATACTTTTAGTTGAAATAGAACTGAGTTTCGTTACTTGCTCAGGATGATAGAATACAGTAGCTTCATTTTCCAACTCCGAATCAAACTGTTTAAAAACGCCATCAATAAATCGTTTAGCTATCGAATGCCAAGAGTACTCGTTTTCTTGGTTGCGTAGAATGCGACGTAGCTCAAGAGCGTTCTTCTTGAATTCTTCTTCATCTTTCTTGATCTCGCGAAGCGCACGTGCTACGGTATTTAGATCATCTTCTGAGTAACCTTTAGAATTGGTGGCTCCTTTTATTTTCACTGGATATACCATACTGTGCAGGTGTTTTGATTGCAAAAAATTATATAGGCCTGAATTCTCGGAGAGGATTAGCGGAACACCCGCAGCAATTGCCTCGTATCCAACTAAGCCAAAACCCTCATGGAATGAAAGCATCATTGCAACAGATGCCTCGCTAATCAATTCTCCAAGTGCGGTTCTATCTGCTTGATAAGGAATCGGCACAATATTGCATAATCGTCCGGCGATCTCTTCAGCGCCAGATTGTAGCCGTTTTACCTCCTCTTTTAGAGAATCTGAGTTGCAGTTTTCATAGCCGACAACCTTTAATTGTGCATCGTCACCAATGATGTTTATTGAATCGTCTTGAGCAAGAGCCTTTGCAAAGGCATCGACGGCTAATGCTGTTTGCTTGACACGCTGGTTGTCTTCTTCAACTCTGCCAAATACTATGGGGTTAAATCTCCAATCTGTTTCTTCGACAGCTTCAAAGTCTGCAATACCAGGAATAACCTCCATCGTTTGTATACCTTTTGCTCTGACAATTCCTTTTGCAGAAATTAAGAGCTTGGGACCAACTGCGCACACTAAATCTGCATCTCTCAAAATATTTTTTTGACTTTCTATTTTCTGAGTATATATGCCGGCATTAGGGTTTTTGAACAAATAGTATGATGAATAGTCCATATGATGAAATACTATGTTCCACCCATTACATTCATCTGCAATGCTCTTTGATAGAGCACCTGTATAGATGTCATGACCTATGCAGAATGTATTACATTTTTTAGGAAAGTAGTGACGGAGCTTTCGGTTGTTCTGAATTTTTTCGACAATATATCGAGCAGCCTCTGGAGAGTCAAATGATAATTTGGACAATGTAATGGGAATAATCCCATGAGATCTAATGTTGCTTCTTTCTTCTTCGGACAAATCGGGAACTACGCAACAGATTATGGTATCCTTGGTTTCTTTTGATATATGAGCGCAAGCTATACTTAGATCATAATTGAAACAATTTATTCCGCCTTTTACAGCACCCCATGCATCAGCAATAAAGATAAAAACATTCATATTGCGTACCACCTTTGCATTATTAAGTGTTCAAGAATATTTTATCAAATTATGTCTGAAAATGCAATTTAATGTTGTGCTTTTTATGTATTTCGTTGCTGTCGAATCGTATTATTTAATGATAACTTGCAAATGGGGCACGATGCTATAGATGGCGAGAAAAGGATGAGAAGCCTTCGGCCAATTGGCTTCTCATCCTTAACTTTAATATTCCTTACAATCTGCTTTAACTATGAGTTCTGCTTTCTGCAAGGCTTTTCACTTTTGGAATTGCCGCTGCCCTTCCTCGGTTTCGTAATAGGCAATAATATTGGGAAGGATGAATCGAGCGATTATTTTCAATAATGTATTGCGGAATTACTCCTATGATGGTGTTTGCGATTAATGGAATTAATAAATAAATTGTAACTGTTATGGGAGAAGATGAATTAATTGTTGATCAAGAAATCCATTTGCTTCGTCGTTATTTAGCATAGTATTATAACATTCAGGGAGATATTGAATAGAAATGAGGGACAATGTGTCTTATAGGAAAGGAATGTACTGTTATTCGACTGCAAAAACCGTTGATATTACTTGGCTTTCTCTCAAATCCTATAAGAACATGCGTACCAAAAAATAAGAGAGGGCTTTATGCCCTCTCTTATTTTTTGCCACCGAAGGGACTCGAAAGATTAAATCGCAACAGTCCGGGGGACTGTTGCTCGCTGGGTAGGGCCCCGGCGACACCTTACAATTTGCCATAGGCAAATTGCAACGAGTCCCTTCCGGTGTACCGCCCGGCAGAGCCGGGCAATTCCAAATAAGCAAGACGGCATTCAGCAAGAATGTTGGCTTGCTTATTTCTGTTTGCTACAGCAACAGGGAAAACGGATTGCCACGTCGCTACGCTCCTCGCAATGACGTGGAGCGATATATTGACAAATATACCCATTTTTACTATACTAAAAATAATCAATCATAAAGGAGATGCTACTATGGCAGATTTAAAAGACTCTTGGAAAGATACCGGCAAGGGTTTGGGTAACGCTTTCAAGAACCTGGGCAAGTCCATTGTTCGTTCCGCAGCTACCGGCGTAAAAAAGGTTGACCACTGGGCAAATCCTGAGGAGGAAGAGGCCCAAGCTGTAGAAGCCGAGGCTGAAAAGACAGAAGAGGCGGAAAAGTAAATAAAACACGGGGAAGGCATTCTTCCCCGTGTTTTTGGTTATAAGAGATTTTTCAGCATTTCGGACCGGGTGAGCATGCTCAGGTCGGCAGGGGCAATATCGAAGATCGTGCGGCAGCCCACATCACCACGGCTGTGCATACGCACAGCGGCTCTGGCACAGGCCACAAGCACGTTGGCGGTGAACTGGGGGTTGGACTGAAGATCCAGCTTATACTCAATGGTCTGGCGGCTTTCGCCCTCCCAGCCGGTAACACCGCTGCGGATCACACTGCCACCGTGGGGCAGTGTATTATGCTCTTTTTGCATCTGCTCGGCAGTAATAAATTCCACCGTGGTGTCATAGTCGGCATTATAGTTGGGCATTTCCTTGATAGCCTTCTCGATGGCGGCCTTATCTGCACCGTCCTGGGCCACCACGTAGCAGTACCGGGTGTGCTTTTGCCGGGTGGTCAGCTGAGGCTGCTCGCCTCTGCGGACGGCGTCCATGGCCTCAGGAACGGGGATCGTGTACTGCCGGCAGTCCAAGACGCCGGGCAGTCTCCGGACGGCATCTGAATGACCTTGACTGACACCCTTGCCCCAGAAGGTATAATCCTTGCCCTGGGGCAGGATCGCCGACGCGTACAGCCGGTTTACGGAGAAAAGACCCGGATCCCAGCCTACGGAGATCACAGCGATGTGGCCGTTTTGGCGGGCGGCTTCGTCCACCGCCTGATAGTGGGCGGGGATATTGGCGTGGGTATCAAAGCTGTCCACGATATGAAAATCCCGGGCATACTTCGGTGCCATTTCCGGCAGGTCTGTGGCACTGCCGCCGCAAAGGATCATAACGTCGATCCGATCCTTCCAGCTAAGAGCCTCTTCGGTACTGACTACGGGAACATTGGGCGTGCGGATCTGAACGGTCTCGGGGTCCCGGCGGGTGAATACTGCCATAAGCTCCATATCCGGGTTCTGATGAATGGCAGACTCCACGCCCTTTGCCAGATTGCCGTATCCGACGATTCCGATTTTGATCATATGTTTCACCTCGTTTTTCGTGTTTGCAGTTTATCATATTGGGGAGTTAATGTCAATGGCAGGGATTGGAAAAGGGGTTGCAAAGGCATGGACGGGGTGTTAAAATGAAGGCACTATGAAAGGGAGGCAAACTTATGAAAAAAGTTGTGCTTTTGGGCGATTCCATTCGCATGATCGGTTACGGCCCCATCGTGGCTGAGGCTCTGAAGGGAGAATATGAGGTGTGGCAGCCGGAGGACAACTGCCGTTTTGCCGCCTACACCCTCAGAATGTTGTTTGCCTATCGCAAGGAATTGGAGAATGCCCATATTATCCATTGGAACAACGGTCTTTGGGACGCCACCCACTGCATGGGCGACGGTCCGTTCACACCTCTGGAGACCTATGTTGCCACCATGAAGCGGATCGCGGAGCATTTGCTGCGGATCACGGATAAGGTGATCTTTTCCACCACTACCGCTGTGGCCGAGGACAGCCTTTACGATAAGAATGACACGATCCGTCAGTATAATGCCGCGGTAGTCCCGGAGCTTATGAAAATGGGTGTGCAGATCAACAACCTGTTCTCCGTGGTGGCGGAGAATCAGGAAAAGTATATTTGTGAAGATACCCTGCACCTGTCCAAGGCCGGCAGTGAGGCCTGTGCCAAAAAGGTATTGGAGGCCATCAGAAAAGCAGATCAATAAGAAAAACCCTGTTGCTTTGCAACAGGGTTTTTGGTTTACCGTTCTTCCCGGAAGTAGGAAAGGCCCAGGCTCTGAGGAGGCTGGTTTTCCCGCTTGTTTCGCATACTGGTAACCACCAGCACTAAGAGGGTTACCACGTAGGGCAGCATCTTAAACAGTGCTTTGCCTGCAAAGCTTACACCGGGGATATAGCTGCTGGCTACATACAGAGCACCAAAGGCAATGGAGCCGATGATGGCCAGATTGGGACGCCACACCGTAAAGATAACCAGTGCGATGGCCAGCCAGCCAATGGAGTCAACACAGTACTCCCAGTTGCCCTTCAGGTAGTCCATAATGAAGGATAGACCGCCCACGCCGGCGATACCGCAGCCGATACAGGTGGCAATATAACGGTATTTGGACACGTTGATACCGGCCGCATCGGCAGTTGCCGGATTTTCACCTACGGCCCGCAGGTGCAGGCCCACACGGGTCCGGTTGAGGATAAAGGTGGTAACCAGTGCGATGGCCAACGCCAAATACACAAAGATACCGTAGCCGAAGAAGAGCTTGCCGAAATCACCCAGGGAATCCGCAAAGGGAAGCAAGGGGGCTGTGAAGTACTTGGTGCCCTTGGTGAAGATGGTAGTGGCTTCGTTAATGATATACTCGGACATACCGACACCTAAGGTGGTGATGGCAAGGCCCGTCATATTCTGATTGGCACGGAGGGTGATGGTCAGGAAGCTGAACAAAAGACCCATAAGTGCACCGCCCAGTAAGGCGGCAAGCAGCGGAATGAGGATTGCCAGCAAGGGTACGATGTTTCTGCCCACTGCAGAAAAATACATATATTCGGCATAGCAACCGCAGGCGGCACCTACGCACATAATACCGGGGATACCCAGATTCAAATGGCCTACCTTTTCGGTGATGGTCTCACCGGTGGAGCCCAGCAAAAGGGACATGCCCAAACGAATGGCACTGATAAGAAAGGCTATCATGATACTTTCTCCTTTCTTTGCTTGCGTGTAACAACACGATACTGCAGGAAGAACTCACAGCCGATGATGAACAGCAGAATGATGCCGATCATAATATCGGAAATGGAGCTGGAGATCCGGAAATTCGTGGACACCTGCTGAGCACCCTGATCCAGGAACACCAGCAGGAAGGAGGTCAACACCATATAGAAGGGATTGAACTTTCCAAGCCAGGAGACCATGATCGCCGTAAAGCCGCGGCCACCTACGGTGGTGGTGCTGATAGTGTGGTTGGTGCCGCCTACCAGCAAAAGACCGGCCAGGCCGCAGATGGCACCGGAGAGCAGCATGGTCCGAATGACCACCTTTTTTACATTGATGCCGATGTAGCGGGCGGTGTTCTCACTTTCACCCACTACGGTGATCTCATAGCCCTGCTTGCTGTACTTCAGATAGACATACACCAGCACGGTGATCACTGCCACCACCAGAATGTTCAAAAGATAGGCTTGTCCGCCGATCACCGGCAGACCGAACTGGGGCATGGGGGTCAGAACGCCGGAGCCGTCCTTGACAAAGACCTTCAGGAAGTAGTCAACCAACTGGGTAGCTACATAGTTCATCATCAAGGTGAACAGGGTTTCATTGGTATTCCAGCAGGCCTTGAAAACGGCCGGCAGCAGTGCCCAGATCATACCGGCCACCACGCTGGCTGCGATCATTACCAAAATCAGCAGCCAGGTAGGCAATGCACTGCCAAGGAACATCATGGTCGCCACGCAGGCAAGACCGCTGATCAGCACCTGACCCTCCGCACCGATATTCCAGAACTTCATTTTGAAGGCGGGGGTTACCGCCAGGGACACGCACAGCAGCATGGCAACACCCTGGAGCATATTCCAGACACGGCGTCCGGAGCCAAACACACCGTCCACCATAGCACCGTATACAGCCAGGGGATTCTTACCGGTCAGAACAGTAACCAGCACACCGGACAGCAGAAGTGCTGCCACAACAGCGATTGCCCGGACCAGCAAGCGGTATTTCCAGGTAATGCTGCCCGGATCCCGCTTGGCAATATGCGAGAGAGAAAAGAACATCAAAATTGGGGCCGCAAAACCGAAAATAATAGAGAAAACCAAATACGGTACCGCTCTACCGGGATCAGCTGCCGCAAAAAAACCATGCAATGCAATGCTTTTAAATACAAGCAGGACAATAATGACCCCAGATGTCAAAATAAAAAATGCCATAAATAGTATTTTGGGCACCAGCACATTGCTGCCAAGCATTATCAGCGCAAAGCTTGCTGTAACAAGAACGTGAGCAACAGAACCAATAAACATCCCTAACAGGATCTTCCGATAATTACAAGTCTGTCCCTTTGCTACCCTCCGGTATTTGTCACAAATGCTACCGAGTAGCCACATATTGCCGCCAGGAATCCACGCAAGCCACGGACGGTACATGCCATATCTGGAAGCCATTTCATAGAGCGAAAGTGCCTGCAGTATATATCCTATCTCCAATATGGCAATTCCCAAGAAAGAAAAAAGAATAATATTATCCGTTACTTCAGGCATTTTTGTTGCCTCCTCCCTGAGTAGTCTTCGTCATCAGAAGACCGATCTCGTCCTTACGGGCGGTACGGCCATCCACGATACCTGCAACACGGCCGGCGTTGATGACCAGGATCCGATCACACAGCTCCAGCAGAACGTCCAGATCTTCGCCAACGAAGATCACGGCTGTGCCGCGTTCCTTCTGCTGATTCAAAAGATTATAAATGGTATAAGATGCGTTCACGTCCAAGCCCCGGACGGGATATGCGGCCATCAGTACGGAAGGGGCTGCCGCGATCTCACGGCCAACCAGCACCTTCTGCACATTACCGCCGGAGAGCTGACGTACCGGCGTGGTTGCACCGGGGGTTACCACCTGCAAATCATCAATAATGTGCTGGGCCAGATCCCGGGGTTCCCGACGGTGCAGGAACATACCCCGGCCCTTTCGGTAGCTGCGGAGCATCATGTTGTCCACGATGTCCATATTGCCCACAAGGCCCATACCCAGCCGGTCCTCCGGCACGAAGGACAGCCTTACGCCCAGATCCCGGATCTGCAAGGGCGTCTTATCCCGCAGGTTTTCCTTGGCCCCGGTTTGGGGATCGATATAGGTGATCTCACCGGAAGTCAGGTGGTGCAGTCCGGCAATGGCTTCCAGCAGCTCCCGCTGGCCGGAACCGGCGATGCCGGCAATACCCAGAATTTCACCGGAATTGGCGGTGAAGGAAATGCCGTCCAGCACCGCAGTGCCCTCTGTGTTGACACTGTAAAGATCTTTTACAGTCAGGCGTTCGCACACATTTTGGGGCTCGGAGCGGTCAATATTCAGGCTGACCTTCTTGCCCACCATCATTTCCGTCAGCTGGGCTTCATTGGTTTCAGCGGTATTAACTGTGCCGATATACTCGCCCTTCCGCAGGACCGAGACCCGGTCGGACAGGCTCAGCACCTCATGGAGCTTATGGGTGATGATGATCACGGACTTGTTATCCTCACGCATACGCCGCAAAACCGCAAAGAGCTTCTCAGTTTCCTGGGGGGTCAGCACGGCGGTGGGCTCGTCCAGGATCAGAATATCCGCACCCCGATAAAGGACCTTGATGATCTCAACGGTCTGCTTTTCGGAAACGGACATATCTGCTACCCGCTTGTCCGGGTCGATGATAAAGCCGTATCGCTGGGTGATCTCGATGACCTTTCGACGCACGTCGGAAAGGCGGTAACGCTTACCGTCGTCGATACCCAATGCCACATTTTCACAGGCGGTAAACACATCTACCAGCTTGAAATGCTGGTGGATCATACCGATTTTGTAAGCAAAGGCGTCCTTGGGGGAGGCGATGGTTGCTTCCTCGCCGTTTACAAAAATACGGCCTTCATCGGGAAAGTAGATGCCGGCAACCATATTCATAAGAGTGGTCTTTCCGGATCCGTTTTCGCCCAAAATGGCCAGAATTTCACCCTGGAATACCTCCAGGTCGCAATTCTTATTTGCCACGACACGGCCAAAGGTCTTGGTAATACCACGACATTCCAGTGCAATGGGTTTTGCCATAATCATTCCTCCGAAACTCACATAATGTTTATATTCGATAAAAATAAAGCCGCTTGCCTTTACCTTTATCGGATATAAATAATCAAGTTTGGGACAGAGCCTTTCGGCCCTGTCCCAAATAAATAGTAATGCGAATTAGAACTTCTCGTTCAGGCAGGTGATGCCGTCGATCTTCAGATCAAAGTAAGGAGCGGACTGAGTCTTGGACTCCTGGAAGATGCCGTCAACAACATTGTCGCCGGTAACAGCTGCACCGCCGACAGTGAAGTTAGCAGTGTCGAATACGTTGACAGAGCCGTCCTTCAGGCCAGCAACAGCTTCCTTCAGAGCAGCCAGAGTACCCTCAGCAGCAACGTCCTCGTTGATACCGGTCAGAACAACGGAGCCCTCGTTGATGCCGCCGCACCAGTCGGTGTCGATGGTAGCACCGGTGTTAGCACACTTGATGATGTAGGCGAAGTAGGGAGCCCAGTTGATACGGGAAGAGACGATGAAGGTCTCGGGGCAAGCGTCGTAGGTAGCACCGTTGTAGGAAACGTTGGGAACACCGGCAGCCTCACAGGCACCGGGAGCACCCATGGAGTCAGCGTGCTGGGAGATCAGGACGCAGTCTCTGGCGATCAGAGCCTCGGCAGCGTTCTGCTCTTCAACAGCGTCATACCAGGAACCGGTGAACTGTACGTCCATGGTAACGGAGGGGCATACGGACTTAGCACCCAGGTAGAAGGAAGAGTAGCCGGAAATAACCTCAGCGTAGGTGAAAGCACCGACATAGCCCATCTTGGCCTGCTCGGCGGTGATCTCACCGGCCTCGATCATCTCGTTCAGCTTCATACCTGCAGCGATACCTGCCAGGTAACGGCCTTCGTAGATGGAAGCGAAAGCATTGTGGTAGTTGGCAACACCCTCCAGGTGAGCCTTGTAGCCGGTAGCGTGGCAGAACTGAACCTCGGGGAATTCCTTGGCAGCCTGCAGCATGAAGTCTTCATGGCCGAAGGAGTTGGCGAAGACAACGTCGCAGCCCTGGTCTACCAGGTCAGCAGCGGCTTCGTAGCACTCTTTGCCCTCGGGAATGTTGATCTTGATGATGTACTGGTCCTCGGTCAGGCCCAGAGCCTCGATAGCCTCATCGGCAGCATCCAGGAAGTTCTTGTCGTAAGTGGACTTCTCATCGTGCAGGCAGATGAAACCGATCTTGAAATCCTCAGCGACTTCAAAATCCTTGGTGATCTCCTTGGCAGCCAGGGGGGACTCGGACAGACCCTTTGCCTCGTCGCCGGCATCACCGGAGTTGCCACAGGCGACCATTCCGAATACCATCAGGGCAGCCAGCAGCAGTGCGATCAGCTTTTTCATGTTTGTTTCCTCCAAAAGTTTTTTATTTTTTACAATCGGATTCCGAAAACGGAAAGCGATAACGTAAACAGAAAAGCTCAACAGAAGCATTTTACTCCAATATATCCTTTTTGTCAACAAATTTCGGCGTTTTTTAGGTTGCAAAGCTGCACGCTTACTGATATAATGAGGAAAATATTTGGGGAGGCAGTATTATGAACTGTTTAGAGCAGAGGATCGCAAAAGACGGTGTTGTAAAAGAGGGGAACGTCCTGAAGGTGGACAGCTTTCTCAATCACCAGATGGACATCGAGCTGATGAACGAGATCGGCAAGGAGTTTTATGAGCGGTTTAAGGGCAAGCCCATCAATAAGGTTTTGACCATCGAGGCCTCCGGCATCGCCATTGCCTATGCGGTGGCTCAGCAGTTCCATGTGCCGCTGCTGTTTGCCAAGAAGTCCAAGTCCATCAATATCGCCGGAGACACCTATGTTGCCGAGGTGGAGTCCTTCACCCATAAGAATAAGAACACCGTAATTGTTTCCAAGCAGTTCCTGAACGAAGATGACCATGTGTTGATCGTCGATGACTTCCTGGCCAACGGTTGTGCTTTGCAGGGTCTTATCTCTATTGTAGATCAGGCCGGCGGCACGGTGGAGGGTATCGGCATCGCCGTGGAAAAGGGTTTCCAAATGGGCGGCCAGATCATTCGCAATCTGGGCTATCAGCTGGAAAGCCTGGCCATCGTGGACGCTATGGACCACGAGACGGGTAAGATAACCTTCCGGCAACAGGGTTGACCTTTGTTAATAATGAACAAAGTGTGAATATGTGGTTGACAAATGTCTCTGAAAGAGGTATACTAAGCCTATCAGGCAAGTGTGCCTGATACATAAAAGGCTTCGAAGAAAGGAGAAACAAAATGGGTGTTGTCGGTTTAGTTCTGGGTATCGTCAGCTTGGCTACCTGCTGGATCACCGGTTGGAACGTCGCTTGTATCTTCATGGCAATCGCTGGTATCGTTCTGGCTGCTGTTGCTAAGAAGAAGGCACAGTCCGGTGTTGCTACCGCTGGTCTGGTTCTGTCCATCCTGGGCCTCGTATTCTCAGTAATCCTTTCCATCGCTTGCGGTGGTTGGTATGTTTGCCTGGCTACTCTGGGTCTGGCTGCTGCTGCGTAATTTCAAATTCGAGAAGCCCTGCCGAATGGCAGGGCTTTTCCTTAGGAGCAATTATTATGTACCCGTTTATTTATTTGTTCGGCAGGACCATCGGAACCTACGGGATCTGTATGGCCGTTGCACTGGTTTTGGCTTTTTTCCTTGCCTACCGGGACGGAAAAAAGCGGGGTTTCCGCTTTGAAGATCTGATGATCGTAGGTGCGATGACCTTCGGCTTTGCCATTTTCGGTGCAAATCTGCTTTATATTATTGTTACCTATTCCTGGGATCAGATCGTTGCCATGGTTAAGGCCGGGGATTTCAGCTTCGTGGGAAGCGGTCTTGTGTTCTACGGCGGTCTGATCGCCGGCTTCTTCGGCTGCCTTTTGGGTATCCGGATCGCCCGGTGCCGGCTTGCTACGGTGGAGGACTGTGTGGTTCCGTATCTGCCCCTGGCTCACGCCATCGGAAGAATCGGCTGCCTACTGGGCGGCTGCTGCTACGGCTTTGAGTATGACGGCTGTTTGGCAGTCCATTACCCCAACTCCATTGCAGGACTGCCTCCTGAGCAGGGATATTTCCCTGTGCAGCTACTGGAGGCGGTGCTGAATGTAGGCGTTTGTTTTGCCCTGCTTGCCATTCGCTCCCAGAAACGGAAGCCCGGTCAGTTGGTTGCGGCCTATGCCGGCATCTATGGCATTGTCCGTTTTGTTGTGGAATATTTCCGGGGAGATGCGGTTCGCGGAAGCCTGCTGGTATTTTCCACCTCTCAGTGGGTCAGCATTGGCCTCATGGCGGCAAGTGTTTTGTTCTTCGTCATTACGAAGCTCCGCTCCGGAAAAGCTGCCGATTGATCAAAAAATATAACGCAGCCGGGTCCGATGACCCGGCTGCGTTTTTATTGTAGGGTAATTTTACTTATTCTTGGAAAACGGCTTTTTGACATCGCTGACACCGCAAATGTAATCCATACTGACATTATAGAATTTGGCCAAAACGATCAGACCGTCTACAGGGATTCTGGTTTTTCCCAATTCGTAGTCGGAATAGGTTTTTTGCCCAATATTCAGCATGGCGGCAATTTCGGATTGTGTTTTGTCGCAGTCCTCCCGCAATGCTCTGATTCGTTCCGTGTAACGCATAATATCACCTCATAAAGAGCATAGCATAGAGGATAAAACTCTATTGACTTTTAGAGCTATAAACTCTATAATTTGAGATGAGGTGAATGATATGGAACAAAACAGCTGTAAGGATTGTATAAATTTTCGTCAGCATTATGCCTTGAATAATAAGAAACTATTCCGGGTGTATTTTGGACACTGCACCCGGTATTCCCCAAAGGCAAAACGGCCTGATGCCGCTGCCTGCGAGCATTTTGAGCCGGCATCGCCTGATGAAGATGCGTTTGTCAGTAGGGAATACCTAAGCAAGGAGCTACTGCAATATGTACTGAAACTGGAGCTGCTGCCGGAGATCGGTGATCCGTAGGGGCGATTCACGAATCGCCCAAGAAGGGAAGGACTTGCGTTTTCGGCTTTGTAGAAACGAATAAACCGCTGTCCACACCCATACTGGGTGCGTTCAGTGGTTTATGGACTTTCCCACGGGCTAAAAATTGCTCGCCCGCTCTCAATTTTTGCACCAGTCTGCGGACTGGTGCCGCCCTTTCAAGTCCTTGCTTCTGCCAAAAAAGACCACACCTTTCGGTGTGGTCTTTTTTGGCAGGGGCACAAGGACTTGAACCCTGAGCCTACGGTTTTGGAGACCGCCGCTCTACCAATTGAGCTATACCCCTATATTTAAAAAGGCGAAGGCCTTTACGCTTTAGTGGTGGGCCCTCAGGGATTCGAACCCGGGACTATCCGGTTATGAGCCGGAGGCTCTAACCAACTGAGCTAAGGGCCCGTATCGCACAAGTGCCTGTGTATTATAACACCCTACTTTTGATCTGTCAAGGTTTTCTTTTTATGGAGATAATGCTGTTTTCAGATGCTCCAATGCCCGCTTTTCGATTCTTGATACGTAGCTTCTGCTGATCCCCAAAAGCTTTGCTACCTCCCGCTGCCGCTGGGGTTTGCCGTTTCCCAGTCCGTACCGCAGTATGATTACCTGCCGCTCCTGTTCTGTCAGGCACTGATCCACGGCCTCGCACAGCTGCTTTTGCAGCTGGCGGTCGCTGATTTTTTCCAAAAGGTCCTCTTCCTGACCCACCACGTCCATCAGGGCAAGGGCAGTGCCATCGGTACCGGTTTCGATATAGTCAGAAAGCGAAACGTCCTGACTGCTCTTTTTCTGACTGCGGAAATACATTAAAATCTCATTTTCCACACACCGGGCGGCGTAGGTGGCCAGCCTTGCCCCCTTGGAGGTGTCAAAGGTGGAGATCCCCTTGATCAGTCCGATGGTGCCGATGGAGATCAGGTCCTCCTGATCGGACACCTGTGCGTAATACTTTTTCATAATGTGGGCAACCAGGCGGAGATTCCGTTCAATCAGGATATTTCTCGCTTCCAGGTCGCCTCCGGCGGCCAGATCCAAATAATGCTGTTCTTCTTCCTTGGTCAGGGGTTTCGGGAAGCTGCCCGTGGATAGCTGCAGTGAGTAGAGTAGCCCGCTGAGTATGAGCCACGCGGTCGCTAGCATGCAATCACCTCAGTGCTACCTTATTCGCCAAGGCTCGTACCTATGCTCGCATATCCGAATAAAACTCCCTGTGCTGGCTAAAGCCGACACAGGGAGTGTTGTTTCTATTTGTTTTCTCCGTAGCCATGGGTAATACCATAAGCTCGGCCGTAGTATCTGTGGTTGTTTTGCAATGTTACACGGTTCAACACAGCACCTAAAATCTTGGCTCCGGTCATTTCCAGCTGCCGCTTTACCAGGACCTCCATTTTATAACTGTTCTGTGTAGCATCGATCACCATAATAATACCGTCTAAAACAGGTGCAATAACCGCACAGTCAATAACCTGACCGACCGGTGCAGCGTCCACAATGACATAGTCAAACGCATCTTTTAAGGCGGGAATCAGCTTGGCAAAGCTTTCACTGCCCAGTAATTCCGATGCATTGGGCACTCTCTTGCCGGCAAACATAATGTACAGTCCGGGAATATCTGTCTCATTCAGCAGTTCGTTGACATTTGCCTGCCCGGACAGAAAATGACTGAGACCGTCGACTTTTTCGAAAACACGCAAGCGACTGGCCAGAAGGCTTTTGCGAAGATCCGCATCCACCAGCAAAACTTGCTTTCCTGCCTGAGCAAGAGATGCCGCCAGCTGGAAAGATATTGTGCTTTTTCCCTCTACGGTGGTATAACTGGTAAGTCCCACGGCTCGGATATTGGCCCCGCTAAACAGCACATTGGTACGCAGTGCCTTTATTGCTTCCGATACCTGGAATTCCTTTGCAACTAAATGACTTGCTATAATTTTTGCCATAGTGTGGCCCTCACTTCCTCCGATTAGCTCCAAATCCAAAGAGCTTCTTTTTCTTTCGCTGCACACTACCTGTATTTCCCAGTGCCTCCAGCTCGCTGGATATAGGGATCACACCCAATGTACCCAATCCCAGACGGTACATAACATCCTCTTCTGTGCGGATAGTGTCGTCCAAGAAATAAATCAATAAAAGCACGGCAACTGTGATCACCAGGCCAATCAGAGCCGCTGAAAACGCAATTTTTGATGTGTCAGGACCGGATTTGCCCGATGGAACCTCTGCCTTATAAACCAGATTTACCGCATCTGCATCCATGATGTCCTTGATTTGTGTACTGGAAACCTCCCGTACACAATTGGCAATGTCCGCTGCCCGCTGCGGATCGGTATCCGTTACAACGATTTGCAGCACACGGGTAGATTCAATGGCCGAAACAGAGATTTTGCTAGCTAATTGAGACGGCGACATTCTTAAATCTAAACGCCGGATAACTTCACTGGTAACGTTCTGTCCGGTAATCAGGACCTGATAGTCCCGGACCATATAAGTGGAAACACTGTAATCGTAATAAGATACACTGGACTCGGAGGAACGGCTTAGCACATACATACGAGTTACAGCAGTATACTCATCGGGCATAGTCGCCTTGGTATAGAACGTACCGGCAAGAAAAAACAGAACAAAAACGCCAACCATAATCCAAATTTTAGTTTTCAGAAAACAGAATAAATCAATCAGATTGAGTTCCTTTTCTTCTTTTTGCATCTCCATAGTTTTCTCCTTAATATATGGCCCTGTTTTCGATAACCGCCTGAGCGTTTTTGTAAAACAACGCAGCGGCATATTCCTGGCCGTATTTTTTTCGGATATGAACAAAGCACTCCTGTAGCTGTGGAGATCTGTTATTCATATCATGGGCGTCTGAAGCAATGAACTGTACCTTGCCCGTACGCAGTAATTTATGGCAGAACCGTTTGGTGGCAAAGCCGCATTTTCCCAAAACACTATTCCCATTGAGCTGGAACAGGGCACCCATTTGGAGCAACTCATCTATCAGCGTCATATCTGAGCGAAAGAGCTTATATCGCTCTACATGGGCGATGATCGGACAAAATCCGTACCGGACCAATTCCGAGACCGCGGATATAACCTGAGAACGCAGGCCAATTGCGTGCAGTTCCAGCAATACATATTGCGAATCATTCATGGTCAGCACATTGCCTGCCGCCAGGGCCTCCGGAATGTCTATTTCACAGGCGATTTCGTTGCCCAGATATAAATGCATGTCTGGCAGGGATTCCTTCGCTATTTCGCGTAGACGCTGGTATTCCAGCCTGAGCTCCTGCGGGGGTTTTTTATACTGATTCCGATAATGCGGTGTTAAAACAATTGCCCTGGTATTATTCTCCCAGGCCTTACGCAACAGGGCTAACGATTCCGAGATATCCTTTGCTCCGTCGTCCGCCTCTGCCAAGATGTGGGTATGTATGTCAATAAAACCATTCATGCCACGTTCTCCAAAGCTTTTACGCAGATAAAAGTACAACTTCCTGCAGGGGGAACAGTATAGCGAATCCTGCAAGAAATCATATCACGCCAAAGTACACACATTGTACCACACAAAGCAATTTTTCGCAACTATAATATAGCACAATATTCGATTTTTTTCTCAACAAGCAAGTTATGCTATCTAACAAAACCCACTGCTTGGCAAAAAGCAGAAGGCAGTTTGATGCTTAACATATACCGCATTTTGTATTATGCCTTATCGCGTTGGAAATATCAACGATCATTTTGTAAACATTTTATGAGGCTTGTTATTCTACATAGAACCGCCCCGGAGTTACTCCGGGGCGGTTTGTTTACAGTTTGGAGTAGCCGTGGCTGTTGACCAGGGCGTCCAGGGGAATGCCCTTCTTGCAGTAGGGGCAGTCATTGGACTCATAGCTCTTATAGTCCGGCAGGTCGCTGAGGGTGTAGATGGAGGTAACGGGATAGGAGGCGTCCAATTCAACAGCATTGTAAAGAGCTGCCGCACCGGCGATATAGCCGCCGTAGTAGCCCACGGCCTCGATGCTCCGCTTCAGGGTAAAGCCGGTGGTCATACTGGCCATCAGGATCAGCACGTGCTTGCCTCGGATCATGGGCTTATAGTTATCCCGGAACACGATCTGGGAGTTGGAGTTATACTCAGGGCTCAAAATGGAGATGGGACGCTGCTCATTGATGCTGTGGTAACCGGTCTTACTCAGTTCAGATGCCAAACAGGCACCGATCACTTCCATTCCGTCCAGACACAAAATGGTGTCCACCTGGGTATTGGCTTTGAAACGGTTGGCCAGCTGACGGGCCACGGCCTTGGCTTCCATCAGGTTGGTCTTCTGCTCTGTTATGTCGATGTAATAATTGATATGGCTGTGGTTGGTGGCGAAATGACCCCGGGCGTACCGCAGCCGCACATTGCCCCGCAAGCCGGGAAGCTGTTCAAATTGTAACATAATGATTCCTCCTTTGGAAAGAAAAAACGTTTTTTATTCCCGGCAAACTGCGTTTTCACCGGGTCATAAAAAACGCTTTTTTTCATTATAACCCAATATGCTATTTTTTGGCAAGAGAAATTTAATGTGCAACTCTAACAAATCGGAATAGCTGTTATTGTGCAGTCTGCCTGGATTTCAGCATGGCCTCCTGCCGGCAGAACTGACGGGCGATGATGCGGCACATCTGCTTTTTCTCGATCAGCTGATGCACCTGCTCAAAGGTTGCCCACTGGACGTTATCGGTTTCTCCCGGCTGCAGACGGATCTCCTCCAGGGGAATGTCCCGCTTCAGGCAGTAGTAATCATAGTGGGCGTTGCCGTCCCGGCCGGTGTCCAGAAGCTCAAATTCCGCTTCCTCTGCCTGAATCCCGGTCTCCTCGAACAGTTCCCGGGCAATGGCCTGACGGCTATGCTCTCCGGCTTTTGCCGCACCACCGGAATTTTCCCAGGTGCCGGCAAAGGATTTTTCCTTGGCACGGCGGGTCAGCAGGACCCGGCCGTTGCCGTCGTAGACCCAGACGCAGACCACCAGTCCGTACTGACCCGGCTTCCAGGGGGTACCCCGCAGGTGGGTCTTGCCGGTGAAGCGTCTGTCCTTGTCGTAAATATCGTTATATTCCAAATCAATCTCCCAGGTGTTTACCTTGATCTTTATACTCACTTTCCAGAGGGCTTTCCCGCTGGGCCTCGGACTGATAACGACCCACAACCTTGGCCGCCAGATCCACCGGCAGCAGCGTTCCCGCACCGGCCACACAGCCGCCGGGGCAGGCCATACCTTCCAGCAAATAACCGTCGTATTTTCCGGCTTTGGCCATGGCCATCAGCTTACGGCATTCCTTCAGGCCCTCGGCCCGGGCAGTTTTGACTTCCATATCCGGATCGGTTTCTTTCAGAAGCTTTTCCACGGCCCCTGCCACACCGCCGGCTACCGCAAAGCCACGGCCGGCGGCGGAGCCTTCGTTCAGATCGTACATGGGCTCAATGGTCTCGAAGTTAATGTCCTTGGCTTCGAACATACCCTGCAGTTCCTCAAAGGTCAGCACAAAATCCACATCGGAACGAATATCTTCCCGAATGGCCTCCAGCTTTTTGGCGGCACAGGGTCCGATAAAGACCACCTTACAGCCGGGGTATTTCTGTTTCATAAGCCTTGCGGTGAAGACCATGGGGGTCAGGGTCATAGAGATATTGCCCTTTTCGCTGGGGTAGAGCTTAGAGATCATGGAATGCCATGCAGGGCAGCAGGAGGTGGCCATATATTTCTGTTCCTGGGGGACTTTTTCCACAAAGTCCTTAGCCTCTTCAATGGTGCAAACATCCGCACCCACAGCAACTTCCACGATCCGGGCGAAGCCCAGTGCCTTCATGGCGGCGATAAACTTGCCGGGGGTGGAGTGCTTTCCAAACTGGCCGATAAAGGCGGGGGCTACAATGGCGATGACCCGCTCACCCTCCATAATGGAGCGGACCACCTGGAAGATCTGTCCCTTATCCACGATGGCACCGAAGGGACAGCTGACCAGGCACTGGCCGCAAGCTACGCACTTGTCCTGGTCGATCACCGCACGGCCATACTCGTCGGAGCCGATGGCGTCCATACCGCAGGCGGCCTGACAGGGTCGCTCCACGTGGACAATGGCGTGGTAAGAACAGGCCTTTGCACATTTTCCGCAGCGAATACAGGCTTTGGGGTCGATGCGGCTTCTGCCGTTGACAAAGGTGATGGCCTCCTTGGGGCAGACCTTTTGACAGGAGGCTGCCAGACAGTTCTGACACAGGTCAGTAACCCAATACCGGTCCGTGGGACAGGCGTGGCAGGCATAGGGAATAATGTTGATCAGGGGCGGCTCATAGTACTGTTCGGCTACTGCGGCAGCGTCCATACCCTCGGTCATCAGATGCCGGGTCTGAATGGGTCGGATATTCAGACCCATGGCCAGACGAACACGCTCGCTGGCGATGGCACGCTCCAAAAACACCGACTCCCGGTGCATGGGCCGGTCTCCGGGTACGATCTTATAGGGCAATTCGTCCGCACAGGAATAATCGCTGCCGGCATAGGCCATCTTGGCCACTTCCGTAAATACACTTTTTCGGATATCGGTGATCAGGGAGGGGATTCCTCTCATATGCCTGTCCTCCTGTTATAATTTCGACAATATCTTTCTTATTATAACACCCACAGGAAAATAGTCAAGAGAAACCGTGGGATTTTTGGACAAGCCGACTACAATTTATATTTGCTTTTTACAGGAGAGTTGTGTATAATACCTCTTGTCTGATATCTATCCGGGCTTAGCGAAGTTTGGGGAGCGATGCGACCGCCGCCTGCGGCGGATACAGGGAGCTGAGCGAGTGGCCGCGGTCGATAGCTGACGAAGCCGCTTTGCCGGCAAGGAAGATATCGGGCACCGCAACAGGAAAGGTGCCTGTTCGCATATAATTTGATTAATCGCATATCACCGGATGTGGCTCAGTTTGGTAGAGCGCTTGCTTTGGGAGCAAGATGCCGCAGGTTCGAATCCTGTCATCCGGACCAAATAAAAACAGGTCGGCTTGTGCCGACCTGTTTTTTGTGGTTTACCCCCCAAAAAAAACATAGTTGCAACCTTTGGGATTTAAGAGTATAATAGGTAAAAATGCGTAGTTTTTACGGCAGGAGGTGTGCAAGGTGGAGACTGAAAAGGTCGGTTTTTTTCGGAAATTGGGCCGGATTTTTTCCAAAAAGCAAATACTGGCACTGATTGGTATTGCGATCGCGGCCATTGTGGGTGCGTTGCTGGAGTCTGCGGTGGTAGCTCTGATGCTGCCCTTTATGAACGCCATTATGGGCGGTCAGGAGCTGACCGGAAACGGCTATTTGGCATTGATCGCCCGCATCCTCGGCAGCGAAGACCAGCAAAAACTGATCGTGTCCATTGCCATACTGATGGCGGTATTGTATGTGATCAAGGGTGTTTATGGATTGTGCCTGAGTTTGATCCAGTACCGCTTCCTGAGCCGGACCAACACCCATATTTCCGCCAAGCTGCTGGATAAGATCCTGCATAAACCCTATGCCTACCATCTGTCCCGCACCCAGGCTGAGACGCAGCGGGCGGTTACCTGGGACGTGGATCGGCTGATGGGTTTGATCTCGGCTTTGCTTTCTGTATTTACCCAGATATTTACGGCTCTGGCTCTACTGGCGGTGCTGATGGTTATGGATCCCAAATTGACCTTGTTTGCGGCAGCTTTGATCGTAATCATTTTGCTCATCGTCAACAAGCTGGTGGTAAAGAAGATCACCCAGGCCGGCAAGGATAATCAGGCACAGAACACGGAAATGATCCGTTGGGTCTATTACGCCATGGGCGGACTGAAGGGAATCCTGACCAACCGTCGGCAGCAGCTGTTTATTAACGGCTATGCGGAAAGTGCCCGCAAGTATGCCGAGACCAACAGCCGCCGCATGGCTCTGTCGGCGATCCCCAGAACGGTGGTGGAGACCATTGCCATGCTGGGCGTGTTCCTGGCGGTGGCGGTGATGGCAGCAGGCGACGGTGATCTGACGGGAATTTTGCCTGTGATGGCGGCCTTCGCTTTGGCGGCTGTGCGGTTGATCCCGGTGGCAAATCAGATCAACGGCAACTTAAATCAGGCTCGCTATAATATGGCGGCTTTGGATTCGGTGTATAAGACACTGACGGAAAACGAGATCTCCCAAAAGGATACGGTATCAGTGCGTCCGGTACGACCCCTCCCCAAGGTGCAGCCCCTGCAGACCGGGGTGGAGGTAAAGGATCTGAGCTTCCGCTTCCCCGATGCGGAGCAGGCTCTTTATGAGCATATTGACTTAAGTGTACCCACAGGCAAGTCTGTGGCGTTGGTTGGCCCTTCCGGCAGCGGTAAGACCACCCTTGCGGATCTGATCCTGGGTCTGCATAAGCCGGAATCCGGTGTGATCCTGGCAGATGGCCGGGACATTTCCCAAGATCCGGACTGGTGGGCCGATCAGATCGGATATATCCCCCAGTCGATCTATCTGTGCTCCGGCACGGTTCGGGATAATGTGGCTTTCGGCATGGCTCCGGAGCATATTTCCGACGAAAGGGTTTGGGATTGCCTGCGGCAGGCTCAGATGGAGGAGTTTATCCGGGGGCTGCCCGACGGCTTGGATACTAAATGCGGCGACCGCGGTGTGCGGTTCTCCGGCGGCCAGCGGCAGAGGATCGGCATCGCCCGGGCTCTTTATACGGACCCGGCTCTTCTGGTGCTGGACGAGGCTACCTCTTCTTTGGACACGGAAACGGAGCAGGCGATCATGGACGCCATTCATCATCTGAAGGGTAAGAAGACCCTGGTCATCATTGCCCACCGCCTGTCCACCATCGCCGACTGCGATATGATTTACGAGATCGCAGATGGCAAAATCACCCGACAGAGATAATGATAAACGCCCCTTGTCCACGGACAAGGGGCGTTTTAGAGCTTGTAAGATAGGCGGGGGTGTGGTATAGTGAAGAAAAGAAAAGGGAGCGTGGTGGGGCATGAAAATTGTAATAGCCATCGATTCTTTTAAGGGAAGCCTGTCTTCCATGCAGGCGGGAAATGCGGTGAAGGAGGCCGCACTGCGGCTGAAACCTGACGCAGCGGTGGTGGTCAAACCCTTGGCAGACGGCGGTGAAGGCACGGTGGAGGCACTGGCGGGTTTTAACGCCCAAATCGTAGAGCTTTTCGTTTCCGATCCCATCGGCCGGCCGGTGAAGGCTGCATACTGCATTTTGAATGACACCAACACAGCCGTCATCGAAATGGCGGCCTCTGCAGGCATTACCCTGGTCAGTGGGGAAGAGCGAAATCCCCTGGAGACCACCACCTACGGTGTGGGCGAACTGATCCGGGACGCCATCAACAGGGGCTGCAGGCGGTTTATTATAGGCATTGGCGGCAGTGCCACCAATGACGGCGGCACGGGTATGCTGACGGCTCTGGGGTATGAATTTCTGGACGGGGCAGGCCAGCCGATCCCCTTGGGGGCAAAAGGCCTTGAAAAGCTATATAGGATCGAAGACAAGAACGTGCTGCCCCAGCTGAAGGAATGCACATTCCGGATCGCCTGTGATGTGAATAATCCTCTTTGCGGAGAGCTGGGCTGCAGTGCGGTATACGGTGTGCAGAAAGGTGCAACCCTGCAAATGATCCGGGATATGGATCTTTGGCTTAAAAGCTATGCCCTGCTTGCCGGTGCAGACCCGGAAGTCCCCGGTGCCGGTGCGGCAGGCGGTTTGGGCTTTGCGTTTTTGGCTTTTACAAATGCGGAGTTAAAGTCCGGCATTGACATTGTGCTGGAGGAGATCCGGTTGGAGCAGGAGATCACAGATGCGGATCTGGTGATCACCGGTGAGGGCAGATTGGATTCCCAGTCGGTGATGGGCAAAGCACCGGTGGGCGTGGCCAAGCTTGCCAAGAAATACGGAAAAACCGTCATCGCCTTTTCCGGCTGTGTAACAGAGGAAGCGGAGGTTTGCAATGACCACGGAATTGATGCGTTCTTCCCGGTATTGCGGACCGTTTGCACATTGGAAGAAGCCCTTAACTGTGAGAACGCATACAAAAATCTGAAGGCAACGGCGTATCAGGTGTTAAGACTTTTTTGGAGGAATGATCTATGAATTTTCGGGAAATTGCATTGAACCGGCAGTCCTGTCGCAGCTATGACCCTAATCGGGAAGTGGAAGAAGAGAAGCTTACTGCCATTTTGGAGAGCGGACGGCTTGCCCCCTCCGCCTGCAACGGTCAGCCCTATCACTTTACGGTCTGCAGAGGGGAGAACGCCAAAAAGGTGGCCAAGCTCTGTATGGGTATGGGTATGAACAAGTTTGCCGCAGATGCACAGGTGCTCTTGGTGATCTCCGAAAAGCCCTATGTGAAGTCTGCGGCAGTAGGGGCAAAGGTCAAGCATAACGATTACCGCTCCATGGACATCGGCATTGCCGCAGCCTATTTGACTGCCGAGGCTGCCGCACAGGGGCTGGGAAGCTGTATGCTGGGCTGGTTCGATAACGAAAAGATCCGATCCCTTTGCTCTTTGGACGGCGATGTGCGGCTGGTAATTACCATTGGCTATGCCAAAGAAGATGACAAGCTCCGCACCAAAAAGCGGAAAGCTTTGGAAGAAATTGTAACGCAGATGTAATAAAAAAGCGTGTTGCTCCTGCAACACGCTTTTTTATTATGATTTCAGATAATCCCGGAAGCCGATGGTCATAAACTCGTTTCCGTTGGCGTCCAGCCAAAAGGCTTCTGCACCAAGCGATTCAGCCAAAGCCTCACCTTCCTCCAATGGAAGCAGAAACAAAGCGGTGGACAGGGCGTCTGCCAGACCGGAATCATAGCAGACCACGGTAACGCTTCGCCAAAGGTCGGGGGGCATTTGCGTGGCGGGGTCAATAATGTGGTGGTAGGCCATATCGTCGACAGTATAGGTCCGCTGATAATCACCACTGGTGGCTACAGCATACCCCAGCTTTTGCAAGGAAAGAGTGTGCAGGTAGGCGTTGGGGTCGTCCGGGTCCTGAATGCCGATGACCCAGGGCGTGTTGCCCTGTTTTGGACCGGTGATACAGACATTGCCGCCGATGCTGATCAGCATACCCGCAGGTGCGGAAAGTGCCGCTTGTCGGGCTGCCCAGCCTTTGGCAATGGCACCCACGTCCAGGGACATTTCCGGGTCGGTGATATACACGGTGTTGGCCTGCACGTCGATAATGACCCTATCAAAATCCGTATGTTCTGCGGCCTGTGCAAGGGCGTTCATATCCGGCAGGGCGGCAGTTTCCGGGTCTTGGAGACCGGCAGTTCTTGCCTCGTGCCAAAGCCGCAAAACGCTACCCATGGCGGCGTTGACCTTTCCGTCTGTCAGGTCATAATAGGTTTTACAGGTCAGCAGAAGGTTAATGATATCCGGGGCAACGGCCACCGGGGCAATGCCTGCATTGTCGTTGACTGTCTTCAGATTGTTGATCCCTTCGTGTTCGTTATAAATATCAAATAGCTGATGGAACCGCTCCAGCTGTTCATAGGTCCTCTGAGCGTCCTGACGGAAGGCTTCCTCGGATTGGGCATAGCCTATGATGGTGGTAACGGTGTCGAAAAGGGTCAGATAGGTTGCGGTGTACTGCTGGGGCTTAGAAGAACAGCCACTGAAAAGTAAAACAAAGACAAGGCAAATGGCCAAAAGACGTTTCATTGGGCGGCCTCCTTTTTCATATGGGCAGGTAGGGTCGCGGTGGGCAGGACTTTTAAGATCCCACCGCACAAAACACCGGTCAGTAGACCCGTCAACACGGAAATGCCCAGTAAATAGGGAAGATATGCACCGATATAGATAGAATGCATCAGCACCATGGCGGCAAAAATCTGACCGATATTATGGACGGCCGCACCCAAAACACTCACACCGCAGATGGAAAGCAGGGGTGCTTTTTTGGCAAGAGCCATAACACACAAAGAAAGCAAGCCTCCGCTTAAGGAAAACAGCAGACCGGTAATACCGCTGCCAAAGACCGCACCCAAAAGGCAGCGGGGGATCAGAATTGCAAAGGCGTATTTGGGCTTAAACAGGTACAGGGCTACCAAGGTAACCAAATTGGCAAGACCCAGTTTGATGCCGGGCAGGGGTATGAATGCCTGCAGGGGAATAAACTGTTCCATAAAGGACAGGGCCAGTGCCAGTACAACCAAAATGCCGCAGTAGGCGATTTCTTTTACTCGTTTCATAAATCTTACCCCACTGCAAAGTCCACATCGCCGGCTTCGCCGGATACCCGGATCTCCATGCCGTTGGGAAGACATACGATGCTGCGTCCCGGGGTATCCAGCGGGCCGCAATGGACACAGTCCTCACCGGGGCAGGTGGAAGCGGTTACGGAGATCCGGCCATCTTTTACGGTGATGGTGTTGGTATAGGTCCCGGTTACGGTAAATTCCGTATCCCTGGATAAAGCTACCGACCGGAGAAGCTGGCCGTTTTGATAGATATCTGCCCGGACGCCGGGGGTGTGGGATTTTGGCAAAAACAGGAAGAAGACCAGAGCCGCCAAAAGCAAAACAGCGGCGATGGCTATAAAGTCTCCTTTTTGAAAACGCAATCTCATTTGGCGGCCTCCTTTCCGGTTTCTTATGGAGATTATACCGATTTCTACACTTTTTGTAAAGAGGGGCGGAGGAAATTAGATCCTCGTTTTCCGTCTATTTATATCGATATAAACATATTTTCTTATCGAAATTTGTGCAAAATTGCTAAAAAACAGTAGACAGATCCGAAAACGTACGTTATAATAAATGCTGCCAAGAAAGAATTTAACAAAGAGGTGAAACAGCGTGGCATTCTCTTTTTTTGGTGGAATTCACCCGAAGGATAATAAGCACTATACCCGGGATCTGCCGGTACAGGAGTTTCCTGCACCGGACACGTTGGTTGTGAATATGTCCCAGCATATCGGCGTGCCCTGTGAGCCCCTGGTGAAGAAAAACGATGCAGTAAAGATGGGGCAGAAGATCGGAGACCATGAGGGCCTTTGCGTGCCCGTTCACGCCCCGGTCTCCGGCACAGTCAAGGCTGTGGAGGCGAAACCCCATTCCAGCGGTGTTACAGTCATGAGTGTGGTCATCGAAAATGACCATCAGTACACCTTGTGTGAGGACATCAAGCCCCGCACCCCGGAAGAGGTGGCGGCACTGACCCCGGAGGAGCTGATCGGCATTATCCGGGAAGCGGGAATTACCGGCATGGGCGGTGCGGCTTTTCCCACCCACGTGAAGCTTTCCGGCGGTATGGGCAAGGAGGACACCATTATCATCAATGCCGGCGAATGCGAACCCTACATAACTGCCGATGATCGGCTCTGCCGGGAATATCCCAAGGAGCTGATCTCCGGTATTAAGATCATTATGAAGATCTTAGGTCTGCAAAAGGCCCATATCGGCATTGAGGACAATAAGCCTGAGGCGATCCGAGCATTAAAGGCCTATGTGGCCGATTCCGGTGTAGAGGTCAATGTACTGCCTGCCAAGTACCCTCAGGGTGCGGAAAAGCAGCTGATCCAGTCCATCACAGGCCGGGAAGTGCCCAGCGGCGGTCTGCCTGTGGCCGTTGGTTGTGCGGTATTCAACGCCGCCACCTGTAAGGCGATCCACGACGCTGTTTATGAGGGTATGCCCCTGATAAAGCGGATCGTTACGGTAACCGGTGATATTCTGATGGAGCCCAAGAACCTGATGGTACCCATTGGCACCAGCTATAACGATTTGGTGGAGGCCTGTGGCCATTCGGAAGTGCCTTATAAAGTGCTTTGCGGCGGACCGATGATGGGTATTGCCCAGTTCGATTTGTCCGTTCCCACCACCAAGGCCTGTAATGCGGTAACGGTTCTGGGCAAAAAGAATCGCTATACCGTCAAAGAACCCCACTGCATTCGCTGCGGAAAATGTATCGATGTGTGTCCTATGAAGCTGATGCCGGTACTGATGTACAAGGCACTGTACTCCAACCACATCGAGGAAATGCAGGCGACCCACCTGATGGATTGCTGTGAGTGCGGCTGCTGTGCCTACAACTGCCCTGCCAGCGTACCGCTGGTATTGGCCTTCCGCTCCGGTAAGCAAAAGCTCCGGGACGCATCAGAAAAAAAGTAAGGAGGAGAGTTTATGTCCCATATGCGGTATTATTATGAACTGACCATTTCCAGCTCTCCTCATGCCCACACAAAGACCACTACCCGGATCATCATGCGAGATGTGCTGATCGCACTGCTGCCGGCTCTTTGTGGATCTGTGTATTTCTTCGGCCTCAGGGCATTGGTGTTAACGCTTTTGTCTGTTGCCGCCTGCGTGATCTTTGAAAAGCTATGGTGCAGATTTATGAAGCAGGACGACAAGGCCTATGATCTGTCTGCCTGTGTTACCGGTGTGCTGCTGGCTTTTGTCTGCCCGGTTTCCATCGCCTACTGGCAGCTGATTTTGGGCGATCTGTTTGCCATTATCGTGGTGAAGATGCTCTTTGGCGGTGTGGGCAGAAACCTGTTTAATCCCGCTCTGGCGGCCAGAGCTTTTTTGGCCAGCTGGCCTGCGGCCATGTCCACCTGGGTGAAGGTGGGCTGGGAAAATCGGGCTGACATATTTTCTTCCGTGGACGTGGTTACCGGTGCGACTCCCTTGGCGGCCATGCATCAGGGTCAGCTACCGGAGGATTCTCTTTTGGATATGTTCTTAGGCAGGATCGGCGGCAGTATCGGTGAGACCTCCGTGATCTTACTGCTGATCGGCTTTGCGTACTTACTGATCCGGAAGGTAATTACCGTCAGAATCCCGCTGTCCTTTATCGGTACGGTGGCGGTGCTGAGTTTTCTGTTCCCCCGGGGCAACGACCGGCTCATATGGACGGCCGCACAGCTCTGCAGCGGCGGTCTGATGCTGGGTGCGATCTTTATGGCTACGGACTATGTAACCTCTCCCATTACCAGGTGGGGTCAGATCGTTTACGGCATCGGCTGCGGTATCCTTACGATCCTCATTCGTTATTTCGGCAGCTATAACGAGGGCGTTTCCTACGCGATCCTCATTATGAATGCCTGTGTAGTGCTGCTGGACCGGATCGGTCGCCCGGTCAGATACGGAGCCAGAAAGGAGAAAGCATGAAAAAAGCTTCTGTTTTCGGGTATGTGATGCGGCTGACTATCACGCTTCTGATCATTGCCGCGGTGGTTGCCGCGGCACTGGCGGCGGTCAACAAAATGACAGAACCCATCATTGCACAGTCTACTTTGGAAAAGACCGAAAAGGCCATCAAGGCGGTTTTGCCCGGCGGCTATCAAAAGGAAATTACCGAGTTTTTAGATGATACCGGCCTGGTAACCAAAGTCTACGAGGGCGAAAGCGGCTATGCGGTGGAGGTAACACCTGCCGGCTTTGACGGCCCCATCACCCTGATGGTGGGCGTGGGCAAGGACGGCAAGGTTCTGGGAATTTCCGTGATCTCCCATACGGAAAGTGCAGGCCTTGGTGCGGTGGCGGCGTCCACCACCTCTGCAGGTACGGCCTTCCGGGATCAGTTTGTGGGACAGGGAGAGGTGCGTGTGGATAAGGACGGCGGTCAGATCGATGCCATTACCAATGCCACCATTACCTCCCGGGCCATCTGCGACGGTATCAATGCGGCTATTGCCTGCACCGCAGGGTTAGGAGGCATCTCATGAGTTTCAAAAAACAATTCAAAGAAGGTGTCTTAACCCGTAACCCGGTGCTGGTGCAGATGCTGGGTATGTGTTCTACCCTGGCCATTTCCACCAGTCTGTTCAACGGTCTCGGTATGGGCGTGGCGGTTACGGTCATTACCATTTGCTCTAATATTATGATTTCCGCTCTGCGGAAGGTGATCCCGTCCCAGATCCGGATCGCGGCCTATATTACCATTATTGCCGGCTTTGTAACCATCATTGATCTACTGTTAAAGGCCTATCTTCCGGCACTTTCCGAAAGTCTGGGTGTCTTTATTCCCCTGATCGTGGTGAACTGCATCGTGTTGGGCCGGGCAGAGGGCTTTGCCTCCAAGCACGGGGTAGTTGCTTCTGCTGTGGACGGCCTGTGCCAGGGCATCGGTTATACGGTGGCTCTGGTGCTGGTGTGTATTATTCGGGAGCTGCTGGGTGCAGGTACATTTGGCGGCGGTCTCTTAAACGGCGGCGAAGGGATCCGGATCATTCCGGCTGAGTATCCGGCCATGCTGGTGGTAATGCCCGTGGGCGGCTTTTTGACCCTGGGCTTTATTTTGGCAGGCTCTCAGTGGCTGACTCGCCGTTTGGACCGGAAAAACAAGAAAAAGGAGGCAGGTAAATAATGCAGATCGTAACCATTATTATTGCCGCTCTCCTGAGTGAAAACTATGTTTTGGTGAGATTTTTGGGCATCTGCCCGTTTTTGGGCGTTTCTACCCGGATCAACGCGGCAGTGGGCATGGGTATGGCGGTTACCTTCGTTATGACCCTTGCTTCTTTAATGTGCTATTTTGTCAACAGCTTATTGATCGCATTGGGACTTTCCTATATGCAGACGGTGGCGTTTATTTTGGTGATCGCGTCCATCGTGCAGCTGGTGGAAATGTTCCTGAAAAAGAAGGTACGCACTCTGTATAATGCCTTGGGCGTGTACCTGCCCCTGATTACCACCAACTGTGCGGTGCTGGGTGTGGTACTGGTCAATGCTCAGAAAAATTACAACCTGCTTTTGAGCGTTGTCAACGGTTGTGCCAGCGGTCTTGGCTTTTTGCTGGCGATCGTACTGTTTGCCTCCCTCCGGGAACGGGTGGATAAGGCCACCCCGCCGGAAAGCTTTAAGGGCTATCCCATTGCCCTGATCTCTGCCGGATTGCTGGCTTTGGCCTTTATGGGCTTTTCCGGCATGCGGTTCTAGGAGGTGGCGGTATGGAAATTTTGATTGCCATCGCCTTTTTGGGTGGCTTAAGTGTAATCTTTGGACTGATTTTGGCGGCGGCCTCCAAGGTGTTCTATGTTAAGACCGATCCCCGGCTGGAGCAGCTGAACAGCTGCCTGCCCTGTGCCAACTGCGGCGGCTGCGGCTATGCCGGCTGCGGCAGCTACGCCGAAGCGGTTCTAAACGGAGAAGTGGGTATCGATAAATGCACCTCCGGCGGAAACGAGTCCGCCCAGGCCATGGCGGCCATTATGGGCGTGGAGGCGGTTTCCGTTACCCGGAGAGTGGCCCTGGTCCGCTGCTCCGGTGAAAAGATCTACAATAAGGACGGCAACCTGATCTACGGTGCAAGAACCAAGGGTACATACGAGGGTATCCACGACTGTATGGCAGCCTCCAAGGTGGGCGGTCGTGGCCCTCTGTCCTGCAAGTTTGGCTGTTTAGGCTACGGCAGCTGCGTGAAGGCCTGTAAATACGGTGCTATTTCCGTGCAGAACGGTGTGGCGGTGGTGGACGAGGATCTGTGCGTAGGCTGTATGGCCTGTGCCAAGGCCTGCCCCCGGGATCTGATCGTGCCGGTGGAGCCGGGACGGAACGTGGTGATCGCCTGTAACTCCATGGCAAAGGGTGCGGTTACCACCCGGGGTTGCACGGTGGGCTGCGTGGGCTGCGGTATGTGCAGCCGGATCTGCCCCAACGACGCTATTACCGTTACCAACAATCTGGCGACCATCGATTACAGCAAATGCGACAACTGCGGCCTATGTGCCACGGTCTGTCCTAAAAAGCTTATTAAGGACTCCAATGTGGAAAATCTGCCGGACGCGGGTCTGGTACACTCCAGGAATAACCCCGACGCGGTACTATAAAGAAAATCCCGGGACGAAAGTCCCGGGATTATTTTACAGGTTGTAGTATCTGTCAAACTCAGCGGGGTGGGGGATCTTGGACATCTCGCTGCATTCGGCCCGCTTGGTCTTGATCAGGTTATTAAGCAGCTCTTCGGGGAAGACACCGCCTGCGGTCAGGTAATCGTGGTCTTCTTCCAAAGCACTGAGGGCATCTTCCAGACGGGTGGGCAGCTGGGTCAGCTTGGCCTTTTCCTCGTCAGACAGGTGGTACAGGTTAAAGTCGTAGGGACCCCAGCCGTTTTCATGAGGATCGATCTTGTTCTTCACACCGTCAAGGCCTGCCATCAGGATCGCTGCGTAGCAGAAATAGGGGTTACAGGTGGCATCAGGATTCCGCAGCTCAAAGCGGCGTTTGTCGGGGCTCTTGGCGTAGGCGGGGATCCGGATCACGGCACTGCGGTTGGAGGTGGCATAGCCCACGGTTACGGGAGCTTCAAAGCCGGGTACCAGCCGCTTGAAGGAATTGGTGCTGGGATTGGTGATGGCACAAAGAGATGCGATGTGCTTCAGGATACCGCCCATAAAATAGTGGGCAGTCTGGCTCAGGTGGGAGTAGCCGTTATCATCGGAGAAGACCGGCTGGCCGTCCTTAAACAGGATCATATGTACGTGCATACCGCTGCCGGCCTCACCGTAGATGGGCTTGGGCATAAAGGTGGCACTTTTGCCATACTTCAGAGCGGTATTGTGAATGATGTACTTGATCATCATGGTGGCATCTGCCATATGGACAACCTCACCCAGCTGAGGCTCGATCTCATACTGACCGCTGGCGGCTACCTCCGGGTGGTGGTAGTTGATGTCGATGCCGGCATTCTTCATATGCAGGCACATCTCACTGCGGCACTCATAGGAGGTGTCGAAGGGCTTGGCAATGTGGTAATTCTTCTGCTTGGGAACGATGACGCCCTTGCCGTCGGTGGCAGAGTTCCAGTAGGACTGGGAGGCGTCCACGGAAGCACCGATGTAGTTGCCCTGCACACCCCAGGTTACATCGTCGAACAAATAAAACTCAAACTCCGGCAGGATCTTCATTTCATCGGCAATACCCAGCTCCTTCATATAGGCCACGGCGGCCTTGATGATATTCCGGGGATACTGAGCCAGGGGGCGGTTCTCCGGGTGATCAATGATCATGGCATTGCCGGTCATGGTCAGGGTGGGAATGGAGCAGAAGGGGTCGATCATAGCGGTGTCCGGATCGGGGATAAACACCATGTCGCTCTTTTCCACGACAGCGTAGCCGTAGTTGGAGGCGTCGAAACCAATGCCGCTTTTCATGGTATCCTCGGAGAAGTTTTCGGCGGGGATCGTTACGTGGCGATACTGTCCGTGGATATCCACCATTTTGAAGTCCACCATCTTAATGCCGTTTTCTTTGATGATCGCAAGAACATCTTGAATGCTTTTTGCCATTGTATTCGCTCCTTTTCTATGTTTTCTGCATCTAGTATACTTTCTAAGCGGGTTATAAGTCAAGAATATCTTACAGGAAAAGTGCGTTGCAGGTTACTGCAACGCACTTTTGGTTATTGGTCATTTAGTATTTTGTTGATTTTCTTGGCTTTGGATTTTTCAACACAGTAGATGATGAGCCAAATGATGGCGTAGCCTGCCAGGAAAATGCCCGAAAATACCAGAATGGGTGTCCGCTGATTGGGCAGCCAGCCGTTGATGAGATAGGTGAGAAGGTAGGCAATATACAACGCACCGCCGTGGAGCAAAATTGCCATGGGCAGGGGCAGCTGCTCTTGCTTGTAAACGGCGGTCATTCCTGCCACAATAAGGGCCAGCAGGGTGATGGTCAAAATGCCTCTGCAGACCTCGTTGGGAGTCAGGAAGGCTACCTCACCGGTGGCACCTAAAATGCCGTAGATAATGGCCAGCACCACCGGACCGCCGCTGGCGGCCAGCAGGCCACGCAGGAAAAACTCTTTCCAAAAACCTTTCATTTTGATTCAAACCTCCTTTTGATTTGGGCAAAGCACCGACGGGAGACGTATTCTGAGTAACCGCATTTGAATACCGCGTCCACGCAGCCGGCAACGGTAACACAGAAGCGGTCCAGCCGGGCTTCGTTTGCCAATGTGCTTTTATTGATGCGAATGAAGGACGGGGGCAGCTCAGATTCCAATTCATAAAGCCGCTGTTTCAGACGGTAATGCTGATTCTTGGAATCGATGGCATAGGTCTTGCCGTCTAAAACGGTGATACATTCGATCTCCGATATAGAGAGCAGCTTGATGTCATCTTCCCGATAACCGGGAATGCGGTCTGTGTGTTTGGAGATCAGCGTTTCGATCTCGTCAATGAGAGCAGTGCGGCTGTGGGCGGTGATCACCACCTCCTCGTCCTTTTCTTTGTCAATGACAAGCGTGAATTTCATAAGGGTGCACCTCCTTGTGGCTATATCATAGCACAGAGAAAATCAAAAATGTTGCAAAAATCCCTAAGCGGTCAAATTTGCCGCCTAAACGGAAAACTGAGCACTCCGAAGAGTGCTCAGCTGTTATCCAAAATAATCTGCGATCTGCTCCATACGGCTTTCCTGCTTCACTCCAAAGGGACAGCGGCTTTCGCAGTGGCCGCAGTGGAGACAGGCCTCGGCATTCACGGACAGCTTGGTGTAATGGTTGGCGGCGATGGTATCGCCGGCCAGAGCCAAATCGTAATACTTGTTCACAAGGCCGATGTCGATGCCCGCAGGGCAGGGCTGGCAGTGGTTACAGTATACGCAGGTGCCGGAGATCGTGTCGGCGGTAAAGCTTGCGATGATAGAATAGTCCTTTTCTTCGTCGGTGGCAGTGAGGAAGGAAAGCACCTGATCCAAATGCTCCATGGTCTGCACACCGGGCACGGCTACCAGCACGCCGGGCCGGTCAATGGCGTACTGCAGGCATTGGGTATGGGTCAAAGCTTCACCGAAGGGGGACTGCTCAGCACTGAGCAATTGTCCTGCAAAGAAAGGCTTCATCACGGAAATGCCCACGCCCTCTTTTTCGCACCGCTTAAACAGGTCGAACCGTTCCTTGACTGAGCCGATACCATATTCGTCGCCCTTCTCAAAATCGTAGGCGGGGTTGATGGAAAACATCATCATGTCCATAAGCCCTGTGTCCAGGATCCGGTTGGCAACGGCAGGGGTGTGGGAGGAAAAGCCCATGTGGCGGACGATACCCTGAGCTTTCAGTTCCTTGATGTAGTCAAAGACACCGATCTCGATCAATTTGTCAAAGTCCTCGTCTTCGTCCACACAGTGCAAAAAGCCAAAGTCAACATAGTCCGTACCAAGAGTCTTAAGCTCCCAGAGGAAGGTCTTTTTGATGGCCCCGAAATCCCGGCACCAGCCGTATTCGCCGTTTTCGTCATACACCGCACCGAAATGCACCTGCAAAAACACCTTGTCCCGCCGTCCGGCGATGGCCCGGCCCACGGGTGCATAGGTAGCACCTGCGGTACACATATCGAAGAAATTGATGCCGTGGTCCATGGCCTTGCGGATAATCGCCTCGATTTCCTCCGGGGGCGTCGTGCCGATGCCGCCCAGGCCGAGACCCAGAACGCTGAATTTTTCATTTTCTGTTCCGTGGGGAAGCTGTCTGTATTCCATAATATCCCTCCGTTTCTTAGGGCTATTATAATGCAAAAGACGTCTTGGTTGCAAGAGCTCTTTTTCCGTGGTATAATGGCAGAAAACGGGAAGCATTTGAGGTGTTAGTATGCCTGCGTCGAATTATGATCTTCAGGTGGATATCGGAAAAAGAATTTTTCTTCAGTACGATCAAAAATTGCTGATCCGCAAATTCGGCCTGGAAGCGGACAGCCGGTATCTTTACCTGAGTTATTTGAACACCCCCTGTCGGATCAGCAGAAAAGATGGGGGGATTGAGGAATTTATAGACGGCCTCTGGAAGGAGTGCCGCTCCTACAGCACGGTGATGACGATCTATGACCTACTGTGCTATCACAAGGGGGAAACTGCCCCAAGCTTACAAAACCAGTGGTGTGCGGTGGGAAATTTTGTGGTTACCGGCATTACGGAGACCGGAACGTTTACCAAAAAATACGCCGCCAAGCTGGACGGCAGGTTGGAGGAACTGAAAGCCGCCTGTGAGCAGTTGGGCGGGGTGATCCAAAAGCCAATGGCAGGTGCGGATCTGACCTGCCAATTTCAGGCCACGGCCTTTTTTCCGGTGCTGCTGCAATTTTGGCAGGGCGACGAGGAGTTCCCGGCAAAGCTGATGATCCTGTGGGATCGGAATACGGATCAGTTTCTGCATTTTGAAACCACCTTTTACCTGCAGGGAGACCTGTTGGAGCGGATTCTGAACGAAATGGAGTAAAGAACCCGGAATTGCAATAGCAATTCCGGGTTGGCTGTTTGCTTTGTGCAGGGATCAAATCTCTGTAAATTCGTAAATATAGCAAACTGTGCCGTTATTGTAGGTATAGACGATCTGACCGTCGGGTTTCACTTCTTTTGTGAATTTTTCAAAATCCTGACCGTGCTTTGCTTTGATGTAATCGCCGGGGTCGGAAAGCTCCGCTTCCTCAAAGGCAGTCTGCGGGTGGGCCGCACCGGCACAGCCGTTTAGAAATGTTGCCACGATCTCGTATTCTTTCATAAAAACGCCTCCTGTTCGCGGAAATAATAGCATATTTTTGTAGAAAGGTCAAATACAAAAATAAAGCCGGCATGAAGCTGCCGGCTTTTGTTTATCCCTGTGGCGATACAGAGGGGAGGTTCCCCAAATTGTTGTTTTCGCTGCCGTCGGGAATGGATTTCAGGTATTCCGTATCCCCGCGGTGGGCGATGCCGACCCCGGCGATCTGTCCCTGTTTTGCCATATTCACCGCCTGCTGCTTTTCCACAATGGAATGGTCGGAAAGCTGATAGCCGGTGATCCGGCCGCCCTCTTTCACAAGTCCTACGATCCGCTTGGCGTTGGCACCCGCTTGGGGGATCTGATCCAAAGTCTGCTTGACCAGTTCCTGTCCGTCCATATAATCACTCCTTTTGGCTTAGCATTTACCAAAAGGGCAGGATTATTCCTCCGGGAAGGCGTACTTGGCCTTGTAGCGGGCGAATTGCTCGGAGAAGGCGGCACTTTCGTGGAGCTCGCCGGATTTCAGGGCGTTCAGGTACTCGTGAGCTTCCAGCTTGCCCTCTGCCACCTGCAGCATTTCTACGGCCACGTTGGAGCAGTGGTCAGCAGTACGGGAGCAGGCAGTCAGCAGGTCTTCCAGCACAAAGCCGTACTCCACGGTACATTTACCGTCCCGCAGACGGCGGACGTGGCGGGATTTGATCTCCCGGACCAGGGTGTCGATGACCTGCTCCTGAGGCTCTACGGTGATGGCTTTCTCAAAATCAAAGGAAGCATAGGCTTTTGCGGTGCAGCTGACGATGTCAAGAACCGCTTGCTCCAGAACAGCCAGCTCTGCCTTTGCCTGGGGAGAGAAGGAGATCTTCTTTTCATTGATCTCCTGGGCGGCCTTGGCGATGGCGGCGGCGTGGTCGCCCATACGCTCAATGTCGGAAATGGTGTAAAGCAGGGTGTTCAGCACCCGGTTGTCGTCCACGGAAAGGTTGGTTTCGGACAGCTTTACAAGGTAGGTGCCAAGGGCGTCCTGATAATGGTCGGTCCTGTTTTCCAGGTCGGCAACCTGCTGCATAATGCCTGCATCGAAATTCTTTGTCAGGCCGATGGCAAGGCTCATGGCTTCGGCAGAGGCCTTGGCCATTTCACCGGCGATCTCATGGGCCCGCTGGACAGCAACTGCGGGGGTGGCAAGCAGGCGGGCGTCCAAAAGCTCTGTTTTTTCCGGCTCCTTGGCCTCGGGCACGATGGCGTAGGCCAGCTTCACAAGAAGACCGTTCATGGGCATCAAAATCGCGGTGGCCGCCACATTAAAGCCGGTGTGGATCACGGAGATGTCCCAGGCCTGTGCGGGAGTCGCCAGGAAGGTCCAGTCGATAAACAGCCCCAGCCCGTAGAATATAACTGCAAAAATGATCACGCCCACGATATTAAACAGCAGGTGGACCATGGCGGTCCGGCGGGCGTTCCGGTTGGCACCGATGGCACCCATAATAGCGGTGATACAAGTGCCGATGTTCTGACCCAGGATAATGGGGATCGCCGCACCGTAGGTTACCGCTCCGGTTACACAAAGACCCTGTAAAATACCCACGGAAGCGGAGGAGGATTGGATAATGGCCGTCAGAGCCGCACCGAACAGGATACCAAGGACCGGATTGGAGAAGGAGATCATCAGATCTGCAAACCAGGCTTCCTTTTTCAGGAAGGCCATGGAATCGCTCATCAGGTCCATACCGGTCATCAGTGCCATAAAGCCCAGCATAATGGTGCCGATGCCCCGCCGGCTTTCGGATTTGCCCATATAGAGGAGGATACCGAAAATGCCGATCAGGGGAGCAAGGGTAGAAGGCTTAAAAAACTGGATCAGGAAGCTGTCGCCCTCCAGACCGCTGAGAGATAAGATCCAGGCGGTAACCGTTGTGCCGATGTTACTGCCCATGATCACGCCCACGGCCTGCTTCAGGGTCATAATGCCGGAGTTGACGAAGCCCACCACCATCACCGTGGTGGCAGAGGAGGACTGGATCACCGCGGTAACACCCATACCCAGCAAAAAGCCCTTGAACACGTTGGAGCTCATCTTTGCCAGAATGGTCTGCAGTTTACCGCCTGCCTGCCGCTCCAGAGCCTTGCCCATAATGTCCATACCGAACAGGAACAAGGCAAGGCCGCCCAGTAAGGCGATGATGTTGAAAACGTATGTGGTCATATAAAAATTCTCCTTTGAGATAGTATGCTTCTCGTATACAATTTCATTATAAAGGGGAATGGAGCAATCTGCAATTGTGAAAAAAATGAAATTTTTGAGGAAAGATTGTCCTGCAATTAGAAAAAAAGTAAAACCCGGCAGGCTAATAAGCCCACCGGGTTTGGTGCGGATGACAGGACTCGAACCTGCACGTCTATGACAGAGGAACCTAAATCCACCGAGTCTACCAATTCCACCACATCCGCCTATAACGTCAGTATTTTATCACGGGGGGAAGGGCTTGTCAATGGAGAGTAGGCTTAGAAATTGCACGATTTATGGCTGATTTACATAATTTTTCTTGACAATCGGGGCGTAGGAAAGTAAAATAGATTCGGTATGGTGTACGTTGCGAGGGAATCTTCCCCGACGTTTCATTTTTATCCGGCGTAAGCCGAACGTGTGCGTTTTGTCGCCTCATGGCGTTGATTTGTACTATACAACTTTACACATGGGGTCCATGACGCCCACCTTCAGGCTATGCCTATTCTATAAAGGAGGTGTGCAAATATGGAACCTTTTGAGATCCTGATTGCTGCCGGCGTCGGTGTGGTTGCACTGGCTCTGGGCCTGATTTTGGGCAACAGTATTCGCAAGCGTTTCAGTGAGCGGGAGATCGGCTCTGCCGAGGCAGAGGCTACCCGTATTATCAATGAAGCAATCCGCAGCGGTGAGAGCCGCAAAAAGGAAATGCTGCTGGAAGCAAAGGAAGAGATCCATAGATCCCGCACAGAGTACGAAAAAGAAGCAAAAGAGCGTCGTGCTGAACTGACCAAGCAGGAGCGTCGACTGCAGCAAAAAGAAGAAAGCTTGGATAAAAAAGCCGATTCCTTCGAGCATAAGGAGGAGGAACTGGCCCGCCGTATGACCGAGGTTGCCCAGGCTCAGGCAAGGGCAGAAGAGGTCAGACTGCAGCATCTGGCAACGTTGGAGAAGATCTCCGGTCTGAGCCAGGAGCAGGCAAAGCAGTACCTGCTCAAAACCGTGGAGGAGGAGATCCGCCACGAAACTGCTATGAAGCTCAAGGAAATTGAGCAGGAAATGAAGGACGAGGCCGACGAGAAGGCAAGAGAGATCCTCTCCATCGCCATTCAGCGTTGTGCCGCAGATCATGCCGCCGAGGCCACCGTTTCTGTTGTGCCTCTGCCCAATGATGAGATGAAGGGCCGCATTATCGGCCGTGAGGGTCGGAATATCCGGACCTTAGAAACCATCACCGGCGTGGATCTGATTATTGACGATACCCCCGAGGCTATCACCGTCAGCAGCTTCGATCCTGTCCGCCGTGAGATCGCACGGCTGGCTTTGGAGAAGCTGATCGTGGACGGCCGTATCCACCCCACTCGCATTGAGGATTGTGTGGAGAAGGCCCGCAAGGACGTGGATCGCACCATTCGGGAAGAGGGCGAGCGTGCCTGCTACGAGACCGGTGTCCATAACCTGAACCCTGAGCTGGTGAAGATTTTGGGCCGTCAGAAGTACCGTACCTCTTACGGTCAGAACGTGCTGAATCACTCCATCGAGGTGGCTCACATCGCAGGTCTGATGGCTTCCGAGCTGGGCGTCGATGTGGCCCTTGCCAAGCGGGCAGGTCTTCTGCACGATTTGGGCAAGTCCATTGATCACGAGGTGGAGGGCAGCCACGTACAGCTGGGTGCAGATCTGGCCCGGAAGTACAAGGAAAATCCTGTGGTGGTCAACGCCATCGAGGCTCACCACGGCGACGTAGAGCCCAAGACGGTGATCGCAGTGCTGGTACAGGCTGCCGATGCAGTGTCCGCTGCCCGGCCCGGTGCCCGTCGTGAAAATGTGGAAAACTACATTCGCCGTCTGCAGAAGCTGGAGGAGCTGACCGGCAGCTACCCCGGTGTTGAAAAGGCATTCGCCATTCAGGCAGGCCGTGAGGTCCGCATTATGGTCAAGCCCGAGGAGGTTACGGAGGATAATATGATCCTGCTGGCCCGGGATATTGCCAAGAAGATCGAATCCGAGCTGGAGTACCCCGGTCAGATCAAGGTCAACGTGATCCGGGAGACCAAGGCTGTAGAGTTCGCAAAATAATGGGAAAGGGCCGTCGTTTGACGGCCCTTTTTTAATGAGGTGAAGGCATGGTAGACTGTCATATGCATATGGTCCTGGACGGGGAATATTGGCGTTCTGCCATTGACCGCCACCGGAACGGACCGGATATTCCCTGGATCAAAAACGTCCTGAAAACCTATCAGGAGCAGGGCTTTACCTATCTGCGGGACGGGGGTGATCGCTGGGGTGCGGGCAAGGCTGCCCGGGAAATAGCAAAGGAATTCGGCATTACCTATCGCACGCCCCTTGCTCCCTTGTGTAAGGCAGGCCATTACGGCAGCTTTATCGGCAGGACCTATGAGAATGTGAAAGAATATGCCGCTTTGGTAAAAGAGCAAAAGGCGGCAGGAGCGGATTTTATCAAAATTATGATCTCCGGGCTGATGGATTTTGACCGGTTTGGGGTTCTGACCGAGGAGGGCTTGGAAGAATCGGAGATCCGGGAGCTGATCCACATCGCTCACCAGGAGGGCATGGCGGTAATGGCTCACGCCAACGGGGCGAGGACCGTGGAAGCGGCGGCAAGAGCCGGGGTGGACTCTGTGGAACACGGAGCTTATTTAGATGGCGATGCCCTGCGTGCCATGGAGGAGGCGGGAACGGTGTGGGTGCCCACCCTGTCCACCATCGGGAACCTACGGGGTGGCGGTCGTTTCTCGGAAACGGCGGTGGAAGCCATTTTGGAAAGTGCTCTAAAAAATGTGGCCGCTTATAAGGGCCTGTTGGCACCCGGCAGCGATGCCGGTGCCTGGCATGTACCCCACGGCTGCCGGACGGAAGGGGCTCTCCTTGCCCAAGCCGGGATTACAGAGGAGCGATTGGAAAAAGGAATTTCTGTAATACAACAGAAATTTTAGGCAAAAACAAGGCTATCCCTCAAGGGGAAGGCCTATACGGAGTGCAGTTTATCGAAAAGCCGCCCCTCGGTGAAAACCGAGGGGCGGTCTTTGTATATTATTTTTGGTAAAGGGCTTCGTCGGTTACGGGGATACTGCCATTGGCAGACTCATATTCCTTGACGCAGAGTTGGGCAAGGTATTCCAGTTGGGCATTCAAGGAGCGTTTGTTATCCTTGGCAACATATGTGATTTTGTAAAGCAGTTCCGGCTCAAATCGGATACCGGTTTGGATTTTATTCGTCGCCATAGGAACACCTCACTTGCATATTGCGGCACTCAACCACCTTTGCGGTGGGGGTATGGTTACACAAATTAAAACACCGTAGAACAACGCTAGGTGGATTCGTCCATGTTTTTGAGGGCATATTGGATCATCTGATTGATAAGCTCATTTCTGCTGATGCCGATTTCTGCGGCTTTGTCATCGATTGTTTTCAGCAATTCTGTTGAGATCCGCATGGAAATAACATCTTTTTCTGGCTTGTGAGCAACAAATTTTTTCAATACAATCACTCTCCCTATTGCATATTGTATTCTTTTTTGATATAATAAGATATATTCTAAAAAAGAATACAGAGGAGGGAATATAATGGACTTGATATCGAATATCTGTGCAATTCTCACTGTTATGGCGATATTAGCGGCCCCCGTTTTAATGCTATTATTCATTATTCGGTGGTGTATGCGAAAAAAGAAGTTGTGGTTTGGTATTGCAGCAGCCATTTGTGCGGGTAGTATAATACCGCTTGCGATTATTGGCACGTTTACTGATTCTGCTACATATTGCGAACATGAGTATTCTGTAGTTGAAGAAGTTGCTCCTACTTGTGCGAACCAAGGAAAGATAGTTAAGGTGTGTGCTTTGTGTGAACGTGAAAATGTTGAATATATAGACAAAGTTCCTCACGCTTGGGAGACGGACACCGTCATTTCTGCTACCTGTGATAACGGTGGCTACATAGTGGAGCGGTGTACCATATGTGCTGATACTAAAAAGACAGACACAGAAACAGCACTTGGCCATGATATGAAGGAAGTCTCCAGAACAGAGCCGACATATGAGATTGAGGGAAAAGTTGTAACAAGGTGCAGTAGATGCGGTCATGAGGAAATAGTGGTTGCAGAAAAACTGAAACGAGAAATTGTTGAGTTTGATGACTTAGAGCTATCCTTTGGCCAGTACACGTTTACAACGGTGGACAATAGGTTTTCCGATTATTACAAAAAAACGGTGGTAAAGATTCCGGTTACGATTAAGAATGTTTCAGATGAACCGCATAGGTTAAGTATCTTCGACTATCAGTTGTTTGGAGCGAGTGGTGCTGAAAGCGAGAATATTAGTTATTATTTCGATGATGACGTGAGCGATGGCGGCGATTTATTACCGGGCAGTTCGTATACAAAGTACTTCCATATCCTTTACGATGGGGACGGTGTCTATACTATCCTGTTGGAAAATTGGTGGTATGAAGAGGAAACGGTTGAAATAAAGGTCAAGAAATAATAAGGGAAGAAAAAAGCAGACAACCGCCCCTCGGTTTTCACCGAGGGGCGGTTTTTAGAAACAAGGTTGTTTTTGTAGGCATAGTCAAAGCCTCCGGCTTAGCCGGAGGTTTTGACTCATTTTTAACCGCCCAGGTAGGCTTTCTTTACCTCGTCGCTGGCGGCCAGCTCCGCACCGGTGCCGGTGAGCACGATGCTGCCGGTTTCCAGCACGTAGGCCCGGTCGGAAATAGCCAGGGATTTACCGGCATTCTGCTCCACAAGCAGAATGGTAGTGCCGTCCTTATTGATGTCTTTGATGATCTCAAAGACCTGATCGACCAGCAGGGGAGAAAGACCCATGGAGGGCTCGTCCAGCATCAGAAGCTTGGGCTTGGACATCAGAGCCCGGCCCATGGCCAGCATCTGCTGTTCACCGCCGGAGAGGGTGCCTGCGATCTGATTTCTGCGTTCTGCCAAACGGGGGAAACGCTCATAGATCCGTTCAATGTCCTGCTTGAAGGTGGCGTTTTTCTTGATGGAATAAGCACCCATTACCAGGTTTTCGTAAACGGTCAGCTCCTGGAACACCCGTCTGCCCTCGGGAACCTGGGACATACCCAGGTGTACGATCTTGTGGCAGGGGAGCTTGGAGATGTCGTGGCCGTCATAGAATACAGAACCGCTTTGGGCGGGGATCAGACCGATGACACTCTGCATGGTGGTGGTTTTACCGGCACCGTTGGCACCGATGAGGGTTACGATCTCACCCTCGTTGACCTCAAAGCTGATGCCCTTCAGGGCCTGAATAACGCCGTAGTACACGGACAGATCTTTTACTTCCAATAGTGCCATTGCGTTATCCTCCTATATAAGCTTTGATGACCTCGGGGTCGTTCAGGGCCACCTGAGGTGTGCCCTGTGCCAGCACAGTACCGAAGTTCAGGACGGTGATCTCATCGCAAAGGCCGGACACGAATTTCATATCGTGCTCGATCAGCAGGATCGTGATATCAAATTCATCGCGAATACGACGGACGATATCCATCAGGTCGGCGGTCTCGTGGGGGTTCATACCGGCAGCCGGCTCATCAAGACACAGAAGCTTGGGGTTGGTGGCCAAAGCTCGGGCGATCTCCAGTTTTCTCTGCTTGCCGTAGGGCAGGTTGCAGGAGAGGTTGTTCCGTTCCTCCAAAAGACCGACGATCTCCAGAATCTCCTTGGCTCTGGCACGCATGGCCTTTTCCACCTTAAAATGCTTCGGAAGGCGGAAAATACTGGAGAACACGCCGCATTTGAACTGGGGCTGGTTATGAAGACCCACCATGACATTCCGGATCACGGTCATATTATTAAATAGACGGATATTCTGGAAGGTTCTTGCGATGCCCTTATGGTTGATGGTCTCCTGACTCTTGCCGGTGAGGTTTTCGCCGGTGAGATAGAATTTGCCGGTGGTGGGCTTGTACACACCGGTGATCATATTGAACACCGTAGTCTTGCCTGCACCGTTAGGGCCTACCAGGCCGTAAAGCTGGCCTTTTTTAATTTCCAGGTTTAATTCCTGCACGGCCTTCAGTCCACCGAAGGATATGCCCAAATTCTCGGTTTTCAATACAATTTCAGACATATTCAATCCTCCTTCTTGGACTTATCGGGGGTGTAGGGGGAGGTTGCCTGCAGATCCAGGGAGAGGACCTCGTCCACCTTGATCTTGGTGGGAACACGGTGCCATTTGGCCTCGTCGTCCTTCACATGGGCGGGGTTGTGCTTTCCGCGGCTTGCAAACAGACGGCGGATATTGAACTTTTCCCGGAAATCGTGGAGAGCGGGAGCGTTATTATAGACAACCAGCAGGATCAGGATCAGGGCGTACACAAGATCCTTCAGCACAGCCATATTGCCGGTGAGCTCGCTCTGCAGCCACCACTCCAGGAAGGAGATGGCCGCGGCGGCGATGATGGAGCCGTTGATGCTGCCCATGCCGCCCAAGACCACCATAACCAGGATCTCGATGGAGTAGTTGTAGTCAAAGGTGGAGCTTTGCACGGTGTACTGGGAATAACTGAACAGAACACCGGCAAGACCGGCAAAGAACGAGGAGATCGCAAATACGATCAGCTTGTACTTGGTAACATTGATGCCGGTGGCCTTGGCGGCGATCTCATTGTCCCGAATGGAGGTGATGGCCCGGCCATGCTTGGAGCGGATCAGATTCTGAGCTACCATAAGGCAGAGGAGCACCACCACAAAGGCGATGATGAACAGGTAGTTCCGGTCAAAGCGGGGGGTGCTCAGACCCAGGTTGCCGCCGAAGGACTCCTTGCCGGAGTTCATGAAGACGGAACGGATAATTTCACCGAAGGCCAGCGTTACGATGGCCAGGTAGTCGCCCCGAAGCCGCAGGGCAGGCAGGGCAATGATCACACCGAAGATGGCGGCGACGATACCACCGATCAGCAGGGAAACCACGAGAGCGGGAACATCGCCCATCATGGGCTGCAGCAGGACGGAGGCCTTGCCGCCGATGTAAGCACCCAGGCACATAAAGCCTGCGTGGCCCAGGGAAAGCTCGCCCAAAAAGCCTACCACCATACTCAAGGAAACTGCCAATACGATGGCAATGGCCATTTCTTCCAATAGGCAGGTGATGGAACGGTCCAGACCGGATCCCAGGGAGAGAACGGCAAAGATTGCGGCAAAGATGGTTACACCAACGAAGCCTATGTAATGCTTCCATTTGATCTTGCTCATACCTTCTCCCTCCTTTTCTTGCCTAAAATACCGGTGGGCCGCACCAGCAGAATGATGATCAGCACAATGAACTCAATGGCATCGGTATAGGGGGCGATGGCGGGAACTGTCAGAGAGAAAGCCTCCACAACGCCCATCAGAATGCCGCCCAGCATAGCACCGGGGATCGAACCGATACCGCCGATAACGGCTGCGGTAAAGGCCTTAATGCCGGGCATTGCACCCAGGGTGTTGGTCAGGCTGGGGGACTTCATCAGCATAAAGAAGCCGGCAAAGGCAGCCAGAGCAGAGCCGATGGCAAAGGTGATCATAATGATCTTGTTCACGTTGATGCCCATCAGCTGTGCCGCACCCTTGTCCTCGGACACGGCGATCATGGCACGGCCGGTTCTTGTATACTTAACGAACAGGCTCAGAGCCACCATGATGACTGTGGAGCAGCCCAGGGTTACCAGAATGTAGACGGGGATCGTAAGACTTCCCAGGCTGACGTTGCCCAGATCGGCAATGTTTACGGTCTTGGGAGCAGTGCCGAAGATGATCTGTGCGGTGGACTGCAGTAGCTTACTGACACCGATGGCGGTGATCAGCACTGCCAGGGGAGAAGCTCCCCGCAGGGGCTTATAGGCTACCTTTTCAACGGTAACGCCCAAAACCACGCAGAACAGCACTGCGGCCAGTAAGCCCAGCAGCGGGTGGCCGATGGCGGTCATGGTGATAAAGAGCATGTAGCCGCCGGCCATGATCACGTCGCCGTGAGCAAAGTTCAGCATCTTGGCAATGCCGTACACCATGGTATAACCCAGGGCGATCATGGCATATGTACTGCCCATACTTAGGCCGTTTATGAGTGTTTCTATCAATTTCATAAGATCATTCCTAATTCATAATGACGACAATTGCCGACACAGGAAACCTGCGTCGGCAAATTGTAGTGCCTAAAAGGGGGTGTTAGTTTGCGGAGTTTGCCAGCTTCAGAGTGTACTTGACAGCTTCCTTGGAAACGTAGCCGTTGTCTTCCCAGGTGATGTCAGTGCCGGTTACACCACTGTAGGTGAAATCACCCTTGAACTGAGCCATCAGAATGTCGTACAGATCAGCGGCAGAGATGGTAACAGGGATCTCAGTGCCGGCATCGATAGCAGCCTTCATGGCGTTGTAGATGGCGTAGACACAGTCATAAGCGGAGGCACCAAACTGGTTCAGGGTAGAAGCACCGTAATTCTCGGTGTACTTCTTAATGAAGTCAGCGGCAGCACCCTCGGTGGCGTTGGAGTCGAAGTGGGACAGCATGGAAACTTCCTGAGGAATTACGCTGAAGTCCTCGAACTGACCGGCCAGACCGTCGAAACCGTCGCAGCCGTAGTAAACGGCATCGGCAGCGATAATGGACTTAGCCTGGGTCATAAAGACGGAAGCGGGCTGATAGTAGATGGGCATGAAGATGAAGGTGCAGTCCTTCAAAGTGGAGATCTGTGCGGAGAAGTCCTGAGCATCGCCGGTGAACACAGCCTCAACGGTCTCGATGCCCTCGTTCAGGTTCTCCTTGAACTGATCGTAGATGCCGCTGGAGTAAGCGTCGTCAGACTTGTAGAAAATACCGATCTTGGTCAAACCGGTGGAGTTCACGTAGTCAGCAGCAACTTTACCCTGGTTGCCGTCAGCGAAGCACATCTGGAAACCGTTGCCGGTCTTGGGGATGTCATCACCGGAGGCGGAGGGGGTCAGGAAGAAGACCTTGTCTTCAGCGGACAGCTTGGAGTACTCCAGGCCGGGGGCGGTAGTAACCGTACCCAGGGAGACCTGCATGCCGCCCTCGTACATATTGGCGTAGTTAACAGCAACCTTGGAGGCATCGTGAACGTCGTCAGTAGCTACCAGCTTGAACATAACACCGTTCAGACCGCCGGCAGCGTTGATCTCGTCAACAGCCATCTGGGCAGAGTTCTGTACAGCAACACCGTAAACGGCAGCGGCACCGGTCAGAGGGCCGGAGAAGCCGATCACATATTCGGTGTTGTTCTCAGCGTAGTTCTTGCTGCTGCCGCCGCCACAGGCAACCAGGCAGCAAACCATGGCCAGAGCCATCAGGAATGCGAGTGTTCTTTTCATTGTTTTCAACATCCTTTACATAAGCGTTTAAATATAAGGTGAAAAAGGGATTCTTTTTCAGAAAATATTTATGGGAACATTTTAGCACGGGGGATATCTGTTTGTAAATGCTCAAATGTATAAAAATTCAGCAAATACGGCAAAAAATACTGGTGAATCTTGCTAAAAATGTGAAGAAAACAGGGCCTTTCGAGCCTATGTAACATAGGATTTTGTGTTTTGGGGTGTGGACAGATGTTTACGTCAGGCAATACAAAAGCTCGTTTACAGGTCCTTTATGTACACCTGATCGCAGGCAAAGTGGCCTGTCTGAGTGATGGGGGCAGAGAGCCTCACAAAGCCGTGCTTTTCGTAAAACCGCTGAGCCCGGGTCATGTTGGGCAGGGTCTCCAGATAACACCGGGTGTAATACTGCTTTGCAAAGCTGAGGGCAGTGGCCATCAATTGGTGGGCAACGCCTGTTCCCCGGGCTTCGGGCAGGCAGTACATTTTCTGCAGCTCACAGGTGTCGGAAAGACCGGGGAGCGTACCGATGCCCGCACCGCCCACTACCTTGCCGGTCTCGTCGGTGGCCACCCAGTATTTGCATTTTTCAGTGTTGTAGATTTCCGAAAACCTGCCAAGGTAAGGGTCTGCCCAGGCAGTGCCTTCGTGGTTGGCCCCGAATTCAATCAGGCAGGTGCGGATCACCTGCTCTACCGCGGCATTGTCTTTTGCTTCAATTTCTCGGATTGTCATTGGTTTGCTCCTTAAAGGCATTTTATGTCATTATAACACATGACCCCAAAAAATACAGGGGCAAATTACCCCTGCATTTTTTATCATAGTTCCAGCATATCTTCAGTTGGGAAAAGCTCATTTATAGGGGTATTCAGTGCCCGGGAAAAGATAACTAGATCAATGTCGGTAACGAACCGTTCTCCATTCTCTACACGACGGATAAAATAGTGATCCACGTCAAACCCCAAAAGTTGCATTCTGACGGCCAGCTTGCGTTGCGACAGCTTTTTCTCCTTCCGTATCTGTGCAATCCGACGACCACAAAGGTTATTTGTGCCGTCTGTAGCTTTGATCTTAAACATAAAGCCCAATCCTTTTTTTGTTGAATAGTGTTTACATTTTCTTCATTTTATGCTACAATTACGCAAAACTTGGTGAACACTATTCAACAAGGTAATTTTAACGGAGGCAAAGATAATGGAAACTGCGGCAAAGAACACAAAGCGGGCATTCTTAAAGGCGACCTGTGTGGTGCTGGCGGTCATTCTGATGATCAGCATTGCAACGGTGGTAGCACTTGTTGTCCACGACATGGAGCAAGAGAAGGAACTGAAAGTGGAAAACGGACTGTCTGCCTATGAGCTGGCGGTAGAGTCTGGCTATGAAGGCTCGCTGCAGGAGTGGCTGGAGTCGTTGAAGGGAAAGTCTGCGTATACCATCGCCAAGGAGAACGGTTATACCGGAACAGAGGCGGATTGGACGCAGGCGTTAGTGCAAATGGGTGCGGGTTCTGTGCAACAGATTGAAAGTGCCTCCTTTAATAACAAAGGTGAACTTGTGATCACCCTGTCAGATAAAACTACCATAAACGCAGGAAAAGCCATCGGTACCAACGGTAAAAACGGTGCTGACGGCAAAGACGGTAAAAACGGCATTGACGGCATCAGTATTACGAATGCAGATGTGAACGATGCCGGGGAATTGGTGCTGACTTTTTCCGATAATAAGCGTGTAAATGTGGGCAGAATCGTAGGTGCGGCTGGTGCTCAGGGACCCCAGGGTGAGCAAGGCGAGCAAGGTATCCAGGGTCCCCAGGGCGAAAAGGGAGAGCAAGGCGAGCAGGGAATCCAGGGTCCTCAGGGCGAAAAGGGTGAACAAGGCGAGCAGGGAATCCAGGGTCCCCAGGGCGAGAAGGGTGAACAGGGCGAGCAGGGCGAGCAGGGAATCCAGGGCCCTCAGGGCGAGAAGGGTGAACAGGGCGAGCAGGGAATCCAGGGTCCTCAGGGCGAAAAGGG
>JAFTKA010000003.1 GCA_017456105.1 Oscillospiraceae bacterium | reverse complement strand
GTCCTCCAACGGCTCCACCTCTCAGGGCTCCATCTGCGGTTCCACCCTGGCTCTGATGGACGCCGGCGTGCCCATCAAGCGGCCTGTTGCCGGTATTTCCTGCGGCCTCATCTCCGATCAGGAGACCGGTGAATGGAGAACCTTCACCGACATTCAGGGTGTTGAGGACTTCCACGGCGAAATGGACTTCAAGGTAGCCGGTACTTCCGAAGGTATCACCGCGATCCAGATGGACCTGAAGAACAAGGGTCTGACCATGGAGATCATTGCTGACGCTCTGGAGCGCTGCCGCAAGGCCCGTCTGGAGATCCTGGAAGAGATCATGCTGCCCTGCATCGCTGAGCCCCGTGCTGAGGTTTCCGAATACGCTCCCAAGATGATCAGCATGAAGATCCCCGTGGACAAGATCCGCGAGGTCATCGGCTCCGGCGGCAAGACCATTCAGAAGATCTGTGCCGATACCGGTGCTAAGGTGGACATCGACGACGACGGCTCCGTATTCATCTCCGCCGTTGACTCCGAGGCCGCTTACGCCGCCAAGAAGATGGTGGACGACATCTGCTTCGTGCCCGAGGTTGGCAAGCTCTACTACGGCAAGGTAGTCCGGATCCTGCCCATCGGTGCTTTCGTTGAGATCGCTCCCGGCCACGACGGCATGGTGCATATCTCCAAGCTGGAGAACCGCCGTGTTGAGAAGGTTGAGGACGTTCTGAATCTGGGCGATATGACTTGGGTTAAGTTCATGGGCTTCGATGAGAAGGGCCGTGCAAACTTCAGCCGCAAGGACGCTCTGAAGGAAATGGAAGAGCAGAACTAATATGGCATTTACCCCCGGCTCAAACGAGCCGGGGGTTGTGTTTTACAAAAAATATGGTAAAATAAACGTACGGCTGCTGCAAAGATTGCAGCAGCCGTATGTTATCAGAGGACAGTTTGGAGGGCAAAGTAGCCCAAAACCACGATTCCCAAGGCGATCCGGTAAACTCCGAAGGACGCAAAGCTGTGCTTGCGGACAAACTCCATCAGGGCCTTGATCACCAAAAGGCTTACAATGAATGCTACCACGCAGCCCACGATCAGCACGCCCAGTTCCGTCTGAGACATCTGCATGCCCAAATAATCCTTCAGCTTCAGCAGGCTTGCACCCAGCATGGTGGGGATCGCCAGGAAGAAGGAGAATTCCGCACCGGCACTGCGGCTGACCCCCACCATGATCGCACCCAAAATAGTGGCTCCCGACCGGGACGTGCCGGGGATAATGCTCAGGCACTGGAACGCACCGATCAGCAGGGCGGTCTTATAATCAATGGCATTCACATCGCTGATGCGGAAGCTTTTCCTGGCGTTGGCCTTTTCCACAAGAATAAAGGCGATGCCGTAGAGGATCAACGCGGCGGCTACCACCACAACGTTTAAGTTTGTTCCCAGTGCCGGTGTATTTCTCAGGAAGTTATCCAGCGGCTCATCGACCAAAAGGCCGATCACCGCAGAGGGCAGCACCGCCACAACTACCTTAAACCAAAGAGACCAGGTGTTTTTCTTCTGCAAGGTGTCCTTTTTCGGAGAGAAGGGATTCAGCTTATGGAAGAACAGCACCAAAACCGCAAAGATCGCACCCAACTGAATGATGATCTCAAACAGATCGTAAAAATTGTCCGACACCTTCAGGGGTATCAGGTCGTTGAGCAGTATAATATGTCCTGTGGAGGAGATGGGCAGCCACTCGGTGATGCCCTCCACGATGCCGAACAGCACTGCTTTTAGTAGTTCGATAAAGTCCATATGTACTCCTTTCCGTCATAGGCTTTTTCTTATGATACCATCTACCTTACCTTATTGCAAGGCAGACTTTACAAATTGTTCAAGATAATCCCCCTGTTTGGGCTATAATTAGGGTAGAGCGACAAATCCGAACTCGCCTGAAAGCGGCTTCTTTTGACGCTTTTTGCCCTATTGTGCCTCGCAAGGCACAAAGCATTTCTTCGCCCCAATAGAACAAAAATCATCCAAAATCTGCTCGCTTTCAGGTCGCAGATTTTACAAAGAGAAGGTTTTTGTTCTAGCGAGGCAAAAACACAGCAAATACTTTGTGTATTTGCGAGTATTTTAACGAAGTTAGAGCAATAAACCTTCCTTTGTAAAACGGGTTCGGATTTATCGCTCTACCCTAAAAAAGGAGGGCTTTTTATGGCTATTTCCGTGCTTGTCATTGAAGACGATCAGAATATTCGAGAGCTTTTGCAGATGTATCTGGAAAAGGAAGGCTATGCCGTTACCACCGCTTCCGACGGCGAACAGGGTCTTGCCAAGTTCCGGACCATCAAGCCGGATCTTGTGCTTTTGGACGTGATGATGCCCGGTCTGGACGGCTGGGCCGTGTGCCGTGCGATCCGGGAAGATTCCCGGACTCCCGTGATCATGCTCACCGCAAAATCCGAGACCGACGACAAGGTGGCCGGCCTCAAGTCCGGTGCCGACGACTATATCACCAAGCCCTTCGAAATGAAGGAGGTCCTTGCACGGATCGAGGCAGTGCTTCGCCGTGCAGGGCAGGGCGGCAGTGATACCAAGGCCCGCCGGCTGGTATTTGACAAGCTGACCATTGATATGGACGCCTTTGAGCTGGTGGTGGACGGCAAAAAGCAGGACGCACCCCCGAAGGAAATGGAGCTTCTATACTATCTTGCCTCCTCTCCCAACCGGGTCTATACCCGCAACCAGCTTTTGGACGAGGTCTGGGGCTTTGATTATTTCGGCGATTCCCGGACTGTGGACGTACACGTCAAACGCCTCCGCGAAAAGCTGGAAGGTGTTTCTGACCGCTGGAGCTTAAAGACCGTTTGGGGCGTGGGCTATAAATTCGAGGTGCAGTAAATGAAAACCACCTTTAGCCGCACCTTTTTTCCTGCGGCCATCGTTCTTCTGACGGCACTTTTGCTGGTAGGCTTTTCCTTTCAGATCCTCATTAAGGACTATTTGGAAAAGCAGGCCATGGAGCGGCTGGAAGCCGATGCGGCCATCTATGCCCAGCTGTCGGAAGCCTATTTTTCCGACCCGGCTCTGCCTGACCGGGACTTTCTGATGTTTCTGTCTGTGTCCGGCAGTTCTTCCAGTACCGATGCGGTGATCTGTAACGCCGCCGGGCAGCTTTTGCTGTGCTCCGATGCCCCCATGGGCTGTAAGCATCAGGGCATGCAGCTTTCCGGATTGCAGTTATCCTCCGTTTTTTCGGAAGGCACGCTGCAATACACCGGGCGGATCGAGGGCCTTTATGCCGACACCCGCTATGTGGTGGTGCAGCCGTTCTATCGGGAAAGCACCCCCCTGGGCCTTGTGGTGGTGTCCGCTTCCACCAGCTCCAGTCTTGCGGTGCTGGACCGGATCTCGGATATTTACCTGCTGGTTTCCGCTTTGGTGATCCTGGCTGCCATGATCATTATGTCTTTTTTGACCCGGCGGGTTACTGCCCCCCTGCGGGATATGGGCAGGGCCGCCAACGCCTTCGGCCACGGTCAGCTGGACGCCCGTGTTCCCGTTGAGGGCTCTTCCCCGGAGGAAGTGCAGGATCTGGCCATCGCCTTTAATAATATGGCCGCCTCCCTCCAGAAAAGTGAGTATCGGCGGCAGGAGTTTATTGCCAATATCTCCCACGAACTAAAAACCCCCATGACCGCCATTTCCGGGTATGTGGACGGTATGCTGGACGGCACGATCCCGCCGGAAAAGCACCCCCAGTATCTTAATATCGTATCCCAGGAGAGCAAACGGCTGAGCCGTCTGGTTCGCAGTATGCTGGATATTTCCCGGCTGCAGGAGCAGGGCATTCCCGAAGAGCAAAAGTCCCGGTTCGATCTGACGGAATGTGTGGGCAAAGTGCTGATCACCTTTGAACAGCGGATTCTGCAAAAGAACATCGATATGCAGGTGGAGCTGCCGGAATATCCGGTCCACACCTGGGCCAGCGAGGACGCCATCACCCAAGTGGTCTATAACCTCCTGGACAATGCGGTAAAATTCTGCCCGGAGGGCGGCGTTTTGGGCGTGCAGATCCGGGAGAGCCGCAACAAGCTCTACGTTACCATCAGTAACGACGGTGAAACCATTCCGCCCCAGGAGCTTCCTTTGGTATTTGACCGTTTCCACAAGCTGGATAAGAGCCGGTCTCAGGACCGGGACGGCTGGGGACTGGGTCTTTACATCGTAAAAACATTGGTCTGCGGCCACGGTGAGGACATCTCCGTTTCCAGCAAGGACGGGAAAACCGCCTTTACCTTTACACTTCCCCAACAGTGAGGTGCTCTATGGACGAGTTTTTGAACAATCAAGAGCCGGAGACCTATCAGACCGGCCGCACTTCCCCCAAAAAACGCCGGTATGGCGTTCTTGCCCTGATCCTTGTGGTGGGTATCTTTTTGGGCGGCATTGCCTGTGCTGTGAAGTTTACGGGCCTGCGGCTGTTTTGGGGTTCCCGGAATCAGGACGGCACCAGCCTGTCCTTTCTGCAGGAAAATGAGACCATCGGAGAGGATCTTCCCGACACGGAAAATGACGCAATCAGCCGCGGCGATTGGTCGCTGACCATCAACGCCGCTCCCCAGGCGGTGGATAATATTCCCCAGGAGGGCGGTCTTTCCCTGCAGGAGATCTATGAAAAGAACATCGCTTCGGTGGTGTCCATCTCCTGTGCCTTCCGCAACGGCACGTCCACCGGCACGGGCATCGTGCTGAGTCAGGACGGATTTTTGGTTACCAACTGCCACGTGGTGGAGGACGCCCGGCAGATCAATGTCCTATTTACCGACGGCCGGACCCTTTCTGCCCGGGTGGTGGGCTTGGATCAGCTTTCGGACCTGGCAGTGCTGAAGGTGGAAGCCACGGATCTGATCGCCGCAGAATTTGGCGATTCAGCCACCCTGCGGGTAGGCGATTCGGTGGCTGCCATCGGTGATCCTTTGGGCATTGAGCTGCGGGGATCTCTCACCAACGGCATCATTTCCGCCATTAACCGGGATATTTCCACCGGCGGCCGCACCATGACCCTGATCCAGACCAACGCCGCTTTGAACGAGGGTAACTCCGGCGGCCCGCTTCTGAACTGCTACGGGCAGGTCATCGGCATCAACACCCTGAAGATCGGTGATTATATGAGTACCTCCGGTGTGGAGGGTCTGGGCTTTGCCATTCCCAGCAGCACCGTCAAGGAAGTGGTGGAGCAGCTGCTGACCACCGGCTATATTTCCGGCAGACCCACCCTTGGCATCACCGGAGAAACGGTTTCCGTATTCCAGCAGATCTATGCGGGCCTTCCCAAGGGTGTGTATATTACCGACGTAGAGCCGGACAGTGCCGCCGCCGACCAGGGACTTGTACCGGGCGACATTCTTCTGTCCGTAAACGGCACCCGCATTACCGACACCGACGGCCTGGACCGTATCCTGTATAACTGCCGGCCGGGAGATGCTTTGCAGGTGGTTCTCTATCGCTCCGGAAAACAGTATATGACAACTCTGACGGTAGATGAATTGAATTGAGGTTATTATGGAATCCTTTCAGCTGAATTTTACAATTGACGAAACCTATCTGGACAAAGCTGGCCGGGTACGGCCCGGGGCTCTGCTGTACTTTGCTCAGGAGGCCGCCGGTACCCACTGCGGTTTGCTGGGTGCAAGCAACCCCGGTAACCTTTTTTGGGCGGTGATCCGTCATAGGGTACAGATCACCCGTCTGCCCGAAAAGGGTGAGACCATCACCGTAAAGACTTGGCCCATGCCCACCACCCGCACCTGCTTCCCCAGAGTCTGCTTCTGTTATGACCATCAGGGAAAGGAACTCTTTTCCGTCATAAGCCTTTGGGTGCTGATGGATAAGACCACCCGGGCCATGGTGCTGCCCGGCAAAAGCGGTGTGGACGTTCCCGGTGTCCTGAAGGGCTGTGAGCCGGACGCTCCCGGCTCGATCCTGCCCAGGGATCTGCCCTTCGCCGGTGTCCGGCAGGTATCCCGGGAGGACCTGGACGGAAACCTGCATATGAACAACACCCGGTACTTAGACTGGGCCTGGGAGCTGCTGCCGGAATGCTGGGCGGTAAAAACGCCCCGGGAAATCTCCGTCTGCTATCTGAGCGAGACCCGGCAGGGTCAGGAGCTGGCCCTGTTTTGGGGCGAAACCGACCCGGAAAAGCTGCAGTTTGAGGGCCTTCGCCCGAGAGCTGAAAACCCCGAAAAACAAGAGCGGGTTTTCGCGGTTTCCGTAAAATTTTAATGGTTGTTCTGTAAACCAAACTGCCCGTTTTTTTACCACGTAAAATTGTGCAAAAAATTCCCCTTCGCAGGTCAGACCCCACGGTCTGACCTGCTTTTTTGGGCTTTTCCTGTGGACAAACCTGTGGACAATGTGGATAACTGCCCCTGCCAAAAATACCCCAAAATTCGCCATAATTTTACGTTATGTAAACCGGTTTTCTGTTGCTGTGAGGCCATCTTGTCTCTCCCCCTGGGAGAGCCGGCACGGCGAAAGCCGTGGCTGAGAGGGCCTCTCCGTCGCCTTTGGCGACAGGGTTGCGGATTGCCACGTCGCTTCGCTCCTCGCAATGACGTACTCTTTCAATCGCCCTGCATTAAAAAACTTTTATTTTTCCCAAAATAAGGATAGACATTCTATTTATTATGTGTTAAAATGTATGTGGTGGAGATTGGATTTTATCACGATTTCTGCCGGCGAATATAAATTAGCGGCATCGCCGCATTCCATTTATAGGAGGACACAAATATGAGCATTAACCTGGAAAAGTATGGCATTACCGGTACTACCGAGATTGTCTACAACCCTACTTACGAGCAGCTGTTCGAAGCTGAGATGGACCCCAGTCTGGAAGGCTTTGACAAGGGTCAGCTTACCGAGCTGGGTGCTGTGAATGTTATGACCGGTATCTACACCGGCCGTTCCCCCAAAGATAAGTTCATCGTTATGGACGAGACCTCCAAGGACACCGTGTGGTGGACCTCCGAGGAGTTCAAGAACGACAATAAGCCCGCCTCCATTGAGGCCTGGAACACTTGTAAGGAGCTGGCTCTGAAGCAGCTGTCTAACAAGAAGCTGTACGTCATGGACCTGTTCTGCGGCACCAACCCCGACTCCCGTATGGCGATCCGCTTCATCGTGGAGGTGGCATGGCAGGCTCACTTCGTTAAGAACATGTTCATCACCCCCACCGAGGAGGAGCTGAAGAACTTCGAGCCCAACTTCGTGATCTACAACGCCTCCAAGGCTAAGGTGGAAAACTACAAGGAGCTGGGTCTGAACTCCGAGACCGCAGTTCTGTTTAACCTGACCAGCCGTGAGCAGGTTATCCTGAACACCTGGTACGGCGGTGAGATGAAGAAGGGTATGTTCTCCATGATGAACTACTACCTGCCCCTTAACGGTATGGCTTCCATGCACTGCTCCGCCAACACCGACATGAACGGTCAGAACACTGCTCTGTTCTTTGGCCTTAGCGGCACCGGCAAGACCACCCTGTCCACCGACCCCAAGCGTCTTCTGATCGGCGACGACGAGCATGGCTGGGACGACAACGGCGTCTTTAACTTCGAGGGCGGCTGCTATGCCAAGGTTATCAACCTGGATCCCGAGTCCGAGCCCGACATCTACAACGCCATCAAGCGGAACGCTCTGCTGGAGAACGTAACCGTAGATGAAAACGGCAAGTGCGACTTTGCTGACGGCTCTGTTACCGAGAACACCCGTGTTTCCTACCCCATCAATCATATTGAGAAGATCGTCCGTCCCGTGTCCGCAGGTCCTGATGCCAAGAACGTCATCTTCCTGTCTGCCGACGCATTCGGCGTTCTGCCCCCCGTTTCCATTCTCACTCCCGAGCAGACCAAGTACTACTTCCTCAGTGGCTTTACTTCCAAGCTGGCCGGCACTGAGCGTGGCATTACCGAGCCCACTCCCACCTTCTCCGCCTGCTTCGGTGCAGCCTTCCTGGAGCTGCACCCCACCAAGTACGGTGAGGAGCTGGTCAAGAAGATGGAAAAGTCCGGTGCTAAGGCTTACCTGGTCAACACCGGCTGGAACGGCACCGGCAAGCGTATCTCCATTAAGGACACCCGCGGCATCATCGATGCCATTCTGGACGGCTCTATCCTGAAGGCCGACACCAAGAAGATCCCCTACTTCGATTTTGAAGTTCCCACCGCTCTTCCCGGCGTAGACTCCGGTATCCTGGATCCCAGAGACACCTACGCAGACGCTTCTCAGTGGGACACCAAGGCTAAGGATCTGGCAGCACGGTTCGTGAAGAACTTTGCCAAGTACACCGGCAATGACGAGGGCAAGGCCCTGGTCGCCGCAGGCCCCAAGGCTGAGTAAAAACCATGAACAGCCGGGGTAATCCCCGGCTGTTGTTCTTACTTACATTATGAAAACGGAGGAATAAAACAAAATGGCAAGAAAAGTTCAGTTTGTGGAAACTGTTTTGCGGGACGCCAATCAGTCTTTGATCGCAACCCGTCTTCCCTTTGAGAAGTTTGAGCCCATGCTCTCTACCATCGACAAGGCCGGCTACTATGCCGCCGAGTGCTGGGGCGGTGCTACCTTTGACGTATGTCTGCGTTATCTGAATGAAGACCCCTGGGAGCGGCTGCGGAAGATCCGGAAAGCCATGCCCAACACCAAGCTGCAGATGCTGCTGCGTGGTCAGAACGTGCTGGGCTATGCCCATTACCCCGATGATTTCGTCAAGCTGTTCGTGAAGAAGGCTGTTGAGAACGGCATGGACGTGATCCGCATCTTTGATGCTCTCAACGACGTAAAGAATATGAAGGTGGCCATGGAAGCTACCGTAAATGCCGGTGCTATCGCCTCCGGTACCATTTCCTACACCACTTCTCCCGTCCACACCCACGCAAAGTACGTGGAGATGGTCAAGGAGCTGAAGGAAATGGGTGCTTCCACCATCTGCATTAAGGATATGGCCGGTATCATGGGTCCCCAGGAAGCCTACGATATGGTTTCCGCCATTAAGGACGCCGTGGACCTGCCCATCGACCTGCACACCCACTCCACCACAGGTCTTGCTTTCATGACCTACCTGAAGGCAGTGGAAGCGGGCGTTGACATCATCGACACCGCCATTTCTCCCTTCTCCGGCGGCACCAGCCAGCCCGCTACCGAGACCATGGCCTACGCCCTGCGTCAGCTGGGCTACGAGGTGGATCTGGACGATGCCTGCACCACCAAGATGGCCGACTACTTCAAGACCGTCCGTGATGAGTTCATTGCCGACGGCACTATGATGGCAAAGTCCATGGCTACCGACACCCAGTGCCTGACCTATCAGGTGCCCGGCGGTATGCTTTCCAACCTGCTCTCCCAGCTGAAGCAGATGAATGCCCTGGATAAGTTCGACGAGGCTCTTGCTGAGACTCCCAAGGTCCGTAAGGATATGGGCTATCCTCCTCTGGTTACTCCCACCTCTCAGATGGTTGGTGTACAGGCTGTCCGGAACGTGCTGGACGGCGAGCGTTACAAGACCGTCTCCAAGGAGATCAAGGCTTACTGCCGCGGCGAGTACGGCACTACCCCCGCTCCCATCGATGAAACGATCCGTGCCCAGATCCTGGGTGAGGACAAGCCCGTTGAAGGCCGCTATGCCGACTCCCTGGCTCCCGTTGTGGAAGACACCCGTAAAAAGCTGGGCGATCTTGCCAAGTCCGACGAGGACGTGCTGAGCTACATCGCATTCCCCAATCTGGCCGAGAAGTTCTTCGAGGAGCGGAAGGCTAAGGAAGAGAACGTCTGCACCTACTCCATCGTGGAAGCCTAAGGGGGTTGCGGTATGTTTTTCTTAGCCGCTGCACCCACCCCTTTGGACAACATTCTGACCCTGAGCCTGGTTGGTCTGCTGGCACTGGTTGTGATCATTGCGGTAATCCGCAAGGCCATTTCCAACCGGAAGCCCGCTCCCGTGGTGGTGGAGGAAGTTCCTGAAGTTCCCGCCGCAACCGCACCCGGCTCTGCCGGCGGTATTAAGCTTTACGATACCGACCCCAAGACTGCCGCTATGCTGATGGCCATCGTGGCTGACAAGCTGCAAAAGCCCTTGAACGAACTGCGTTTCGTTTCTATTAAGGAGGTTAAATAATATGAAGTATAAAATCACGCTGAACAACCGGATTTACGAGGTTGAAGTTGAGGCCGGTAAGGCTATGCTGCTGGACGAGTACGAGGCCGTTGCCCCTGCCGCTCCTGCTGCACCTGCTGCCGCTGCCCCCGTGGCCGCCGCTCCCGCCGAAGCACCTGCCGCTGCTGCTCCTGCAGTTACCGGTGCCGGTGAACCTGTCAACGCTCCCATGCCCGGCACTATTTTGAAGGTGAACGTTTCCCAGGGTCAGGCCGTTAAGGCCGGCCAGGTGCTGGTGGTTCTGGAAGCTATGAAGATGGAAAACGAGATCATGTCTCCCAAGGCCGGTACTGTTACCCTGGTGGTAACCAGCAAGGGTGCTTCTGTCAACACCGGCGATGTTCTGGTTGTCATCGGCTGATAGGAGGCCGAAATGGACAATTTTGCAATTCTGTATGAGAATCTGCTGAAGTTCCAGTGGCAGGATATCGTGATGATCCTGCTGGGCTGTCTGCTTGTCTATCTTGCCATCAAGAAGGAAATGGAGCCGTCGTTGCTGCTGCCCATGGGTCTGGGTACCATTTTGGTAAACATTCCCGGCTCTACCGCACTGATCGGCCCTATTCAGGAACTGTATAACGCAGGTATCGCCAACGAGCTGTTCCCCCTGCTTCTGTTCATCGGCATCGGTGCTATGATCGACTTTGGCCCGCTGCTGACGAACCCCAAGCTGATGCTCTTCGGTGCTGCTGCCCAGTTTGGTATCTTCTTTACCCTTTCTATGGCCAGCATCTTCTTCCCCGAGGCAAAGGACGCCGCCTCCATCGCCATTATCGGTGCTGCTGACGGTCCTACCTCCATCGCGGTTGCCAATACCCTTGGCTCCAACTATGTGGGTGCTATCACCGTTGCGGCCTATTCCTATATGGCTCTGGTGCCGGTGATCCAGCCCCCGGTCATTAAGCTTCTGACCACCAAGAAAGAGCGTATGATCCGTATGCCCTATGAGCAGAAGTCTGTTTCTAAGACCACCCGAATCATGTTCCCCATCATCATTACCGTGGTTGCCTCCGCCATTGTGCCGGACGCAACGGCTCTGATCGGTTTCTTGATGTTCGGCAACCTGATCCGTGAGTGCGGCGTGCTGAACAGTCTTTCCGACACCGCACAAAATGTGCTTGCTAACCTGATTACCATCTTCCTGGGCATTTCCGTGGCCTTCAATATGGTGGCCGACAAGTTCCTGAAGCTGGACACCCTGCTGATCATGGGTCTGGGTCTGATCGCCTTTATCGTGGATACCGCAGGCGGTGTTCTGTTCGCCAAGCTGATCAATGTCTTCTCCAAGAAGAAGATCAACCCCATGATCGGTGCTGCCGGTATTTCTGCCTTCCCCATGTCCGGCCGTATCGTACATAAGATGGGTCTTGCGGAAGATCCCCAGAACCACCTTCTGATGCACTCCATCGGTGTTAACGTCTCCGGACAGATCGCCTCTGTGATCGCCGGCGGCATTATCCTGAGCATGTTTGGAGGTTAAATTATGGATTTTTACTTTAACCCTGCGGGCTTTATGAGCCGCCTGCCCAATATGGGCGTTGGTATGCTGGTGATCTTTGTGGTGATCTGTCTGATCATCGGTACCACTATGCTGATCAACTGGCTGTTCTCCAATAAAAAATAAGCATTCTCCGGGGGTCAGATCTCGCGGTCTGTCCTTCGAATACTACCCAAAGGAGGGATATTATGCTGCTGACATCTATGCCCATGGGCGATGCGGCCATCACCGCGTTGCTTGGCTACGGGGTCGTTTTCTTTGGCCTGATCCTGTTGATGATCGTGGTTATTGTCATCGGTAAGAGCTTCTCTTCCGCTGCCAAGGAACCCAAAAAGGCAGAAACCCCTGCGGCGATCCCCACTCCTGTTCCCGTTTCTGCTCCCGGCTCTGCCGGCGGCGTGAAGCTGTACAACGTGGATCCCAAGACTGCCGCTATGCTGATGGCCATTGTGGCCGATAAACTGCAAAAGCCCTTAAACGAGCTGCGGTTCATTTCCATTAAGGAGGTAGAACAGTGAATATCGGTCAAACACTTCTGAAACTGTGGAATGCCTCCGGTTTTGCCCACCTGACCTCCGGCTTTGCCGACGGCGGCTGGCAGAATCTTGTGATGATCGCCATCGCCTGTGTGCTTTTGTACCTGGCAATTGTAAAAAAATTCGAGCCGCTGTTGCTTTGCGGCATCGCTTTTGGTTGCTTGCTGACCAACCTGCCCATGGCAGGTCTGTACCATCAGGAACTGTGGGACGCCTTTATGGATCCCAGCAACCCCGCATATCACAGCTACGGTGAAATTATGCGGCACGGCGGTCTGATGGACATCTTCTACATCGGTGTGAAAACCAGTCTTTACCCCTGCCTGATCTTTATGGGCGTGGGTGCTATGACGGACTTTGGTCCTCTGCTTAGTAACCCCAAGAGCTTACTGTTGGGTGCTGCGGCTCAGCTGGGCGTGTTTGCCGCCTTCTTCGGTGCAATCGCTCTGGGCTTCAGCGGCCAGGAGGCTGCCTCCATCGGTATCATTGGTGGTGCTGACGGTCCTACCGCCATCTTCCTGACCACCAAGCTTGCCCCCCATTTGCTGGGCGGTATTGCGGTGGCTGCCTACTCCTACATGGCTCTGATCCCCATGATCCAGCCGCCCTTTATGCGGCTGCTGACCACTCCCAAGCAGAGAGCCATCAAGATGGTGCAGACCCGGAAGGTCTCCAAGACCGAGAAGATCATTTTCCCCATCGTGGTTACCATTTTCGTAGCCCTGCTGCTGCCGGACACCGCTCCTCTGATCGGTTGTCTGATGCTGGGCAACCTGTTTAAGGAGACCGGCGTTACCGACCGGCTTTCCGACACCGTTCAGAATGCTCTGATGAACATCGTTACCATTCTGCTAAGTACTGCAGTGGGTGCTACCATGGTTGGCTCCAATTTCCTGACCGCAGAGACCCTGAAGATCGTGGTGCTGGGTGTGTGTGCCTTCATTCTGTCCACCTGCGGTGGTCTGCTGGCCGGCCAGGTTATGTGCTGGCTTACCCGGGGCAAGGTCAATCCCCTTATCGGCTCTGCCGGTGTTTCTGCCGTTCCCATGGCAGCCCGGGTATCCAACGTAGAAGGTCAGAAGGCCAACCCCTCCAATTTCCTGCTGATGCACGCCATGGGACCCAATGTGGCCGGTGTCATCGGCTCTGCCATCGCCGCAGGCTTCCTGCTCTCGGTGTTTGGCGGCTAAGCGGGCGGCTAGTAGCCGCGGACAATACGTGCAAGGTGCATAACTAATCGTTGCTTTTCTTGCTCGGTGTCGATCCTGCATAATAAAAGGACCTGTTTCATCAGGTCCTTTTTTATATGCTTGCATTTTTCTTCATAATATGGCATAGTAGAAGTAGCAAAATAAAAGGAGGATTTTATTATGAAAAAGCTTTTGGTTTTTATCCTGGTATTTTCCTTTGCCATCTCCATGTCCGCCTGCCAGCTCCTGATGCAAGAGGTCCGGAATAATGAGGCCCTTCTTTCCCCGAACATGGGTCCCGGCGTGGTGGCCGGCAATGCACCAAATGTCGACCCCAGCATCGAGGAAACCCCCGTTCTTACCTTTGACGAAATGACCACCGCAGACCGCTGGGAGATCAATACCGTGCTGTCCCATTTTGTGGATACGGGCCTGAAGTCCTTTGACCGAACCGCCCCCAGCGAAACAGACCTGTTCCGTTTTGTCCAGAGCAACACCTACTATCATAATTACCACAAGATCCTTTTGTCCGACGACGGCCAGTACTATTATCTGACCGCAGACGACGTAGCAGCAACCCTCCGGGAATATTTTGATCTTGAGGTAGAGCAGCCCCTGGCCATTTCCGAGCCTACATTTTATAAAGATGATGCCTATTACTGGCCCTGTGCCGACGGTGATATGGCAACGGAGTTTGCCTCGGTCAGCAGCATTCAGTACCTGGCTGACTCCGGTCTGTACCTGGTAGACTTTGATGTCTATTCCCCCTATGACCTGTTCACCATAGAGATCGAAGGCTATTACTCCTTCGCCCATGACGCCATTTCCGCAAGAGACGATCTGATGCACGTGGGCAGCGGTACCGCACAGATCTCCTATGAGGACGGTCAGTGCATTATTTACTCCATTCAGGTAAATTAAAAAGCACGTCATTGCGAGCCAGTACCAACACTGGCGTGGCAATCCGTTCCCTACAATAGAAAAAAGGTGGGCATCGCCCACCTTTTTTCTATTTTAATCTTTTTTCCAATGTGTAGGAATTTAAGGAAGTTAAATGCACACGGTTCAGCCCATATTCTGCCGTCAGCACAAAGGCTTTTGGCAGGTCATCACAGGGTATGACCAAACCGTCTTTTTCCGCCTGATTGAGAAACGCCACTGTTTTTTTGGAATAGGTGGTATTGTCCATGTCGAAGATCCCGACCACGGACGAATCCCGCACAGCCATATCATTTCCGATGGACAAATACATTGCACTCACTCCCGTAAATGCATTCTGCATTATGCATTATGCATTTTAGACTGTTCCACTGCCAATTGGTCGCAGCGGTTGTTTTTGGGGTTTTCGGCGTGGCCTTTCACCCAATGATAGGATAAATGATGGATATGGGTCAAATCTAAGAGGATCTCCCACAGGTCCGGGTTCAGGGCCGGCTTTTTATCGGCCTTTTTCCAGCCGTTTTTCCGCCAACTCTCCGCCCAGCCCTTTTGCAGTCCGTCGATGACGTATTTGGAATCGGAATAAAGCTCCACGAAGCAGGGCTCTTTCAGGGCCTCCAGTCCCCGGATCACCGCCGTTAATTCCATGCGGTTATTGGTGGTCTGACTTTCACCGCCGGAAAGCTCTTTTTCCGTGCCGTTATACTCCAATATCGCACCCCAGCCACCGGGCCCGGGGTTGCCGGAGCAAGCCCCGTCGGTGTACAGCGTTACGGTCTTCACGCCTCTTCCTCCACGGAAGCCACACGCTCCACGGATACCAGCTGGTTGCCCTCCTCGATCCGCATGATGATAACACCCTGCACATCTCGCTTGTAGACATTGATGCTATTCGCCGGCACGCGAATAATAACACCGCCGTTTTCGATGAGCATCACGTCGTCATTCTCGGAAACCACGCAGCAGCCGGCAACAAACCCGGTCTTCGGGGTGATATTGTAGTTCTTCAGGCCCTTACCGCCACGGCTCTGGGCAACCTTTTCGCCCTCAGGGCCGGTACGCAGGTACTCTACAAGCTCTGTCCGCTTGCCGAAGCCGTTCTCGGTAACGGTCAGCAGGGTCGTACCCTCTTCTGCCTTCTGAGCACCGATCACGTAGTCCTCTCCGGTTAACATAATTCCGCGGACGCCGGCGGCATCTCTGCCCATGCACCGCACATCGGTCTCATGGAAGCAGATGGCCATGCCTTCCCGGGTAGCCAGCAGGATCTTATCGTCGCCATTTGTGCGGATCACGTTGATCAGCTGGTCGCCCTCGTCCAGGGTGATTGCCCGGATACCGGTCCTTCTGCGGGTATTCAGAGCGATAAAGGGCAGTCTCTTGACCGTACCCTTCCGGGTTGCCATCACCAGGAACTCATTTTCGTCAAATTCGCGGGTAACCACCATTGCGGTTACCTGCTCGCCGGGCTCCAGGGGCAGGACATTGACCATAGCCGTACCACGGGCAGTCCGTCCGGCCTCGGGGATCTGATAGCCCTTCCGGTGGTGGACACGACCCATATTGGTAAACAGCAGAATATGATCGTGGGTAGAGGCGATGTTCAGACTCTTCACATAGTCCTCTTCCTTCAGATTCTGGGCATTGACACCGCGGCCACCTCTTGCCTGGGTCCGGTAGGTGTCCACAGGCATTCTCTTAATGTAGCCCTGGTTGGAGATTGTAAAGGCACAGGTCTCCTCTTCGATCAGGTCTTCGATGTCGATCTCGTCCTCGATCTCCTGGATCTCGGTCTTTCTCTCGTCGCCGAACTTATCCCGGATCTCAATCAGTTCTTCCCGGAGCACGGCTTTCAGCTTTTCGGGGTTCTCCAACAGAGAAATGTAGTAGGCGATCCGCTCCTGCAGCTCGTCGAACTCATTTTGCAGCTTTTCCCGATCCAGACCCTGCAAAGCCTTCAGACGCATATCCAAAATGGCCTGAGCCTGTACATCGGAAAGGCCAAACCGCTCCATGAGCTTTTCCTTGGCGTCGTCATAAGCGGAGCGAATGATCCGGATAACCTCGTCGATATTATCCTGAGCGATCAGCAGACCTTCCAGCAAATGAGCACGCTCTCTGGCTTTTTTAAGATCATACTCAGTCCGACGGGTCAGAACCTCCGTCTGGAAGGTCAAGTACTCGTCGATGATCTGCCGCAGGCTCAAGATTCTGGGCTGCTTCTGATCGTCCACCAGTGCCAACAGAATAATGCCGAAGGAGGACTGCAGCTCCGTCTGCTTAAACAGGGTGTTCAGCACCACCTGGGGATTGGCGTCCTTTTTCAGTTCAATAACGATCCGCATACCGTTCCGGTCGGTCTCGTCCCGCAGATCGGAGATGCCCTCCAACCGCTTGTCCTTTACCTGCTCGGCAATTTTCTTGATCAGCTGACGCTTATTCACCTGATAGGGAAGCTCAGAAACGATGATCCGCACCCGGTCATTGCCAAATTCCTCAAATTCAGTCCTTGCCCGGACAACCACCTTGCCGCGGCCGGTGGCGTAGGCGGCACGGATACCGCTGCGACCCATAATGATACCGCCGGTGGGGAAATCAGGACCGGAGATATGCTCCATCATATCCGGCAGAGTCGCCTCCGGGTCGTCCAACACACAAATGCAGGCATTAATGACCTCGGTCAGGTTGTGGGGGGGAATATTGGTAGCCATACCCACCGCAATACCGGAAGAGCCGTTGACCAGCAGGTTGGGGAAACGGCTGGGAAGGACTCTGGGTTCTTTCCGGCTCTCGTCGAAGTTGGGATCCCAGTTGACGGTTTCCTTGTCAATATCCCGAAGCATCTGGTTGGAAAGCTTACTCAGTCTTGCTTCCGTATAACGGTAGGCGGCGGCAGGGTCGCCGTCCACAGAACCGAAGTTACCGTGGCCGTCCACCAGCATATACCGCATGGAGAAATCCTGAGCCAGACGGACCATTGCGTCGTATACAGAGCTGTCGCCGTGGGGGTGGTACTTACCCAGCACATCACCGACACAGGTAGCCGACTTCTTAAAGGGCTTGTCCGAAGTCAGACCGCTTTCGTACATGGTATAAAGAATACGGCGGTGGACCGGCTTCAAGCCGTCTCTTACGTCCGGAAGGGCACGGCCCACAATGACGGACATGGCATATTCAATATAGGATTTTTCCATTTCGTCCACAAGATTGGACTCGGTAATGCACTGATCCGGGAACAGAATGTCCTCCGGCTTATAATTTCTGTTGTGCTTTGCCATTTATGCCACCTCCTTAGATATCGATGTTAATGGCGTATTTTGCGTTCTTTTCGATCCATTCCTTCCGGGGCTCCACCTGCTCGCCCATGAGAACGGTAAAGATCTCATCGGCACGGCGGGCGTCCTCCAGGGTGATCCTGCGAAGGGTACGGGTTTCGGGATTCATGGTGGTCTCCCAAAGCTCTTCCTTGTTCATCTCACCAAGACCCTTAAACCGGGAAATTTCCACCTTGGCGTTATTTTCGCCCCGGAGCTCTGCGGAAATCAGATCTCTTTGCTCATCGGAGTAGGCCACCCGGACCGTCTTGCCCCTGGTCAGCTTGTAAAGGGGCGGCACTGCGGAGTAAACAAAGCCGTTTTCGATGAGGGGTCGCATATAGCGGAAGAAGAAGGTCAAAAGCAGTGTTCTGATATGGGCGCCGTCCACGTCCGCATCGGACATAATAATGACCTTGTGGTAACGCAGGCGTTCAATATTAAAGTCCTCACCGATACCGCCGCCCAGTGCCACGATCAGGGGATTTAATTTATCGTTACCGTAAATGCGGTCCACTCTTGCCTTTTCCACGTTGAGCATCTTGCCCCACATGGCCAAAATTGCCTGGAAGCGGGAGTCTCTGCCCTGAATGGCAGAGCCTGCGGCAGAGTCGCCCTCGACGATGTAAATTTCGCAGAGGGACGGGTCTTTTTCATTACAATCCTGCAGCTTATCGGGCATGGAAGCAGACTCCAGGCCTGTGCCGCGACGGATATTCTCTCTTGCCTTTCGGGCAGCCTCTCTTGCCCGGTTGGCAAGCATAGCCTTTTCCAAAATGGTCTTGGCCACCTGGGGGTGTTCCTCGAAGAATACCGACAGCTCCTCGTTGACCACATTGTCAACCAAAGTACGGATATAGGCGTTACCCAATTTTGCCTTGGTCTGACCCTCAAACTGAGCATCGGTCAGCTTGACAGAGATAATTGCGGTGATACCCTCACGGCAGTCTTCGCCGGAGACCTTTTCCTCACCCTTGATAATGCCGTGCTTCATACCGTAGTTATTGAGCACGCGGGTCAGAGCGGTCTTAAAGCCGGTTTCGTGCATACCGCCCTCGGGGGTGTTCACGTCATTGGCAAAGGACAGGATATTCTCCGTGTAGCCGTCGTTATACTGAAGGGCAAGCTCTGCGGAAGCATCGCCCTTATTACCGCTCATATAGATGACCTCATTGTGAATGGGGGTCTTGTTCCGGTTGCACCAGGTAACAAACTCCCGGATACCGCCCTCATAGCACATGGTCTCGGTGATGGGCTCGTCGCCACGGTCATCGGTGATGGTGATGGCAAGGCCTGCGTTCAGGAAGGCCTCCTCACGCATACGGGTATGGAGGATCTCATAGTCATAGTCCAGGGTGTCGAACATCTCCGGGTCCGGCTGGAAGGTAACCTCCGTGCCGGTTTTTTCGGTCTTGCCCACAATGGTCATGTCCTGGGTGATATTACCCCGGGAGAACTTCATCTCGTAGATATTGCCGTTCTTATAAACACGGGCAGTCAGGCTCTGACTTAAGGCGTTTACAACGGACGCACCTACACCGTGAAGACCGCCGGATACCTTATAACCGCCACCGCCGAACTTACCGCCGGCGTGGAGCACAGTGAACACAACCTCCAGAGCGGGCTTGCCGGTCTGGGGCTGGATATCTACGGGGATACCACGGCCGTCGTCGGTTACGGTGATGGAGTTGCCGGGGTTGATGGTTACCGTAATGTTTTTACAGTAGCCGGCCAACGCCTCGTCGATGGAGTTATCCACGATCTCGTACACCAGATGGTGCAGGCCGCTGCTGGAAGTGGAGCCGATATACATACCGGGTCTCTTCCGGACAGCCTCCAAGCCCTCCAAAACCTGAATTTGAGAGCCGCCGTATTCTTGGGTTACCTTGGTTTCTTCTGCCATAAAAAGTCCTCCTGACTTTTCGAGTATATTCCATATTATCGGATTCAATGGCTTCCCCTTGAGGGGAAGCTGTCAGCAAAGCTGACTGATGAGGTGTAGCCATCGCACGGAATGGCGTTATAAAAGCCCCACCTCATTCGTCAAAAATCAAAGATTTTTGCCACCTTCTCCTCCAGGAGAAGGCTTATTTTATCTTTTCATCTGACCCTTTTCAATTTCAATGGTCTTTCCTAATTTTGTAAATCTGCCCGGTTCGCAGCAGGTGATGAACACCTGACCGTCGGTGATCCGGTTCAGTACAAAATCCTGCCGGCCCGGGTCTAATTCCGACAGCACATCGTCCAGCAGCAGTACCGGGATTTCTCCGGCCTCCCTGGCCATCAGATCTCTTTGGGCAAGCTTTAAGCTGATGGCCGCCGTCCGGGTCTGACCCTGAGAGCCGAAGGCCTTCAGATTCATACCGGAAAGGGACACATCAAAATCGTCCTTATGGGGGCCGGTCAGGCATTGACAGCTGTCAAGCTCCGCCCGATAATGACTTTCCAAATGCTCATTTAGCCATTCGGTCAGCTGACTGACCGGTGCAAAGGGGTCTTGCACGGTGGATACGGTCTTATATTCCAGAGAAAATTCTTCTTTTCCCCCGGAAAACTCCTCATGATGCTCCTTTGCCGCCCTGCCAAGTCCCTCAAAAAACCTCGCCCGGTAGGAAATCAGTAGTGCTCCTACCTGACACAGCCGGGTATTGTACTCCGGTAAGATGTCCAAAAGGGCCGGGTTTTCGTGCCGATCCTTTAAAATGCGGTTTTTCTGCTCCAAGACCCGGTTATACTCGGTCAGTGCCGCCTCGTAGTTGGGCCTTAGTTGACATAACGCAGAATCTCCCAGTCTGCGGCGGGCAGATGCACCGGTTTTCAGGACCATTAAGTCCTCCGGGCAGAACAGAACCGTCTGCAAAACACCGGAAATATCCGCGGCGGTCTTTTTCTTGACACCGTTTAAGAAAATCTGACGGGGTCTGCCGCCGGAAAACAGCACCCAGCGGAGGGTCTGCTGCCTGCCTTGAGAGAAAACCGTTCCCTCAATGTCCGCAAATTCCTGATTTAACTCCACCAGTTCTCCGTTTTTTTGGGTGCGAAAGCTTTTTCCCGAGCCCAAATAGGAGATGGCCTCCAGAAGATTGGTCTTTCCCTGGGCGTTGTCGCCAACAATCAGGTTTACGCCCGGGTCAAATTCCAGGGTTTCCTGCCGGTAATTGCGGAATTCGTATAATTTCAGATCCTTAATGTTCATGAATGCAAATCAAATAGGTGCTGCCCATATAGCTAACCTGATCGCCGGGGTACAGCTTTTTGCCACGCATGGTGCAAATTTCCCCATTTACGGACACTTCACCCTCCTGAATAGCCGTCTTTGCCATACCGCCGGATTCCACCGCGTTGGCAAATTTCAAAAGGGCCTCCAGCTTAATGAATTCCGTGCCGATGGCAACGGGAATGGGAGCATTCTTTTTTGTTACGGTTACTTTCAATTCTTGATCCTCACAGGCAGTACCATATAGGCAAAGTCTTTCTTCTCATCAACAGGGGTCAGTACGATGGGGCTCAGCCCGTTGGTCAGCTCCAAAACCACCTCTTCATCGGGGATTGCCCGCAGGGCGTCCATGAGATACCGGACGTTGAAGCCGATCTCCAGCTCCTTGCCGTCGCCGGCCAGGCTGCAGCGGTCTTCTGCCGCACCGATGGTGGTGTTGGTACGCATGGTAACCACCTGATTGGAGAATACACAGCGAACCGGGCTCTTGTACTTTTCGGAAACGATCAGACCCACACGCTCAAAGGCAGATTCCAGCTCGCCCACATTGGCAACCAGCTTAATGGGACAATCGGAGGGTACGACCTTCCGCCAATCCAGGAATTCGCCTTCCAAAAGGCGGCAGATGAGTGTCGCACTGCCAACCTCAAAAACAATATGCTTTGTACCCAGAGTAAAAGCGGCAGCTTCTTCGGTGTCCTGCAGGATCTTTTCCACTTCCTTCAGAGCCTGAGCAGGAACAACAAAAGACATGGTTCTGCCAATGCTTTCCTCCGGGTGCCAAGTTCTGCGGGCCAGACGGAAGCCGTCCACGGCAATGGAAGAAATAGCGTCCTCGGTTACCTCAAATTTTACGCCTGTATGAATGGGTCTGCCCTGATTTTCGGAAACGGCAAAAATCGTGCCGGAGATCAGGTCCTTCAACACATTCTGAGGCACAGGAACACTGCGGCCGGAGGCAACATCGGGCAATTCCGGATAATCCTCGGCAGATTCCGCGGAAATGGTGAAGGAGGCATAGCCTGCCCGAATGGAAACCTTAAAATTGTCGTCAACAACCACCGTTACAGGGCCTTCCGGCAGACGGCGGATAATATCGCCAAACAGTCTTGCAGGCAGAACACAACGGCCGGCTTCGGTGATCTCTGCTTCAATGCCGTAGGTGATGGCGGTTTTCATGTTGTAGCCGGTCAGATTCAGGTTCACATCTGCCTGACAGAGAATACCCTCGATCACAGACAGGGAGCTTTTCTGAGCAACGGCTCTTCCGGTAATGTTAAGGCCCATTACCAGGGTGCTTTTTTCACAGGTAAAACGCATATAAAACCCTCTTTTCTTTGTTTTATAATATATAAATATATAAATAAATAATTAAGGTAGTAGTAGTTGTAGTAGTAGGTGTTTTTTATGTGGAAAACTGTCTTTTCTCTTAGGGACGCAAGGACTTTTTATCAACAGATAACGCCTTAAAAAGAATAACTTTTACACAAGGGCTGTGTAAAGAATAAAGAGAACGTTTTATCCACAGAAAACTCTTCCACTTTCCACAAAATATTGTGGAGAAATTTAGACGCTGGAATTGATACTTGCCGTAATATCCCGAATGGTTTCCTTCATACGGTCGTCGCTCTTGGCGGCCACTTCCACCTTCCGGATCGAATACAAAATGGTGGAGTGGTCTCTGTTCAGCTCCTTGCCGATATCGGGAAGACTCAGGTTGGTCAGCTGACGGATCAGGTATACGGCCATCTGTCTTGCCTCTGTGATACCCTTGGTCTTCATCGTGCCCCGGAGGGTGTTTTCGTCCACAGAATAGTACTTACAAACTTGACTGATAATCAGATTGGGTGTGGGCAGGGCGTTGCCCTCCACCTTGAACATGTCGTTGATCACAGAAGCAATATTGGAAAGATCCAAGGGCATATTGTTCAGGTCGTGATGGGCCCGGATCTTCTTGACAGTACCTTCGATCTGCCGGACGTTATTGGTAACATTTTCAGCAATGTAGTTGCATACATCATCAGGAAGCTCAATTCCCAGGGAAGCGGCTTTATTCTTGATGATTGCCATGCGGGTCTCGTAATCGGGGGGCTGAATATCCGCAACCAGGCCCCATTCAAAGCGGCTTCTCAGCCGGTCTTCCAGGGTCAGCATATCGCTGGGCTTCCGGTCGGAGGTCATGACGATCTGCTTGTGGTTTTCGTGGAGGGTGTTGAATGTGTGGAAGAACTCCTCCTGAGTACCTTCTCTGCCGGCAATAAACTGAATATCATCGATCAGGAACAGATCTGCTTCCCGGTACTTATTGCGGAATTCCACGTTTTTACCGCTCTGAATGGCGGAGATCAGCTCATTGGTAAATTGGTCGCCCTTGATGTAGACCACGTTGGCGGAGGGATTCTGCTTGCGAATGCCGTTGGCGATGGCATACAGCAGGTGGGTCTTACCCACACCGGGAGGGCCGTAAATGAACAGGGGGTTGTAGACCTGACCGGGGTTGTTGGTTACGGCCAGGGCCGCACCGTGGGCAAAGCGGTTGGAGTTACCCACCACAAAGCTGTCAAAGGAGAACTGGGGATTAAAATCCATGGAATTTCCGGTAGAGCCCTTGGCACGGTATGCGGCCAGCTCCTCATCGCCAAAGACTACCAGCTTGGCGTCGGAATTGAAGATCTCCTTCAAAGCGTCCTGAATATACTCGGTGCAGCGGCGGCAGATCACCTCTCTGCGAAAGTCGGAGGCGGAGTAGATGATCAGCTGCTGTTCGTTTAATTCCACAACCTCAGCATCGTCAAACCAGGCCGACACCGTAACCGAGGTCAGCCGTTCCTCCAGATAGTTAATGATCTTTGCCCACACATAGGCAGAAGCGTACATAAAAATGCTCCTTTCTCTAGGCTGTGGGGATTAAAATCCTCTCAGCAAAAAAATGGTCTGAAAACCCTATAAAAAAGGCGATAATTTCTCAACCTAATTTTACCATATGCCTGTGGAAAAAACAAGAGATTTTTGCGTTTATACAATATAATAAAGAAAATAAATTTATCCACAGGTTTTGGGTAAAAAAAGCACCCTCACAAGAGGGTGCTTTCTCTTCCTTTTTCTGTTTTCAGTAATAGTATTATATCACATATTTTCCAAAAAGTCTTCCCGTTTTTTTCCCACGGCCAGTGGCCGCTGACACTTCTATATCCAAAATGCGTCATCCTGAGTGAGCGTAAGCGAGTCGAAGGATCTTCGCATAATGATGTTGCTAAGCAAATATTCTGTGCGAAGAAGCCTCGACTTCACTGCGTTCCGCTCGGAATGACGCATTTTAGGAGAAAAGTGCCATAAAATGAAAAAACTCCTTCCAAGAAACTCGGAAGGAGATATTTTCAGAGAACCTAATTAGGCCAGCTTGTTCAGACGCAGAGTCATGCTGCTCTTCTTGCGGGCAGCGGTATTCTTGTGCAGGATACCGTTCTTGACAGCCTTGTCAACAGCGACAACAGCAGCCTTGTAAGCAGCCTCAGCCACAGTACGGTCGCCGGCTTCCAGGGAAGCGTCGAACTTCTTGACAACGGTCTTCAGAGCAGTCTTTTGGGCCTTGTTCTTCTCATAAGCAACTTTAGATCTGATGACATCCTTCTTGGAGGACTTGATGTTAGGCATTGTTACACCTCCTCTTATGTTTTTTGCTCACGCGTTTACCCATTATAGCTTGATTTTATAGGAAAATCAATACCTTTTTTGAAAAAAACACCGCAAAAATAAAAAAGAACCGGGGAATAGTTCCATTCCCCGGTCAATACCACAATATGTTGTATTTTGTTAATTCATGGTATCCTTTGCCCTGAGGAACAATTCCCCGATTCGCTGCCGCAAAGCCACCGCTTCCGGGGTATTGGCAGTGCCTTGGGTGTCGATCCACCGGGCAGAGGCCTGCTGGGCCTGTTTCAGGGTCTGCAGGTCGCAGCTTAAATTTGCCACCCGGAACACGGGAAGGCCCGATTGTCTTGAGCCAAAGAAATCACCGGGGCCACGCATTTGCAGGTCTTCTTCCGCAATTTTAAAGCCGTCGTTGGTACTGCAAAGGGCCTTTAACCGATGGAGGGTGTCGTTGTTTTTGTTGTGGGTGGTCAGGATACAGTAGCTCTTTGCCTTGCCCCGGCCCACCCGGCCGCGAAGCTGGTGGAGCTGGGAAAGACCGAACCGGTCTGCGTCCTCAATGACCATCAGGGTGGCATTGGGTACGTCCACGCCAACCTCGATGACGGTGGTTGCCACCAAAACGTCCGCATTCCCTGCGGCAAAGTCCGTCATGACCGCCTCTTTTTCCGCACCCTTCATCTGTCCGTGGAGCAGAGCGATTCTCAGATCCGGGAAGACGGTCTTTTTCAGGGTGTCAGCCCAAACGGTAGCCGCCTTGATGCCCAGATCCTCGGTTTCTTCCACGGCCGGGCAGACCACAAAGCACTGATGCCCCTCGGAGACCTGCTTGCGGATAAAGGCATTGATCCTAAATCGCATATTTTCGCCCACCAGGAACGAGTCAACCGGCTCTCTGCCGGGGGGCAGCTCGTCCAAAATGGAAACCTCCAGGTCTCCGTACATAATCAGAGCCAGTGTCCGGGGAATGGGGGTCGCGGACATGACCAAAAGGTGGGGATCGTTGCCCTTAGCCGATAATTTGGAACGCTGAGCAACGCCAAAACGGTGCTGCTCGTCGGTGATCACAAGCCCCAAATTATCAAAAACCGTGGTTTCCGACACCAGTGCGTGGGTGCCAATCACCAGATCTGCCTGTCCCGATTCGATCTCCGCACGGCGATCCTTCTTCTGTTTTTGGGTCAAAGAGCCTGTCAGCAGGCTCACCCGGACGCCCAGAGGGGCTAAAAGCTTCTGCAAAGACTGATAGTGCTGCTCCGCCAAAATTTCCGTGGGCACCATCAGGGCGGCCTGACGGCCGTTTTTTACCGTTAAGTAAGCTGCTGCTGCGGCCACCATGGTCTTGCCGCTGCCAACATCTCCCTGGACCAGCCGGTTCATGGGCGTTCCCCGACGAAAATCGGTTACAATTTCTCCGATGGCTCTTTGCTGAGCCCCGGTCAGGGTGAAGGGAAGTGCGGAATAAAAGGCCGACAGCTCGCAATTTGCATAGGCGTCCGTCCGTTTTTGGGCTCTTGCCGCACGCATTAAAGAAAGTCCTGCGGAGAAAACGAAGAATTCTTCAAAGATCAGCCGCTTTTTGGCCAGCTCCGCCTCTGCCATAGAGGCAGGTTCGTGAATGGCATAATAGGCTCTTTCTGCCGGCAAAATGCCGTATTCCCGACGAATTTCCTCGGGAATGATCTCCTCCGGGGGATCGCAGATGGCCAGGGCCTGCCGAACGGCCTTCAGCATAGATGCGTTGGAAAGGCCGGAAGTTAGCGGATAAATGGGCAGCACCCGACGGGTGGTGATGGGTTCACTGTCCAGTGCCTCAAAAGAGGGGGAGGTCATATTATAGCCGATAAAATCTCCGGAGACCGCTCCGTAGAAGATATATTCACTGCCGTACTGCAGCTGTTCGGCGGTATATTTTTGGTTAAAGAAGGTGATGTTCAGTCTAGCGGTATGGTCAGCCACCTGCACCTTGGTGATATCCAGTCCTTTGCGGATATGGGTGGTCCGGGGAGAATTCATCACCATGGCCTTAAAGCAGGCGGGCTTGTCCACCTCCAGCTTTTCGATGGTTACCAGCTTGGTGCGGTCTTCATAGCCTCTGGGAAAATGGCAAATCAGATCCTGGAGGGTATGGATATTGAGGGCTGCAAATTGCTTGGCCTTGGTAGGGCCTACGCCTTTTAATATAGTTACGGGATCCGTTAGCTTTGCCATAGTATCACCTCAAAAATATGGTAGCAGATTTTTGATAAGATGTCAATTTACTATGGGGTTATAAAGCACACGTCATTCCGAGACCAGATGGCAAACTGGTCGTGGGAATCCGCTTTCCTTGCGGTGCGGTGCAACGCACCACCTTTGGTGGCAGGGGTGCGGATTGCCACGTCGCTACCGCTCCTCGCAATGACACCCTTTTTTGGAAGAAATATCATCCTTGACGTTAAAATATTTTTTTGCTATGCTAAAAAGGAAAGGAAGGTGATATGCTATGCATTGGGGCATATGGCTTGGACTTTTGGTCCTGTTTCTGATCGCAGAGGCAAGCACCGTCAGCATGACCACCTTGTGGTTTGCTATCGGCGCACTGGCTGCGCTGATCGCCAGTGCGGCAGGTGGCGAGCTTTGGCTGCAGATCACGCTGTTTTTGGCGGTATCGGCCTTGCTTTTGGTGCTGCTGCGACCTGTAGCAAAGCGATATTTCACACCGAAGCTGATCAGGACTAATGTGGACGCCGTCATCGGCAAGACCGGCAGGGTAACCGTTACCATCGATAACGTAGGCGGCCAGGGTCAGGTGAAGCTGGAAGGCCAGGTTTGGACCGCCCGCAGCGAGTCAGGAGAACAGATCTCTGAAGGGTCGCTGGTAAACGTTTGCCGGGTCGAGGGCGTAAAGGTCTTCGTAACACCCGTAAAAGAAACCGCAAAGGTAGAATAAGGAGGCAATTATGGAATATGCGTTAATTGGAATTGCCGTTCTGGTATTCCTTATCATTATCATGAATATTTCTGTGGTACAGCAGTCCCGGGCATACGTCATTGAGCGGCTGGGTGCGTTCCAGTCCGTGTGGGGCGTAGGTCTGCATTTTAAGATCCCCTTCATTGACCGAGTCGCCCGGAAGGTGAGCCTGAAGGAACAGGTTTTGGACTATCCTCCCCAGCCGGTGATCACCAAGGATAATGTTACCATGCAGATCGACACGGTGGTGTATTTCCAGATCACCGACCCCAAGCTGTACGCCTACGGTGTAGAGCACCCCATGATGGCCATGGAGAACCTGACGGCCACTACCCTGCGTAATATCATCGGCGATCTGGAGCTGGATCAGACCCTGACCTCCCGTGATGTGATCAACACCAAAATGCGTGCTATTTTGGACGAGGCAACCGACCCCTGGGGCATCAAGGTCAACCGGGTGGAGCTGAAGAACATTCTGCCTCCTCAGGACATTCAGTCCTCCATGGAAAAGCAGATGAAGGCCGAACGCGACCGCCGGCAGGCGATCCTGCAGGCAGAGGGACAGAAAAAATCTGCCATTTTGATTGCGGAGGGCGAAAGAGAATCCGCAATTTTGCGGGCCGATGCGGAAAAGCAGGCGGCGATCCTCCGGGCAGAGGCAGAGCAGCAGGCAGCAGTTCTGCGGGCTGACGGTGAGGCACAGGCTATTCGTGCGGTACAGCAGGCCTTGGCCGATTCCATGGAAATGCTGAACGAGAAAGCCCCCAACGATCAGGTGATCAAGCTGAAATCCATTCAGGCTATGGAAAAGGTGGCCGACGGAAAGGCCACCAAGATCATCATTCCCAGCCAGATGCAGGGTATGGTGGGCCTTGCCAATGGCCTTGTGGAGAGCGTAAAGGAAGACTGAAATGGCTAAAAAAGAAAAACGCTTTGTGAAGGTCAGCTCTGAGGGCGGCCTTTCCGGCCCTTCCTGCTATGTTTTGGTGGACCGGCAGACGGGCGTGAATTATTTGTACGCCGCTTCCGGCTATTCCGGCGGTTTGACACCGCTTTTGAACCGGGACGGCACGCCCATTATCACCAACGTTCCCAAGGAATACGACGAATAAACAACACCCCGGGGCAGATATCCTGCCCCGGGAAGTTATTTTACACCAGGTTTACATAAAACAGATCGTAGGGGGCGGCGCCCTCGACGCCCCGAAATGAAATTTATCAACGGTTGAGCGGGACGTCCGAGGGCCGTCCCCTACAGACACATATCGTCGGCTATTACAATATCGGTTTACATAAAAAAGCCTGCCGCAAATACGGCAGGCTTTTTATAGTGAAACTTAGTTCAAATAAGCGTCAATAGCCTCGGCACCCTTCTTGCCGGCACCCATGGCCAGAATAACGGTGGCAGCACCGGTAACGGCATCGCCGCCGGCGAACACGCCGTCGCGGGTGGTCATCTCGCTTTCGTTCACGATCAGGCAACCCTTACGGTTGGTCTCCAGGCCCGGAGTGGTGGACCGGATCAGGGGGTTGGGGCTGGTGCCCAGGGACATGATCACGGTGTCCACCTCCAGCTCAAATTCGCTGTCGGGAACTTCCACAGGACGGCGGCGACCGGAAGCGTCCGGCTCACCCAGCTCCATACGAATGCACTTCATAGCCTTCACGCGGCCATTCTCATCGCCCAGGATCTCAACGGGGTTGCACAGAGTCTTGAACTCGATGCCCTCTTCCTTGGCGTGGTGCTTTTCCTCGGCACGGGCGGGCATTTCAGCCTCGCCACGACGGTAAACAACATAAACATGCTCAGCACCCAGACGCATGGCACAACGGGCAGCGTCCATTGCCACGTTACCGCCGCCGACTACGGCCACGGACTTGGACTTGATCACGGGAGTGTCGTACTCCTCCAGATAAGCCTTCATCAGGTTGGTGCGGGTCAGGTACTCGTTGGCAGACATAACGCCAACCAGGGACTCACCGGGAATGTTCATAAACATGGGCAGACCTGCACCGGAGCCCACGAACACAGCCTTAAAGCCCATCTCGAACAGCTCGTCGATGGTCAGAACACGGCCGATAACCATATTGGTCATAACCGTAACGCCCTGAGCCTCCAGCTTCTTGACCTCGTTGGCAACGATGGCCTTGGGAAGACGGAACTCAGGAATACCGTACACCAGCACGCCGCCTGCGGTGTGCAGAGCCTCGAACATGGTAACCTCATAGCCCTTCTTGGCCAGATCGCTGGCACAGGTCATACCGGCAGGGCCGGAACCGACCACGGCCACCTTCTTGCCGTTGGATTCCACCTTTTCGGGCATTGCGTTCACATTCTCACGGTACCAGTCAGCCACAAAACGCTCCAGGCGGCCAATGGCAACGGGCTCACCCTTGATACCGCGGACACACTGAGCCTCGCACTGGCTCTCCTGGGGGCAGACACGGCCACTCAGGGCGGGCAGGGCGTTGGTGGAGGTGATGATCTCATAGGCGGCCTTGAAGTCGCCCTCCTGGACCTTCTTGATGAACTCGGGGATTCTTACGTTGACGGGGCAGCCTTCCACACACTTGGGATTCTTACAGCCTAGGCAGCGGTTTGCCTCCTCGATTGCCATTTCGGCAGTGTAGCCCAGAGCAACCTCCTTGAAGTTACGGGCACGAACCTGAGGATCCTGCTCAGGCATGGGGGTCTTAACGAGAGTCATGTTAGCCATTACAGTTTCCTCCTTACTTAATGAGTTCCTTGCCCATCTTTTCGATGCGGCAGGCGTGGTGTTCTTTTACATCGGCCTCGCGGGTGCGATAGGTGCTGTTACGGCTCATAAGCTCAGCAAAGTCAACCTTGTGGCCGTCGAATTCAGGGCCGTCCACGCAGGCGAACTTGGTCTCGCCGCCCACGGTAACACGGCAGCCGCCGCACATACCGGTGCCGTCAACCATAATGGGGTTCAAAGACACACTGGTGTGGGTGCCGAAAGGCTCGGTGGTCTTGCAGACGAACTTCATCATGGGGATCGGGCCGATGGCCAGAACCTCGTCAAAGGCTTCGCCGGCTTCCAGCAGCTCCTGCAGAGCCACGGTAACCAGGCCATGGCGGCCGTATGTACCATCGTCGGTCATCAGAATGAACTTGTCGGCAACAGCCTTGAATTCCTCTTCCAGAATGACGATGTCCTTGCTGCGGAAACCTACAATAACGGTAACCTCAGCACCGGCTTCCTTAAAAGCCTTGGCAGAGGGCAGAGCGATGGCACAGCCAACACCGCCGCCAACCACACAGACCTTCTTTTTGCCTTCCACGGGGGTGGGCTTACCCAGAGGGCCAACGAAGTCCTGAATGAAGTCGCCCTCGTTCAGACAGCCCAGAGCCTGGGTGGCAAAGCCAACCTTCTGGAAAATGATGGTAACAGTACCCTTTTCCCGGTCGTAGCCGGCGATGGTCAGGGGAACACGCTCACCCTTCTCATCAATGCGGAAGATGATGAACTGACCGGCCTTTGCCTTCTTGGCAATAAAGGGGGCTTCAATGTCCATCAGGGTAACGGAGCTGTTCAGCTCCTTCTTACGTACGATCTTGAACATTATGTTTTCTTCCTCTCATTGGAAATAATTAACAGATAGATTATAGCACTTTATGTAGGTTTGTCAAACCTACATAATTGAAAATTGAAAATTGACAATTGAAAATTAAGGTATCGCTCCGCGATGTCATAAAATATTTTAATCCGTTGCCGCAGGCAACACCACAATTATCCATTGTCCATTGTTTATTATCAATTCTTTTCTTTCAGCAGGTCGCGGATCTCGGTCAGCAGAACCTCTTCAGCAGAGGGAGCGGGAGGTGCAGGAGGCTCAGCGGGAGCTTCCTCTTCCTTCTTCTTACCTGCTTCACTCAGCTTATTGAGTCCCTTGACAAGCATGAAGACTACAAAGGCCAAAATAAAGAAGTTAATGACTGCAGAGATGAAATTGCCCCAGTTCAGGGTGTTCAGGATCTCGTTGCCGGCCTCGTCAAACTTAGCCTCGCCCCACAGACGGGGCAGGGTGATCTTCAGCTCGGAGAAGTCGATGCCCCCAAGGAAGATGGAAACGATGGGCATGATGATGTCGTCGGTCAGACTCTTGGTGATGGTGGAGAAAGCGGCACCGATAATAGTACCAACAGCCAGTGCCATTGCGTTGCCCTTAATGGCAAAAGCTTTGAATTCCTCCCAGAATTTGCTGGTTTTCTTTTTCATGATGTTCTCTCCTTTGTTTACATAATTTTTTATTACGTACCGCGACCGATAGGATTACCAGCCGCCGCAAGGGTTTACATAATATTTCACTTCTTTTCGATGATCTCCAGGCCGCCCAGATACTTCCGCAGGACCTCGGGCACGACAATGGAGCCGTCGGCACGCTGATTTTGCTCCACCAGAGCGGGGAAGATACGGCTTGTTGCCAGGCCGGAGCCGTTCAGGGTGTGCAGGAACTCGGGCTTGCCGGTCTCTTCACGACGGAAACGGATATTGCCGCGACGAGCCTGATAATCTCTTGCGTTGGAAACGGAGGAGACCTCCTTATAGCCGTCCATGGAGGGGATCAGGATCTCGATGTCGTAGGTGCGAGCCATAGATGCGGAGCAGTCGCCGGCAGCCAGCTTCACGGTACGGAAGTGGAAGCCCAGACCCTCCACCAGCTTTTCAGCCTTGGTTACCAGCTCATCGAAGGCAGCGTCGGAATCCTCGGGCTTGCAGAACTGGAACATCTCCACTTTATTGAACTGATGGCCACGAACCATACCACGCTCATCGGCACGGTGAGAACCGGCCTCACGGCGGAAGCAGGGGGTGTAGGCGAAGAATTTCTTGGGAAGATCGGCTTCAGAAAGGATCTCGTCCCGATAAACAGACGCCAAAGCAGCCTCAGCGGTGGGCAGCATATAGTGGACCCGGTCGTCGGTGGGGTTGGCGATCTTGTAGACCTCGTCGGCAAATTTGGGGAACTGACCGGCAGTTTCGCCGCACATATACTCCAGCATATGGGGCGGCAGAATGAAATCGTAGCCGTCAGCGGTGTGGGTATCGATAAAGTAGTTCAAAAGAGCCCACTCAAGTCTTGCACCCATGCCGGTGTACATCCAGTTGCCGGCACCTGCCAGCTTGACGCCCCGCTCGTAGTCAATAAGACCCAGATCGGTGCAAAGATCCACGTGATGCTTGGGCTCAAAATCGAATTCGGGCTTCTTGCCCACATAACGCAGAGGCTCGTTATTCTCCTTGCCACCGGGCAAAAGATCAGCATCGGGCAGGTTGGGAAGGCTCAGCATGGCGGTTCTGAACTCCACGCTCAGCTCCTTGAGCTTGTTGGCCTCATCTTCAATGGAGGCGTCCAAAGCGATGGACTCAGCCTTATTCTTTTCGATCTGTGCGTCCAGATCGGCTGTGTCCTTACCCTGCTTTTCCGCACCCTTCTTCTGACCGAACAGCTTGCCGTTTTCCTTGGCAAGGCGATTCTTTTGGGCGGTTTTGCCCTCGGTGGAGGTCTTTAAGGCACGGATTTCCGTATCCAGCTCCAGAATGCGGTCCACAATGGCATCGCAATCCACTTCCTTGGCCTTCAGGCCGGCCTTGACCCCTTGGGGGTCTTCTTTGATTCTCTTAATGTCCAGCATAATGTTCTCCTCACTTCTTTAGCTTCATTAAGGCGTCCAGTAGGACCTGCAGGTCCTCTTGTCCGTAAAATTCCAATTCAAAACGGCCTTTCCGCTTGCCGTTGACGATCTTCACGCCCCGGCCCAATTGCTTGCTAAGGGCTTTTTCGCACTCGGCTACGTAATCCACCGCAAAGAAGGTCTCCTGCTTGGGGGCGGGCTCTCGGAGCAGATTCTTGCACAAAAGCTCCGCCTGCCGCACGGAAAGTCCCAAATTGGCGATCTTCCGGGCGGTATCCACCTGCTGCTTCTCGGTTTTTAATGAAAGCACCGCTCTTGCGTGGCCGGCGGTCAGCAGACCCTCCCGGAGCATATCCAGTACTACACCCGGCAGTGCCAGCAAACGCAGGGCATTTGCCACCGCAGGACGGGATTTACCAACCCGTTTTGCGGCTTCCTCCTGGGTCAGACCGTAATCACCCATCAGACTCTGATAACCCATGGCTTCTTCCACCGGGTTTAAGTCCTGCCGCTGCAGGTTCTCGATCAAAGCCAGCTCCATGACCTTTTTGTCATCGGCCTCAATGATCACCGCGGGAATTTCCGTCAGTTCTGCCAAGCGGGCAGCACGCCACCGCCGCTCACCGGCGATGATCTGATAATAGCCATTGGGCAGCTCCCGCACCGTCAGCGGCTGCATAATGCCGTGGGTGGCAACGGAATCGGCCAAGGCCTGCAGAGCTTCCTCATCAAAATCCTGCCGGGGCTGATGGGGATTGGGCTCTACCTTATAAATCGGTAAAAGCTGATAGGGACTTTTGGCGGAGGATTCTTCCAGGGCATCTCCCAAAAGAGCACCCAGGCCTTTACCCATACCTTTTTGTACTGCCATCATTTCACCTCAATCTTCCTGCGATTTCGTCCGCCATGGCTCGATAAGCCACAGCACCCCGGCTGCTGCGGTCATAGACCGTAACAGGCAATCCGTGGCTGGGGGCTTCCGCTAAACGGATATTCCGGGGAATTACCGTGGCAAAGACCTTTCCCGGAAAGTGCCGACGGACCTCCTGTGCCACCTGGGTGGAGAAATTGGTGCGTCCGTCAAACATGGTCAGTGCCACACCGAAGATCTCCAGGCGGGGGTTAATGCGTTTTTTTACCATACGCATGGTGTTCATCAGGTCTGCAAGACCCTCCAATGCGTAATATTCGCACTGGACGGGCACTAAAATGCTGTCTGCGGCAGCCAAACCGTTCAGGGTCAGCATTTCCAGCGACGGCGGGCAATCAATGAAGATCACATCGTATTTCTCCCGCAGGCGACCCAAAGCCTGACCCAGCCGGAAATGAGCCTCGGGCATACCGATCAGCTCCACGGCCGCACCGGCAAGATCTGCCGTTGCCGGCAGCACATCGCCAAACTTGGTGGAAACCACGGCCTCCTCCGGGGGCAGCTCATTGACCACCACGTCATAGACCGAGTGATTCAGTTTTCTTTTTTCCAGACCCAAGCCGGAAGTGGCATTGGCCTGGGGGTCGAAATCGCAGAGCAGCACTTTCTTCCCCTGTTCCGCCAACGCGGCGGTCAAATTCACGGCGGTGGTGGTTTTACCCACGCCGCCCTTTTGATTGACTACGGCGATGATCTTCCCCATAGAGATTCCTTTCTCAATGTTTCACGTGAAACAGGGGTTCTTCGATTGTTTCACGTGAAACAGTCAGTTTATGTAAGTGGTATAGTTCCTGCCGATGTTCTCAATGATCGGATCCCGGAACTTGTAGGCGATCACGGCCACCGCTCCAAGCACCAAAGCAATGGACAAAAGCACCACCCAACGGCGGAGCCGTCTGTTTTCCTTTCGGCTCTGTGCCAGCAGCTCCTCCGGTGTGGGAGGCCGCTTTTTGAGGACAGGGGGCAGGTCAGGATTCAGGCTACGCTGGGGTAAATGCACCGCAACACCGGTCTTTACGGGGTACTTAGCCATTACGTCCAGACAGCCATCACAAAAGACTTGCGAGCCGGTTATATCACGACCGCATTTCAAACAGCCCATAAAACGCCACACCTCCTCAGCATAATCACTGTTATTGTACAACAAAATATGCGGTTCGTAAAGTGGAAAACCGAAATAATTTTACAAAAATACCGTCCATATGCGAACATATGGACGGTATTTATTAGGATTGCTGCGGGTCGAGGACGTTTTTCACGGCGGCGGCTAAAATGGGAGCAGTCAGCATACCAAAAATACCCCAGATCCGGAAGCCCAGATACAGGCAGATCAGGGTGGCAAGGGGGTCAAGTCCCAGCTGCCGGCCAACCAGCTTTGGCTCCAGGGCGGTGCGAGCCAAAAGAGCCGCTCCGTAGATGACGAAAAGGCCGATGGCCTGCAGGTGGTTTCCCTGTAAAAGACTGATCACTGCCCAGGGGATCAGCACCGTGCCGGTTCCCAGAATGGGAACGGCATCGACCAGTGCGATCAAGGCTGCCCATAGTGGGCCGTAAGGCACTTTTAACAGTAAAAAGCCCAACCCCACGATCAGGAAGACCACAGCGGAGATCTGCAGCTGTGCCTTGAGCCAGCTGCCCACTACTTTTCGGGATCTCCGCAGGGCGGGCAGATACTTATCCTTCCAAACAGTCGGCAGTTTCGCGGAAATTTTTGACCGCAGCTGGGGCAGCCGGGCAGAGATCATAAAGCTTGCCAAAAGGCTTGTGCCGACCGTCAATGCTCCCGTGGGGATCTGACCCAGAAAATCCGTTACCATACCGGGAATTTTGGCACCCACTTGGCTGAAAAGCTCCGATTTTTGGCTAAACAGGCCGGAGACCGACCGCAACAGAAAGGGCCGCATACCCTTTGGAGCTTTGGAAGCGGCGTCGGTCAACAGATCCTCCACCAGGGCGATACCCTCTTTTGCGGTGTTTTCCATATCCGGCAGGGCGTTTGCCAGCATACCCAGCTCCTTGACTGCCAATGCACCTACCACGGACAGCAGGGCAAAGGTTAAAAGCAGGGTAACGCTGACACCGATGCCCGCACCCACAGACCGGGGCAGGCGAAAATACTTTACACAAAAGCCCACCAAAGGCTCGGAAAGCAAAGCAATCACCAAGGCGGCCGCAAAGGGGATCAGATAAGGAAGAAAATATTTTAGGGCTAAGATCACGCCCAAAAAGGCTACAAAAAATTTCGCAGGCCGTACCAGTTCTTTCACCGGACTGTCCACCTCCTGAAAACATTTTTCCGCAACAGGCTTGCACTTTTGGAAAGAATATGTTAGTATAATAGAAAAACCCGGCAAATATGTACGGTTACGGAGGGTCTTACTATGGCTCAGAAATCTAAGTATTATATTGTAGAGGCCTCGGCTCTGCCGGAGGTCTTTGTAAAGGTAGCAGAGGCCAAGCGGCTTTTGTCCGTAGGCGAGGCAGCCACCGTCAATGAGGCGACCCGTATGACGGGTATCAGCCGCAGTGCGTTTTATAAGTATCGGGACGCGGTGCTCCCCTTTAAGCATATGATGTCCGGCCGGGTGGTAACCTTCCAATTGCTTTTGCACGATGAGCCCGGCACACTGGCGAACATTCTCAATACCTTTACTGAAAGCAACGCCAACATTATGACCATCAACTCCATCATTCCCAGCAACGGCAGCGGTATCGTAACCATTTCTGCTGAGACCATCGATTTGACGGTGCAGCTGGAAGATGTGCTGCGGGAGCTGCGTCAGCTGAAGGGCGTGGTGAAGGCCGAGATCCTGGCCGGTTAAAGTTCATATGGAGTGCCGCCTTGCAAAAGGCGGCACTTTTTTGAACCAAGAGCCGTGTAGGGAACGGATATATCCGTTCCGCGGAATGCATATATGCATTCCCTACGAGGGCAATTGACGCTGCGTCAAGTGTTTGGAACGGCGTTTCGAGGAAATTTTGCACGAACTGCCCCAATTCCGCATAGTTTGGTATGGAGGTGAAACCGTTGCTGGTAGTGCAAAAGTACGGAGGCACGTCCTTAGGGGACGAAAACAGGATCAAAGCCGCCGCAAGACGGATCACAGGGCTTGCCCAGCAGGGCGTGCAGGTAGTGGTCGTGGTCTCGGCACAGGGCGATACCACCGATGAATTGATCGCCAAGGCAAAAAAACTGAATATCCGTGGCTCTCAACGGGAGATGGACGCCTATTTATCTGCCGGAGAACAGCTTTCGGCAGGGCTGATGGCCATGGCCATCGGGGCAAGGGGCTTTCCGGCGGTGAGCCTTACCGGCTGGCAGGCGGGTCTTTTGACCGACGGCGAACACGGCTCTGCCCGGATCACAGGCTTGCAGGGCGACCGGATCCAAAGGGAGCTGGATAAGGGGAATATCGTTGTGGTAGCAGGTTTTCAGGGCATTGACCCCGAAGGCGACATCACCACCTTAGGCCGGGGCGGCTCGGACACCACGGCGGTTGCCCTGGCGGCTTTTTTGAAGGCAGATCTTTGCCAGATCTACACCGATGTAGACGGGGTTTATGACCGGGATCCCCGCCGGTATCCCGATGCTACCCGGTTTGGGAAGGTAAGTTACGAAAAAATGCTTTCGCTGGTTGAAAACGGGGCTCAGGTGCTCCATGACCGCAGCGTGGAATTTGCCCGGGAGTATGGGATCCGCATAGAAGTCCTCTCCGCCTTCACAGGAGGGCCGGGAACGATCGTTGGTTAAAAGGATTTCCAATTTTTCCTGCGATTATGCAGGAAAATCTTTTCCTTGGCAAAAAGACCTGCTCATGGTATACTTTATCAAAAGGAGTGGGCCTATGCAGACAAAGAAAAGACCCTTTTACAAAAAGCTCCTGTTCTGGGAGCTTGGTATATTGATTATGGTAGTGGCGGCGTTGGTGATATGCCTTGGCTTTCAGGGCATCACCAACCCGATCCTTGCGGAAAACCCCTATGAGCCTGAGGATTTTACCGAAGCCAACGGCTATATGACCGAAGTTTCCGGAGAAAGCGTGCTGGGTATCGACGTGTCCCAATGGCAGGGCGATATCGACTGGCAGCAGGTAAAATCCGCCGGTGTGGAATTTGCCCTTTTGCGGATCGGCGGTCGGGGTACGGGACAGGAAGGAAAGCTGTATATTGACGACAATGCCCAGAAAAACTATGCCGGGGCAAGCAGTGCCGGCATCAAGGTGGGCGGCTATTTCTTCTCCCAGGCGATTTCCGAGGAAGAGGCGGTGGAAGAAGCCCGGTACCTTTTGGAGCTGACGGAGGGCTGGGATTTTCAAATGCCCATCGTCTTCGACTGGGAGTATATGGACGATGCCCGGACAAGCGATATAACCGCACAGGGAATCATGGCCTTTGCCAAGGCTTTTTGTGATGAGATCGCGGAGGCCGGACATACCCCCATGGTCTATTTTAACTACAGAATGTTAAGTAACGGCTTTGATTTGGAGCAGATGGCAGACTATCATTTCTGGCTGGCTCACTATGACAGCGAAATGGATTTCCCCTACAGGGTGGATATGTGGCAGTATACCGCTTCCGGAAGCGTGCCGGGCATCAGCGGAAATGTGGATATGAATTTGTACTTTCCCCGCAAGGAGGGTAAATAATGGACTATTTTCATATGGAGTTTACCACCCAGCAGGTAAACAGCATTACCAATTTGGGGCTTGCCCACGTGGGCGACGGGGTCTATGAGCTGCTGTGCCGTACCTATTTGTGTGAGCAGGGCGGAAAAACGGTGCTGAATTTGCATAAAAAGTCTGTGGAACTGGTAAAAGCCCCCACACAAGCTAAATTTGCGGACAAGCTGAAGCCCTTTTTGACGGCCGAGGAGCTTTCCTACTACCGCCGGGGCAAGAACGCCCACACCCACGCCGCCCCCAAGTCCGCAACCCCGCAGGAGTACGCCAAGGCCACAGGCCTTGAGACATTGTTCGGTGCGTTGTATTTACTGGGACGGACGGAAAGACTAAACGAGCTGTTCGGAATTTTAATGAACGAGGAATAAAAATGGCATTTGATGCGTTTTTCTTAAAAGCGGTGCTGTCGGAGATCCGGCAGGCTGCCCTTGGGAGTCGGGTGGAGAAGCTCCACCAGCCTGCCCGGGATACGGTGATTCTGCTGTTAAAGACCCCGGAGGGTCGGCAAAAGCTGGTGATCGCCGCCAATCCTGCCGCTCCCCGGCTGCATCTGACGGAGGCAAACCCGGAAAATCCTCCCGAGCCGCCCATGTTCTGTATGCTTTTGCGAAAGCACCTGATGGGAGCCCGGCTGACGGACATTTCCCAACTCCCCATGGAGCGTTGTGCGGTCTTTACCTTCGATTGTATCGACGAAATGGGAGACCCCACCCAAAAGCGGCTGGTTGCCGAGCTGATGGGCAGGACCTGCAATCTGTATTTGCTGGATAAGGACAGCAGGATCATTGATTGCCTGCGGCGTGTGGGCCTGGACGAGACAAAACGGCCTGCCCTGCCGGGTATGTACTACCAAGATCCCGAGCCGGTGGGCAAAAAAGACCCGGAGGCGGAAGATTATGTAAACCTGCTGGCTCAGCCTGGTGCGGATCTGCTGTCTGACCGACTGATGGACAGCTTAGGCGGACTGTCTCCTTTGGTATGCCGGGAGGCGGCATTGTATGCTGCCGGAGATACGGACGCCCGGCTGGAGGGAAAAAACCTGCAGGAAATCGGCCAAAAACTGGAAAGCTTCTTCCGGGAGCATATCAAAAACCCGGCACCCTACCTGTACGCCCAAAACGGCCTACCCAAGCAGTTTGCCTTCTGCCCGATCCGGCAGTACGGAGACTGGGAAAAAGCCGAAAGCTTTGGAAAACTATTGGATAGCTTCTATCTTGTCAGGGATCAAAAAGCCGCCATGGATCAAAAGAGCCAGGCGGTACGCAAAACCATCAGCAATCTCTGTCAGCGGCTCCGTCGGAAAATCGCCATTCAGGAAAAGGAGTTGCAGGCGACCTACGACCGGGAGCGGCTTCGCCAATTGGGCGATATATTGACTGCCAATATCCACCGCATGGTAAAGGGACAGACCTCCGTTACCGTGGAGGATTTTTACGACGAGAACATGAAAGAAATTGAGGTAACCCTTTCTCCCCTGCTGTCTCCCCAGCAGAATGCGGCAAAATACTACAAAGATTACGCCCGCATGAAGACCGCGGAAAAGGAACTGACCCGTCAGTTAGAGCTGGGCCGGGAGGAGCTGCAGTACCTGGAAAGCGTGCTTTCGGAGCTGTCGAGAGCCAAAACCGAGGCAGAGCTTGAGGAGATCCGTCGGGAACTGCAAGATGGCGGATATGTTCGGGAATCTGGGAAAAAACGGGTAAAACAAGGGAAATTACCCCCTATGCGGTTTGAATCTACCGATGGTTACCCCATTTATGTGGGCAGAAACAACCGCCAAAATGACGAGCTGACCTTCAAGCTTGCCCGGAAAGACGACCTTTGGCTTCACGCCTCCAAGGTCCACGGCAGCCACGTGATCATTTCCTGCGGCGGCACCACACCCCCGGACGACACCATCACCCAGGCGGCCCAGCTGGCGGCCTACTACGCCGAAACTTCCGGCGGTCAGAATTTGCCGGTTGATGTAACCCCGGTCAAGCAGGTGAAAAAGACCCCCGGCGGCAAACCGGGCATGGTGATCTACCACACCTACCGCACCGTCATCGCAAACCCCTATCCGGACATCGTAGTTGATGAGTTAAATGCAGAGAAAAAGAATATGTAGGGGCAAAAGAATCGCAGAAATTTATTATTTATTATCTATTCATTATTCTTTATTCTTTAAGATATAGTGTGCCCGAGAAAGAATAAAGAATAAATAAGAAAGAAGAATGAATAAAGCAAACCCCGGCAGGAAAATCCTGCCGGGGTAACTTTATGTATCTTACAGAGCGTTCTTCAGATCGGTGTTGTACAGGTACTCGGAAATGTACTTCCGGGTTCTCCAGTACAGCTTCTCACGGGCGTATTCAATGTCGCCGGGACGCTCAGCCAGAGCGGCCTCATAGGTCTGACGGATCTCAGTACCCACGTTCATCTTGGCGATACCGGCCTGGAATGCACCCAGAATGTACTCATGACGGACACCGGAGCCACCGTGCAGAACCAGAGGAGCACCGGTTGCCTGATGCAGATTGCCGATGTGCTCTACGTCCAGCTTAGCCTCGGGCTTCTTCTGGTTACGGACAGCTTCAGCCACCTGACCGTGAATGTTGCCCACGGCAACGCTCAGCCAGTCGCACTTGCTCTCAGCGATGAAACGCTGGGCCTCGTCGATCTTGGTAAAGCCCATACGGGAGGCGAAGATCTCGTCGTAGGGGGGCATTTCGGTATTCTCGTGGCCCATAACAGCACCCAGCTCAGCCTCGATGGGGATACCGGCTGCGTGTGCCAGGGCGGCAGCCTCAGCGGTGCAGCGGATATTGTCCTCCAGGCTCAGACGGGAGGCGTCCACCATGACGGACTGGAAGCCTGCGTCGATACCACGCTGAATGTAGGACATATAGTCAACGTTCACATAGTCCTCGTCGATGACGGGAATGTGGTCCAGGTGCAGCAGGGTGTGGCCTTCTACCTTGTACTTAGCGTACTCTTCGGCAACACGCTCCAGGCTCTCGGAGCAGAACTTTTCCCATTCCACACGGGCAACCTGGATCATAGCCACGCTGTTTTCATCACGGATAGCCTCAGCCACGGGCTTCAGCATGGGGATATGGGGGATATTGAAAGCAGGGATACACTTACCCAGGCTTCTGGCTTTTGCAACGATTTCTTTGGAATTCATAGTATGTACCTCTTACAGTTTGATTTCGGTGTAGCCCAGGAACTTGGACAGGGCCTCGTTTACGCTTCTGACATGGTCGCCGGCGGTGATCAGCACGTGATGGCGGAAGCCTTCCTCAGCCATATGACGCAGCTTGGTCTGCAGATTATCCATCTTCACAACACCGTAGGTGCCGAAGAAGCCTTCGTCCACAGGTACGTCAACCACCTCGCCCTTCTCAACAAAGTAGCGGAGCTGGCCGTTCTCGGTACGCATACCGCAGATGGTGATGATGCCGGACTTGATCTTGCCTACGTTAACGCCCCAGGAGCAGTTCTCGCCCTGAGTCTTGGTGAACATCTTGTGCTCTTCCATGTGGCCGGGGCCTTCCAGCAGGTCGATGGGCATGGGACCGCAGTGGAACATAATGCACTTGTCCAGCTCGTTGCCGTAGTTGTTGTTCACGTCCAGACAGCCAACGCCAGTGCCGGAAGCCAGGGTCAGAGCCAGCATAGCAGGGCCGTTGGAAGCGTCGGTCTCACAGACGATGGGCTTTTGCAGCTTGTTCAGAATACCCATAACGGCACAGGGAGCGATCTTGTACTCGTACTGCAGCTCGCTCCAGCAGCGGATCGCCATTACGTCCAGATGCATTTCCTGGAACAGCTCTTCCAGAGCCACACCCAGCTTGCACTGGTTGAGGATTGCATAGGCGGGGGTGTCGCAGGTGTTGGAAATGGCCTTCAGCTCCTTTTCCCACTTGGCCAGACGGGGATCGTCATCAGAGATGGCATCGATCTTGGCAAACACCTGAGTTTCGTCCAGAGTCTCGGTGTCGATGCCCAGGGACTCCATAGCACCCTCATCAAAACGAACGCTCTTGAAAGCGGTGGTACGGGCACCCATAACGCCCAGGCGAACCCGACGCATACCCTTAACCACACGGCAGATCTCGATAAAGTCAGTCAGCTCCTTGGTGAACTCCGCACTCAGGGGGTGCATTACGAAGGGCTCACCGGAAACGAACTTCACCTTCATCTGCTTCAGCACGGCACACAGACCCAGCTTGCCGCAGAAGGCATCACGACGGTTGGCAAAGTCCAGCTTGCCCAGCTCATCGGGATAAGCCTGCAGAAGAATGGGAACACGGACGTCCTTGATGGCGGCCTTGATGCCGTTCTCATCGCCAAAGTTGGGCAGACAGATGATCAGACCGTCGTATTCACCTTCGTGCTGACGCAGAAAATCAGCATAGATCAGGCCGTCGTCGGTGGTCTCAACAGCACCGTACTTGGTGGCCTCGCGGGGAAGCTCCAGAGCCTCTACACCGCAGTTTTCCAGAGCTTTTTTCATCTCTTCGTGAGCAGAAGCGATGACGCTTCCGGGGAAGAATCCGCGGTTAGAAACCAAAACTGCAAGTTTCATAAATTTCCTCCTAAAATATTTGATGGCACATATGAAAAACATTGTGCTTTTCAGACATAATTATTGTAACACATAGGATTTTTTTGTCAACACTTGTGTAAGGCTAAAAAATATGCTATGATACACGAGGTATTGCAAATTTTGGTGCAAGGAGTAGCTATGAAGACAAGAAAAATTCTTCTTTTTCTTTTGGCAGCCATTCTGATATTGAGCGGCTGCGGCGGAAATAGCAATAAAAATAAGGTCAAGGTGGGCGTCTTGTTTGCCTCCTATACGGAAAGCCCCCGGCAGGAGGCTCTGCTGGCAGCCCTTGAGGACTGCGGTTATATGGGGATTCCCATGAACGCCAATCAGGACCAGACCGCACAAAAGACCCAGCTGAGCAGTCTTGCCTATCAGAAATATCCTCTGGTCATTATAGAGCCGGTGGCGGTAGAAAATGCGGGCGAGCTTGCGGAAATTCTGAAGGAAGCTCAGATTCCCGGCATTTTCATCGGCCAAGAGCCCGAGGAAGCGGTGCTGGACAGCTGGGACAAGCTGTTCTATGTGGGTGTGGACGAGACCCGGCAGGGCTACCTGCAGGGACAGATCCTGCTGGACAGCATGGACAGCGGCGACATTAACGGCGACGAAGTGATCTCCTATGCCATTATCCGGGGCCCGGAGGGCGACCCGGAAGCGGATCTGATCACCAAGCACTGCGATGAGGCTCTGCGGGACGGCGAACTGGAATGCAGCCTGCTGACTACCCGGGTCAGCGACGGCACCAAGGAAAACGGCAAGCAGCTTACCCGGGAGCTTTTGTCCCAGCACGGCAAGGACGTGGAGGTTTTGCTGTGTAACAGCGATGCACTGGCTCTGGGTGCGATCCAGGCGGTGCTGGCCGGCGGCTGGACTCCCGGTGAGGACATTTACATCGTAGGCGTAGGCGGTACGGAGGAAGTGCTGGAGCAGATCGAAAACGGCACTTGCATCGGCACGGTGATCTCAGCAGAAAGCGGCAGAGCCCAGCAGATCACCAAGATCGCCAAGGCGTTATTGGACGGCGAAGAGGCCCAGAAGCGTTTTTACGCAGACTATCAGGCCATTACGAAGGAAAATCTGGCGATTTTCTACGGAGAGTAAACTTTTGAGGTAGCAGAAACATGGACTATATCGTTTTGGATATGGAGTGGAATCAGCCCTGGCCCGGCTCTCCCTCGGCACGGAAGGTGCTTCCGGTGCAGATCCGGGGTGAGATCATTCAGATCGGTGCGGTAAGACTGACGGAGGAGCAGGAGGTTAAGGACGAATTCCAGGTGCTGATCAAGCCCAAATACTATCGCCGGCTGAACCGCAGGGTCAGCAAGCTCACGGGCATTAAGGAGTCCCGGCTTCGTGATGAGGGCGTTCCCATGAATGAGGCCATGGAGCGTTTCCGCACCTGGTGCGGTGAAGATGCCATTTTCCTGACCTGGGGCTTTGACGACATTGCCATTCTGCGGGAGAACCTGCAGCTTTACGGCATTTCGGAGCATTGGGTCAGCCGCTGGTTCAATGCCCAGATGATCTTCAACGCCCAGACAGACGGCTCTTCTGCCCAAAAGGCACTGAAGACGGCTATGGAGATCTTCGGGATCGAGGCCACCCGTCCGGCACACGATGCTCTGGGCGATGCCTACCATACGGCCCTCATCTGTGCCAAGCTGGACCTGAAAAAGGGTACGACGGAGTACGAAACCGCCTTAAAAAATCACGTTAACGGCTTCCACGGAGCAGAGCTGCCCGGTTGTATCAGCCGTAAGGTGTTTTACGATTATCAGGACAAGACTGCCGCCATTGAGGCCATGGGCGGGGCGGAGAATCTGTGTCCCCACTGTGAAAAGAAAATGAAGGGAACTCGCTGGTTTGCCCAGCCGGGTCATCGGTATATGGATTTGGCGGAGTGTCCGGAGCACGGAAAATTCCTGATCCGGATTCGGCTGTCTGAGCAGCCGGACGGGCTGATCCGTGTCAGCCGGCTGACCTACGAAGCCACCTCCGAAGCGGCAGAGGCCTATGCCCGCCGTGCGGAAAAGGCCGATCCGGAGGAACGGCGTCCCAGCGGTCGCCGCAGACGCCGCACCAGCCGCCTGCCGTCTACCAAACCGGAAAATTAAATCAGAATTTATTATTTATTATCTATTCTTTTTTCTTTATTCTTTCAATGCGAAGCGTCAGTTAAAGAATAAAGAATAAATAAGAAAGAAGAATGAATAAAGAGGCCCCGGCAGGAAATCCTGCCGGGGCAATTATTATCCTTCCGCAACCACGATCTCTTTGAGTGTAAGACCGGGATTTCTTTTGCAGATAAAGTCGATGGCCCAAAAGCTTGAGAATACCAAAAGGCTTCTGCCCCGGTAGTCCTCCAAAAGCTCCGCGTCGGTGGTCAGGTTCAGGTCGGAAAGATCACCGGGGTAGCTGTCGATGAGACGGATTTCTTCGTAAGGCAGCATATCCATTCGCAGATCAACACCGTATTCGTTCTTCATACGGTACTGGAACACGTCAAACTGCAGCGTACCCACAACGCCCACGATGACCTCCTCCATACCGGAGTTGGGCACCTTGAAGATCTGGATTGCACCTTCCTGGGCGATCTGCTCCGTGCCCTTGACAAACTGCTTCCGCTTCATGGAGTCCTTGGCGGACACCCGGCAGAAATGCTCCGGAGCAAAGGTGGGGATTCCCGAGTAGAGGAATTTCTTGCCGGGAACGGTGATGGTATCGCCAATGGAGAAAATACCCGGGTCGAACACGCCGATCACGTCGCCTGCATAGGCCTCGTCCACGATCTCCCGGTCCGCGGCCATCAGCTGCTGGGGCTGGGAAAGACGCATCTTCTTGCCGCCCTGCATATGGTAGTATTCGGACTCTCTCTGGAATTTGCCGGAGCAGATCCGCATAAAGGCCAGCCGGTCCCGGTGGGCCTTATTCATATTGGCCTGGATCTTAAAGACAAAAGCGGAAAAATCCGGACTAAAGGCGTCCACCCTGCCGCAGTCTGCCTCCCGGGACAGGGGCGGGGGCGTTAATTTCAGGAAAGCCTCCAGGAAAGGCTCAATGCCGAAATTGGTCAGAGCAGAGCCGAAGAACACCGGAGAAAGCTGACCGTTTCGCACCGCCTCAAAGTCCATTTCCCGTCCGGCAGACAGAAGCTCCACATCGTCAATGAGCTGCTGATGCTTGGTTTCCGAATCCAAAAGCACAGCCACCTGAGGATCATAAAGGTCAATGGCCTGCTTGCCGGCTCTGTTCTTGCCGGACACACCGGAGAAGAACAAAAGCTGGCTGTTCTCCCGGTCGTAAACACCCTGAAAATCCTTGCCGGAGCCGATGGGCCAGTTCATGGCGTAGGTCTCGATGCCCAGCTCCCGCTCCACCTCGTCCAGCAGGTCAAAGGGGTCCTTGGTCTCCCGGTCCATCTTGTTGATAAAGGTAAAAATGGGGATATGCCGCATGGCACAGACCTTGAAAAGCTTCCGGGTCTGGGGCTCAACGCCCTTTGCTCCGTCAATGACCATCACCGCAGAGTCGGCGGCCATCAGGGTGCGGTAGGTATCCTCGGAAAAGTCCTGGTGGCCCGGGGTGTCCAGAATGTTGATGCAGAAGCCCTCGTACTGGAACTGCATCACAGAGGAGGTAACCGAGATACCACGCTGCTTTTCAATTTCCATCCAGTCGGAGGTGGCGGCACGGGCGTTTTTCTTGCCCTTGACCACGCCTGCCTGGGCGATGGCACCGCCGTAGAGCAGGAATTTTTCCGTCAGGGTGGTTTTACCGGCGTCGGGGTGGGAGATGATGGCAAAAGTCCGGCGGCGGCTGATTTCTTCTATTAAGGTTGACATAATATTCCCTCCAAAAGTAGTTTTATGAAAAATGCGAGGGAACTACTTGGGTCCGTGGAAACGCATAAGGGCCTCCTGAAGCATTAAAATCAATTCACTTTACCATAAATTTCCCACTTTTACAAGAGGAATTAAAGAAAAGATCCCCCTTTGGCAAAGGGGAATCTTTCAAACATTGTACGTAGGGAATGCATATATGCATTCCGCGGAACGGATATATCCGTTCCCTACTTAGTACTCTCTCACGACGGCCTTCACAAGACCTACCAGCTCCGCTTCCGAGCCATCGATGGGGTCATAGGCATCGTTTTCCGGCATCAGCCATACCTGACCGTTTCTCCGGGACAGACGCTTTACGGTGGCCTCATCGCCGATCCGGGCCACCACGATCTGACCGTCATCGGCAGATGCCTGGGGTCTGACCACCACCTTATCTCCGTCCAGAATGCCGGCGTTTATCATGCTGTCGCCCCGGACACGGAGGGCAAAGCACTTGGGGTCTCCCTCCCAGGCCATAGTCCCCTCTTGGTTTTCCACCGCCAAAATGGGCATACCTGCGGTTACCACACCGATCACCGGGATCTGACCGGGACGCTGTGCCGTAACCACTGCACGCTTGCGGCCCTTGCCAGCGGGAGCAAGCAGAAGCCCCTTTTCCTGCATTTGATGCAAATGATAGCTCACCGAGGCGGTGGAGCTGAGACCTACGGCCTGGCCGATCTCCCGGACAGAGGGGGCGAAGCCGTTCTCCCGGGTGAAATCGTTGACAAAGTCCAGAATCAGTTGTGCTTTGTTGGTAGTCCGTGCCATATACGGGACCTCCTGAGGAATTTTCTTTATAATAGCACAAATGATTGAAAAAGAAAAGTCCTTTTTCCTGAAAATTCGCAGAAAGTCTGGATTATACTGTATTAGAGAGGAGTGGTAATATGAACGGATACGATCCTAAAATGGCGGCACGGGTGTGGCAGAGGGTGCAAAAAGCTCCCGATCCTGCTCCCGATGCGGCGCAGCTTTTGAGCCTGATCGCCCAGGAATGGACGGACGCGGCCACCTATTTGTCTTTGTCCAGAAGAACCCAGGGCAAGTCCAGCAATTTACTCTATCAGCTCTATCAGGAGGAGCAGGCACATATGGCCTGCCTGAAAGGAATTTATATGCTCCTGACCGGCACCCACCCCAATGCCCGCAGTACGCCCCCGGAAAGAGAGCCGGTGGACAGAATGCTAAGGCGTTGCTACGGACGGGAGATGCAGAGCCTTGCCCAGTACGAAGCCCGCAGTGCCGACCCGGAGTACGGCCCGATCTTTGCAAGATTGGCCGCCCAGGAAAAGGAGCACTGCCGTATGCTGCTGGAGATTTTAGGCAGCCTGCAGGAAAGAAGATAAATCAGGTAGGATTTGAGAGCCACCTTGGCCCCCTCTGATGAGGGAGGCAAGAGGGTGTTCCCTGCGACGTCAGAGGAAATTCCACCAGGTGGGACGGTGGGCATCGTACATACTGCGGAGCATGACTCCCAACTGCCGGCAGCAGGCGGCAAAATGGGGCTCTTCCCCGGTCTTTGCGTAGACTTCCATTTCCGCAAACAGCTGCTCCACATCGTCCATGGGAGAGTGGTCGGCAACGGAGGCGGTGAATTTCCGGCAGCCAAGCCAAAGGTCATAGGCACGGAAGGCTTTTTCACAAGCTCCGTCAAAATCCCCTGCCATGGTCATATCCGCCGCCTGATCCAATTCTGTGGCAGCCTGGGCATGCAGGTCGGTCATTTTGAAGGATATACAGAAGCCAAAAACCAAGAATACCGCCAACAGGGCGATCCCCAGCCAAAATCTTTTTTCCATATCAAAGCTCCTTGCGGTAAAACAGGATATGATCCGCCTTATCCACCGTTAGAAGCCAGGTGTCGGCCACGGTGGCCTGCTTTTCTTTTAAGACCCGCTGCACCCACAGGGTATCCTTCCTGGCAAGGGCGAGATTATCCGTCAATAGCTGCCCGTCGGAAATGATGGTTATGGGCAGCTGCTGAGCCCTTGCGGGGATCCCCGCGTCCTTGGCACTGGCGGGCTTCTCCTTGGGATAGGGAAAAACCGAAAGATTGCCGTTGGTCTCCAAGATGGCGTACTGGACCGCCCGCAGGTCCAGTACGTCTTTTTCACGCAGATGGCCGGTCAGCTCGTCCAGAGTTACCCGGGTCTTTCTGAGGTTTTTCTGCAAAATATTGCCGTTTTCGATCAAAATCACCGGCTTGCCGCAAAGAAGCCTGCGAAGCTTCAGGCTTCGCAGGGACAGAGCTGACAGCACCAATTCCACACCCAGCACAGTAATGATGGGGACAACACCGGAAAACAGCGGGATTCCCCCGTCCTGCATGGGAATGGAGGCCAGGTTCGCCACCAGCATGGTAACCACAAATTCGCTGGGCTCCATCTGTCCGATCTGCCGCTTGCCCATGAGCCGGATCACCGCGATCAGCACAAGATACAAAAGAATCGTGCGAAAATAGGAAAGAATCAAAACATCACCCCTTAAATGTAGGGAACGGATATATCCGTTCCGCGGAATGCATATATGCATTCCCTACGAAGCCTCCATGATGGCATAACCCGAACAATAGAAATGGCCTTTTAGCCAGTTTTTCCCTGAAAAAGGCAGATTATTCCGGGAAAAATCCTTGACAACCCCTGAAAAGTGGGATATAATACGCTGGCCTACGTGTGTAGGTAATCCTTGCTCACGACGCGATCGTGGGCCAAAAGTCCAAAAGGAGGTGCAAACAACATGGCTAAGATCACCGGTAAGTACGAGGTGCTCTACATCGTCGACCCTGCTCAGGGCGAAGAGGGCATCGCCGCACTTGTGGAAAAGTTCAAGGCAATGGTGGAGGCGGAGGGTACCCTGTCCAACGTGGACGAGTGGGGCAAGCGTCGTCTGGCCTATCCCATCAACGACCTGAACGAGGGCTACTATGTTCTGATGAACATGGAAGTTAAGCCCGAGTTCCCGGCAGAGCTGGAGCGTGTGATGAAGATCACTGACGGTATCCTGCGTTGCCTGACCACCGCAGTGGAAGAGTAAGGAGGAAATCCTATGCTGAACCACATTGTTATCATGGGTCGCCTGACCCGAGACCCGGAGCTCCGTCGCACCGGCAGCGGCGTGGCAGTTACGTCTTTCACCGTAGCGGTGGACCGTGATTTCTCCCCCAAGGACGGTTCCGAGCGGGAGACCGACTTCATCGACTGTGTCGCTTGGCGTCAGACCGGAGAGTTCGTCTCCAAGTATTTCACCAAGGGCCGCATGGCGGTGGTAGCCGGCCGGCTCCAGATCAGAAACTGGACCGATAAAGATGGCAACAAGCGTCGTACCGCTGAGGTCATTGCAGACAATGTCTACTTTGGCGACAGCAAGAGAGATGGCGACGGTGGCAACACCTATGCCGCTCCTGCAGCAGGCAATTACGGCAGCTACGCAGCACCCGCTGCTCCTGCTTCCGATTTTGCAATGCTTGACGATGATGACGCACAGCTGCCCTTCTAAAAACTGAACTTTTTCACAACTCTTACAAAGGAGGTAAAATCCATGGCTGAACAGACTGTTGCCCGTCCCCGTAAGCGTAAGAAGGTATGTTCCTTCTGCGTTGACAAGATGACGGCTATCGACTACAAGGATACCGCAAAGCTGCGTCGTTACCTGTCCGAGCGTGGCAAGATCCTGCCCCGCCGTACCACCGGTACTTGTGCAGCTCACCAGAGAGCCCTGACCACCGCTATCAAGCGTGCCCGTCAGATCGCTCTGCTGCCCTACGTGGCTGACTAATTGATAAAAAAGACCGCCTTCTTCTGAAGGCGGTCTTTTTGCGGCGAGTCGCCGCTGACACTACGTGCAAAGTGCCTATTTATACGCTATTCTTTTTGCTCGGTATCGTTCTTGCGGAAAACATACAAAAACGCAGGCAGTCCCCGTACTGCCTGCGTTCATTTTATCCTACGGTATATTCCAGGGAATAGGTCGTGCCGTCTTCAATGGGTGTCAGGTCGATACCCTGAGCGGCATACTCACCGTTCACGTAGAAAGCCCAGTAAGCGCCGTCTTCCTCATAGATGGCCTGCTCACCGTCTACCGCATGGATATACAGGCCGAACTCTCCCTCTTCGCCCTCAATGAGGCCCTCAGCCTGCAGCACGGTACCCACGTACAGCTCTGTGGTCTTGTAGGAGAAGTCCTTGCTGGAGCCGTCGGCGTGGACGACGGTTACGGTGAAGCTCTTTTCACCCTCGGTGGGCTTGGCCTGGGAGCAGGCACAGAAAACAGTGGTCAGTGCCAAAACCAAAGCGACGATTACAAGAAATTTTTTCATTACATTTGCCTCCGTTACGCAAAAAATGTACCGTGGCACCGAAAAACGGTGCCACGGCCGGTTTTCCGTGACAAATCAGCCTTCGTATCACGCAAAGACTGTGAAAATCCGATCTGTAGGTCTTCTGACTCATGCCCTCAGGCGGGGTCCTGGGGTATGCACAGCCTTCCCGGAAATATTCCAGTGACCAACTTTCGTTCTAAGTGCATACCGGGCATTTACAGCGGCGGTACCGTCCGGGGATCACACCCGGTTATCTTGTTAAGCAGCTTTGGCCATACGCCAAACCTGCCACAGCTCGGTGTTCAATTGTCGCCATAAGCATACCACGCCCAGGAGAAAAAGTCAACCGGGCAAGGCTTCCCCTTGAGGGGAAGCTGTCAGCGAAGCTGACTGATGAGGTGTAGCCATCACATGTGATGGCGTTATAAAAGCCCCACCTCATTCGTCAAAAATCAAAGATTTTTGCCACCTTCTCCTCAAGGAGAAGGCGTTAACCCTTCATAGCCAATTGCTTTATGAGCCGCAGGAAGATCTGACTCCAAGTCAGCTTGGGTACGGCCTCTTTTGCCAGCATGGGGATCTGGGCGATGACCTGCTCCCCTGCCTGTAAATAAAGCGTACCCAGCCGCTGCCCTTGTGCTACCGGGGCGGAAACGCTCTCCTCCAGTTCCACCCGGCAGGAGGCAAGGGACTGTTGAGATTTATCCAAAAGGACACCGTCGGTATTGGCAGGCACGGCAACCACGGAGTCCACCGTTCCCAGCTTTACAGGCACGCTCTGCTCCTGGGCGGTGGGCGTTACGATGCAGAAATTGGCAAAGCCGTAATCCAGCAGGGATTTGCAGGCGGCAAACCGCTCCTGTGAGGTCTCACAGCCCAGCACCACTGCCACAAGCTCCAAATCTTCCCGTTTGGCCGAGGCCGACAGACAGTACCCGGCAGAGCGGGTGAAGCCGGTTTTCAGCCCCGTTGCCCCGTTATAAAACCGCACCAGCTTGTTGGTGTTGGAAAGACCAAAAGCTCCGTCCCGGACGGTATCCATCCAAATGGTGGTGTATTTTGTGATATCTGGGTGGTATTTTAAGAGTTCTCTGGACATCAGAGCCACATCGTGGGCGGAGGATTTGTGTTCTGCGGCCTCGGCAGCATCGTCAAGGCCGGTACAGTTGACAAATTTGGTGTCAGCCATACCCAGTTCCCCGGCCCGCTTGTTCATCAGCTCCACAAAGGCGGTCTCACTGCCGGCAAGATGCTCTGCCATGGCACAGGCACAGTCGTTTGCCGAGGACACGGCGATGGATTTGACCATATCCGCAACAGACATAGTCTCCCCGGCCTTCAGAAAGATCTGACTGCCGCCCTTGGCGGCGGCGGCCTCGGAGGCGGTAACGGTGTCCTCCCAGCGGATCTTGCCGCCATCAATGGCCTCCATAATCAGAAGCATGGTCATCACCTTGGTAACGCTGGCAATGGGCAGAGCCTCGTGGGCGTTTTGCTCATAAAGGACGGTGCCGGTATTGACGTCCATCAGCATAACGCCCTTGGCAGGAATATCCATTTCCACTGCGTGGACACGCATCGGCAGACACCCAATGGCCACCAAAACCGCCACCGCCAGGCACAACACTCGTTTCATACTGATCCCTCCTACGGTTATCTACCCCAACATATGATGCTCGTCCGAAGAATATTACATAGCGTCATTCTGAGCGAGCGTAGCGAGTCGAAGAATCTACGCACAATCGTTACTGTAAAGCAGTTTCTCAGTGCGAAGATTCCTCTTGCTATTTCCTTTGGGAAAAGATATAATATAGTGGATATATTATAAGGGGTAGTATATGAAAAAACAGATTCTTTTGTTGACTACCGGCGGAACCATCGCCAGCCGACCCGGTCAGGACGGCTTAGAACCCCAATCCTCCCAGGTAATGGAGCGGGAGATCGGCCTTTTGCGGGAATACTATGATATTCAGGTGGAGGACGTGATGTGTCTGGACTCCTCCAATATTCGTCCGGAGGAATGGCAGAGCATCGCCCGTCGTATTTTTGAAAACAGAAATGTCTTTGACGGCATCGTGGTCTCCCACGGCACGGACACCATGGCCTATACGGCCTCTGCGGTAACCTTTATGCTGCCGGGGATCAATTTGCCGGTGGTGTTTACCGGCTCGCAGCTTCCCCTAAAAGATCCCCTTTCCGACGGACCGGATAATCTCCGCACCGCCTTTGCTATGGCGGCCTCCGGAATTGCCGGCGTGTTTGTGGCCTTTGACCGGAAGGTGATGCTGGGCTGCCGGGCGGTGAAGGTCCGGGCCATGGATTTTTCCGCCTTTGAGAGCATCAACGCCCGGTATGTTGCCCGGGTAGGCGGCCGGGGCTTGGTGGCAGACAGAAGCCTGCTCCCTCAGCCCAGAGAAGAGGCAAAGCTTTTAGACAACTTAAGCAAAAACGTATTTTTACTGAAGCTGACCCCCGGGCTGTCCGGCGAAGTGTTCGATATGCTGGTGAATATGGGCTATAGGGGCATCGTGATCGAGGCCTTTGGCCTTGGGGGCATCAATATTCTGAACCGTGGCCTTGCGGGAATCCGCCGGGCGGTGGAGCAGGGCGTCAGCGTGGTGGTTACCACCCAGTGCCTTTACGACAGTGCCAACCTGCAGGTCTATCAGGTGGGCACACGCCTGCTGGAAATGGGCGTGATCCAGGGTCGGGATATGACCTCGGAGGCGGCTATGACCAAGCTCATGTGGGCGTTGGGTCAGGGCATGAAGCAAGCAGAAATAGCAAAGCTTTTTGAAACCAATCTTGTGGGAGAAATTACTGTATAAGGAGAGTATTATGGATCCTATTTATGTAACAGGACACCGAAATCCGGATACCGATTCCATTGTGGCGGCCATGGCCTATGCGGCCCTGCGGAACGCCCTGGGCGACCGGGAGTATGAGCCGGCCTGTTTGGGCCACGTGTCCGATGAGACCCAGACCGTTCTAGATCTGTTCGGCTTTCAGCCCCCCAAGCGGATCACCAGCATGCATACCCAGATCCGGGACCTGGACTTTGACACCCCCCCTGTGCTGAGTCCTGCGGTAACCGTGGGCCGGGCGTGGAATATTTTACAGGAACATAAGAACATCTCCGCACTGCCCGTTGCCAAGGAAGACGGTACCCTTTACGGCATGCTGTCCCGGGAAAACGTGGCAAGCTACAATATGGAGCAGGTGGAGTCCTCTACCTTGGAGGCTGTTCCCCTGTTTAACGTTTTGTCGGTGCTGGAGGGCAAGGTGCTGAACGCCGCCGGTGAGAATACCGACACCGTAGCCGGTGAAGTGGTGATCGCTCTGCCCCAGAGCAGGGATATGCTCTTCCAGAATGAGCAGACCATCGTGCTTTGCGGCCACCAGCCGGATATGATCCAAAAAGCATTGGAGAAAAATGTAAACTGCCTGGTGCTGTGTCAGGCGGAGCTTTCCGAGGAGCTGCGGAACTTCCCCACCAAAACCTGCATTATTTCTACCCCCTTTGATGCCCACAGAGCCAGCCGTCTGATCTTCCAGTCCGCACCCATCGGAAGGATCTGCAAAACGGAGGAGCTGGTGTGCTTCCATCTGGAGGACCGGGTGGACGAGGTCCGGGAGCAGGTTCTGAAATTCAGAGAGCATTGCTATCCCATTTTGGACGCACAGGAGAAGGTGGTCGGCGTACTGACCCGGTATCATCTGCTGCGACCCCGGAGAAAACGGGTGGTGCTGGTGGATCACAATGAGGCTTCCCAGTCCGTACCCGGTCTGGAGGAGGCGGAGATCCTGGAGATCATCGACCACCACCGCTTGGCGGACATTCAGACCACCAATCCCATTTATGTACGCAACGAGCCGGTGGGCTCTACCAATACCATCATCGCCAGCATGTTCCAGGACAAGGGCCTGATGCCCACCGCAAAGATGGCAGGAATGATGGCAGCGGCGATTTTGTCCGATACGGTTATGTTCAAGTCCCCCACCTGCACCGAGCGGGACGTGCGGACGGCTGAGCGTATGGCAAGAATCGCAAACATCTCCCTGGAGGAGCTGGGTAAGACCATTTTCTCGGCATCTATGGGTAACCGCTCGGCAGAGGATCTGCTGTTCTCCGATTATAAGGAGTTCCATATCGCAGGCCACGACCTGGCGGTGGCACAGATCACCTGCGTGGACAGCCCCAAGATGCTGGAGCGGAAAGAGGAATTTTTGGCTCTTATGGAGAAGACCCGGAAGGAAAAGGGCTTCTCGATGGTCATTTTGATGCTGACCGACGTGCTGAAGGAAGGCACCCAGCTGGTGTATTTGGGAGATACGGACACGATCCAGCAGGCCTTTGGTCTGTCGCCTAAGGATAACACGGTGTTCCTGCCCGGCATTATGAGCCGGAAAAAGCAGGTGATACCTATGCTTTCCGCACTGTGGGGCTAAGTGAAGGAGCACTGCTGCTCAATCGTGTGTAGGGAACGGATATATCCGTTCCGCGGAAGGCATATATGCTTTCCCTACGAATACGCAACGAAAGAGTGATCATATCAATTTGGAGGTAACCATGGGATTTGAAAGCCTGTTAGGCAATGAACGGCTGAAAGAAAACCTACGCGTCAGCGTGGGACGTGGTCGTTTTTCCCATTTTTACCTGATTTCCGGCCCGGAAGGCTCGGGAAAACACACCTTGGCCCGGCTTTTGGCGGCGGCGATCCTGTGTCAGGGGGAGAACGCTCCCTGCGGAAGCTGTGCCGCCTGTCGGAAGGTTATGGCCGGCACCCACCCGGACTATATTACGGTGGACGACCCGGAGCATAAGAATGTGGCGGTCAAGCTCGTCCGGGACGCCCGGGAGGATATGTATATCCGGCCCAACGAGGGCAGTCATAAAATCTACCTGTTCCCGCAATCAATGGGCATTGAGGGCCAGAATGCACTTTTGAAGGTTTTGGAAGAGCCCCCCGCCTACGGCGTGTTTATCCTGCTGGCGGACAACCCCCAGACCCTGCTTCCCACAGTCCGTTCCCGGTGTACGGAATTAAAGCTCAACGCCCTAAGCAAGGAGCTTTTGCAAAAGGAATTGTCCCGCCGTTTCCCGGCAGCCGATCCCGACAGCATTTTGGCGGTGATGGACCGCAGCGGCGGCTATCTGGGACAGGCCATAACCCTGCTTCAGGAGGGCGTGTCCGACGAGAAGACGGAAGTGTTTGTTAAGAGCCTCGTGCAAAAGGACAGCTGGGAGCTGACAAAGCTTTTGGCAGGTATGGAAAAATGGAAGCGGGATCAGATCCTGCCGGTGCTGGAAAGCTGGAAGGATTTGTTGCAGAATGCACTGGTCTGCAGAAGCGGTGTACAGGCGGTATCGCCCCTGTCCCGGCAGCTGGCCATGGTCCGCAGTCCCCAGGAGCTGATGAATGGGATCTCGGCTCTGCAAAAGACGATTGAATATGTACAGGGAAATGTGTCGGTGGCCGCAGCCTGCGGTTATCTGACCTGGGCCCTGAGATAATAAAGGAGTTATTATGAACAATACAGAAAATACCGTCCAGGTGGTGGACATTCAGTTCCGCCCGGGACAGAAGATATACTTTTTTGACCCGGCAGGCCACACCTGCCAAAAGGGCGATCACGTGATCATCGACACCGCCCGTGGACCTGAGTACGGAACTTGCATCACCGGCAACCATCGGGTCAGGGAGAAGGAGATCGTCGCCCCTCTGCGGAAGGTCCTTCGTCTGGCAACGGAGCAGGACGAAAGAATCGCTCAGGAAAACCACGCAAAGGAAGACAAGGCCTTCAAGACCTGTATGGCGATGATCGAGGAGCAAAAGCTGGATATGCAGCTGGTTTCTACAGAGCTGGCCTTCGATGGCAGCAAGATGCTGTTCTTCTTCACCGCCGATGAACGGGTAGACTTCCGGGAGCTGGTCAAGAATCTGGCAAACACCTTCCATACCCGCATTGAGCTGCGGCAGATCGGTGTCCGGGACAAGGCCAAGATGGTTGGCGGCCTGGGCATCTGCGGCAGACCCTTCTGCTGTGCTCAGTTTTTGGAGGATTTCCAGCCGGTTTCCATCAAAATGGCGAAGACGCAAAATCTGAGCCTGAACCCCACCAAGATCTCCGGCACTTGCGGAAGGCTTATGTGCTGTCTGAAATACGAGCAGGACGCCTATGAGGATCTGCTGAAAAACAGCCCCAAGGTCGAGTCCTTTGTGGACACCCCCGACGGACGGGGCACGGTGGTGGAAGTGGACCTGCTGCGAAGCCGGGTCAAGGTGAAGCTGGAGAGAAACCTGGAGTCCATTGGCGTTTACGCAAATGAGGATATTGCGGTGTTCCGCAACGGCAAGGCCAAAAAGACCGATCCCCCCATTCCTGAGGATTGGGCTCCCATTTCTGGGTCCGGCAGACGGAAGAAAAAAGAGGAGCAGAAGGAAGAAGCTCCTGTGCTGGATTCCATTCGTTTTAAGTATTCCGAGGAGACCATCGCTGAGGAAAAGGTGATCGAAAAGCCCGAGGAAAAACCGGAAGAGAGATCCGGCCGCAACCGCAGAAGAAACCGCAGACACGGCTCTGCCAACCGTCAGGAGCAGAAGCCGGAACAAAAGCCTGAGGAAAAGGCAGAGGCGAAGCAGGAAACCGGTGTTGCGAAAAAAACCCATCACCGCCGCCACCGCCACAGAAACCATAAACCCAATAAGGAATGATCAAACGGCCTGCTTTTTGCAGGCCGTTGCTTGTAGGGAAAGGATTTATCCTTTCCGCGACGGAACGCATAAATGCGTTCCCTACAATTTCAAACGGTGGCGATGCGGGAAGAGGAAATTGTAAACTTTTCTTGATCCTACTTGCCATTGGGAATTTCTGTGGTAGAATAAACAGTTAGAAAGCAATCTTTGACCCAAGGAGGGAACAAAATGATCCGCAGATTACTCCGGTGCGTCCGGGAGTATAAATGGAGTGCCTTGCTAAGCCCGTTATGTATGGTGGGCGAGGTGTCCATGGAGGTTACCATACCGCTTATCATGGCAGACCTCTATGACTACGGCATTCAGTTTCAGAATATGCCCTACATAATCGAAAAGACGATCCTGTTGGTATGCTGTGCGTTGGCGTCCTTAGGCTTTGGTGTGCTGTCGGCAATTTTTGCCGCCAAGGCCGCAACCGGCTTTGCCAAAAACCTGCGGCACGATATGTACTATCGGGTGCAGAATTACAGCTTTTCCAACATCGACCGGTTTTCCACCGCTTCCATCGTTACCCGGCTGACCTCCGACGTTGCCAACCTGCAGATGACCTTCCAGATGATGATCCGAATGGCAGTCCGGTGTCCCATGATGCTAGTGCTGGCACTGATCCAGGCCATGCGGATCAGCTCGAAGCTGAGCCTTGTGTACGTGGCGGTGCTCCCGGTGCTGGCGATCGCACTGATAAGCTTAGTGCCGGTGGTCTTTAAGATCTTCGACCGGGGCTTTAAGACCGTCGACAAGCTGAACAATACGGTGCAGGAGAATATCCACGGCGTCCGGGTCGTGAAGAGCTTTGTCCGGCAGGAAAAGGAAATGGAGAAATTTGAAGCGGTCTCCGGCTCTATCTACAGAGATTTCTTCAAAGCCGATAAGATCCTGGCCCTGAACGCCCCCATTATGCAGTTCTGCGTATACGCCTGTATGATGGGTATTTCCTGGTTCGGTGCGAAAATGGTGGTTGCCTCCGGCAATGACCCTCTGCAGGGTCTGACCACCGGGCAACTCAGTGCTATGTTTGGCTTTACCACCCAGATCCTGATGGGACTGATGAACCTTTCGATGGTCTTTGTCATGTTGACCATGAGCCGCACGCCCCTGCACCGGTGCTATGAACTATTATCCGAAGAGCCGGATCTGAAAAGTCCTGAAGGAGGACTGCAGGAAGTGGCCGACGGCTCGGTGGATTTTGAAAATGTATCCTTCCGCTACTCCGAAAAGGCCGGTCGGAATACCCTGGAGAATATCGACCTGCATATTCCCAGCGGTGCTACCGTGGGCATTTTGGGCGGCACAGGTGCAGGCAAGACCTCTTTGGTGCAGCTGATCCCCCGGCTGTATGACGTCAGCGAAGGCGGCATCAAGGTAGGCGGCGTGGACGTGCGGGACTATGACCTGCAGGTGCTGCGGGATAATGTGGCGGTGGTGCTGCAGAAGAATGTACTGTTCTCCGGCACCATCAAGGAAAATCTCCGCTGGGGCAATAAGGACGCCACCGACGAGGAAATGGAAAAGGCCTGTCGTTTGGCCTGTGCCCACGACTTTATCACTGCCTTCCCCGACGGCTACGACACCCATATCGAACAGGGCGGCAAGAACGTATCCGGCGGCCAGAAGCAGCGGCTTTGTATCGCAAGAGCCCTGCTAAAGAAGCCCAAGATCCTGATTTTGGACGACTCCACCTCTGCGGTGGATACCCATACCGATGCCATGATCCGCAAGGCCTTCAAAGAGGAGATCCCCGGCACCACCAAGCTGATCATCGCCCAGCGGGTGGCGTCCGTACAAGATGCGGATATGATCCTTGTACTGGATAACGGTCAGGTGGCCGCCGCCGGCACTCACGATGAGCTTTTGCAGACCTCCCAAATCTACCGGGAAGTCTATGAATCCCAGAAGAAGGGAGGCGAGGAGTAATGCCTCCTGTGAAATTGCGTGGAGACGGCCGTATGGCCGCAAATCCCAAAAAGACCCTGTTCAGACTCTTAAGTTACCTGAAAAGCTACTGGTATATCCTGATCGTGGTGATGGTCTGTATCGTCATCAACGCCATCGCCCAGACCACCGGCAGTGTGGCTTTGGGCAAGCTGGTGGATCAGTATATTCTGCCCATGGTGTCCGACGGCAGCAGCGATTTTGCACCGATCCTCAGCTTCCTGTTGGAGATCCTGTGTATTTATGTGGTGGGCATCGTGGCCTCATTCTTACTAAACTTTTTGATGGCGGGCGTTACCCAAAAGACCCAAAAGACCGTCCGGGATCAGATGTTTACCAAGATGCAGACCCTGCCGATCCGATACTTTGATACCAACGCCGCCGGTAACATTATGTCCCGCTACACCAGCGATGTGGACACCCTGCGGCAGATGATCTCCCAGTCCATTCCCCAGACGGTTTCCTCTTTGGTAACCCTGGCGGTGGTGCTGTTCCGCATGCTGACCACCTCCTGGATTTTGACCTGTGTAACCATGGTTACGGTGTTGGGCGTTGTGTTTGTAACCAAGGTGCTGGCGGGCAAGTCCGGCAAATTCTTTGTAGGTCAGCAAAGATCCCTGGGTGCGGTCAACGGCTACATTGAAGAAATGGTCAACGGCCAAAAGGTCGTAAAGGTCTTTAACCACGAGCAGGCCTGCAAAGAGGAGTTCGACAAGCTCAACGAGGAACTTTGCCAAAACGCCTATGCAGCCGGCAAATTCTCCAATATGATGGGCCCCATCAATAATAACTTAGGCTATATCCAGTATGCGGTGCTGGCCATTTTCGGCGGCATTCTGGTGGTATCCAGCAAGGGAAGCCTGCTGAGCCTTGGCAGCCTGATGGCCTTTATGATGCTCAGTAAGACCTTCAATATGCCCATCAATATGATCTCCAATCAGATCAACGCCATTGTTATGGCTCTGGCCGGAGCGGAGCGGGTCTTTGAGCTGTTGGATCAAGAGCCGGAAGAAGATCACGGCTATGTAACCCTGGTCAATGCCCATATTGACGCAGAGGGCAACGTAACCGAATCGGAAAAGCCCACCGGACAGTGGGCCTGGAAACACCCCCATCAGGCCGATGGCACCGTAACCTATACCCCCCTGCGGGGCGACATCACCATGTACAATGTGGACTTTGGCTACGTGCCGGAAAAGACGGTGCTCCACGATGTAACCTTGTACGCCAACCCCGGTCAGAAGCTGGCCTTCGTGGGTGCTACCGGTGCGGGCAAGACCACCATCACTAACCTTATCAACCGCTTTTATGATATTGCCGACGGCAAGATCCGCTATGACGGCATCAATATCAACAAGATCCGCAAGCCGGATCTGCGGCGAAGCCTGGGCATGGTGCTGCAGGATACCAACCTGTTTACCGGTACGGTGATGGAGAATATCCGTTACGGCAAGCTGGACGCCACCGATGAGGAGTGTATCAAGGCGGCAAAGCTGGCAAACGCCCACGATTTTATCACCCGACTGCCCCAGGGTTATGATACCCTGCTGACAGCCAACGGTGCCAGCCTGTCCCAGGGTCAGCGGCAGCTGATCGCAATCGCCCGGGCGGCGGTGGCAGATCCTCCCGTTATGATCCTGGACGAGGCCACTTCTTCCATCGATACCCGAACCGAGGCCTTGGTGCAAAAGGGTATGGACGCCCTGATGAAGGGCAGGACCACCTTTGTGATCGCCCACAGGCTCTCCACCATTATGAATTCCGATTGCATTATGGTGCTGGATCAGGGCAGGATCGTGGAACGTGGCAGCCACGACGACCTGATCGCCCAAAAGGGCATCTACTACCGGCTCTACACCGGAGCATTTGAATTAGAATAGCGGCGAGATAAGATATGGAAAGACCCGATGCTTTTGCATCGGGTCTTTAAAATTCGGGAATATAGTTTGTGTTTGCCGAATCGGCCTCTTGGGTAAAACCCTGCAGGCCGTTTAAGTACAGCCAGCTAAGGACGGAATCGTATTCCTCCTCCGTGATGGGCCGGTCAAAGGGCGAAACCATACCGGGCATGGGTGTGTACTGCCGCATCAGGCTGACCAAAACCGAATCGCCCACAGTTTCCCCCAACCAGTCCAGTACCTTCAGGGAGTTTTCCACCTGCCCCGGCAGGATCAAATGCCGCACGATCACGCCCTTTACGAGCTTGTCGCCCTGCCATTGAGGCGTTCCCACTTGCCGCACCATTTCCGAAATGGCGGCAGTTGCCACAGAAAAATAATCCTTTACCCCGGAAAGGGCAAAGCCAAGGGAATCGTCGGCATACTTCAGGTCAGGAAGATAAATATCCACCTTCCCCTCCAGCCGCTTCAGTGTTTCGACCCTTTCATAGCCGCCGCAGTTGTAGACCACAGGCACAGGAAGGGGTTTTTCCAGAGCCGGCAGAATGCCCGGCAAAAAGTGGGTTGGGGTAACCAGGTCGATGTTTTCTGCCCCTTGGGCGATCAGCTCTTCCATCATATTTCGCAATTCTCCAGAAGAAACCGCTTTTCCTACAGGGTTACTACTGATGGCTCTGTTCTGACAGTAATGGCAGCCTAAGGTGCAGCCGCCGAAAAAGATCGCACCGCTGCCACCGTTTCCTGCCAAAACCGGCTCTTCCCATTGATGGAGCATGGTTTTGGCAACCAAAATGCGATCCCCGCAGCCGCAAAAGCCCCGCTGTCCCGCTGTTCTGTCTACACCGCATTGCCGGGGACAGAGTTTGCAGTTTACATAACTTTTCATTGAAGATTCAGTCCCTTGGATACCAGGGTAATAAAGTCCTGCACATTGGTAACGATGGTGGTGGAGGTCAAACTGCCCCGATCCTGCAATTTGTTGACCACAAACTCCGCATTATCCACCGCGTACAGGAACACGGGGCGGATCGTGCCGTCGGCCAGCACCCGGTAGGAGGGGGTCATATTGCCGGTGGCGATGGTATGGAGCATGGTGGCCATACAGATGACAGTAGTGGCCTTTTTCACCAAATTCCGCATCTGGCTGGCGGCTTGGTAGGCATCACCGATGACCTCGGGCAGAGGGCCGTCGTCCCGGATCGAGCCTGCCAGCACAAAGGGAATGTTATTTTTCACACAGCCGGCCATAATGCCGTCGTCCAGGCCATATGCTTCCAAGAAATTGGGGATCGAGCCGCAGCGGCGGACCTTGTTGCACACGTCCAAATGGTTGTAGTGTCCGTTCGGCTGGGATTTTTGGGTGTAGATGTCCTGTCCCAGGGCGGTGTGCAGTAGAGCGGCCTCCAAATCGTGGGTGGCTAAGGCGTTACCTGCCAGTACGCCGTGGACATAGCCGTTATCGATGAGATTTCTCATGGCACGGCGGGCATCTTCATCAAAGGCAAAGGCTGGTCCCATGACCCACAGGATATTGCCGTGTTCCTTTTCGTGCTTTAATAGCTCAAAAAGCTTGTCGTAATCCCGGGCAAAGGAGGTTTCACGGCTTCTGCCCTGACGGAACACAAACTGATCTTCCAGCTTGTTCTCCCGGGGCTCTTCAAAGCCCTTGGCGTGGACATAAATGCCCTCTTCGCCCCGTTCTGTGCGACCCAAAAACACCTTCTGGCCCTTTTTGAGATTTCTTGCCTCCACCACGGAAAGGGTGTTGTCATCATTGAGTACCAGGCAGGAGTCCATGCGGCTCTCCTGGGCCAGTAGCCATTGACCGGTAACCTTCACATACTCCGGGTAAATGGAGGTGGAGTGATAGTTTTCCGGGGCAACGCCGTCCATTTCTGCGATGGCATAGACCGCATCGGGAGCGTTGTTCAGCTTTTCAAAATCCGGGGGACAATATTTCGGCAGGGTAAAAGACATAGGAAGAAACCTCCTTGCTATAGGTAGGGGCGATTCACGAATCGCCCGTGGCAAAAATATCAATCGCGGGTTAAACAAACAATAGATTCCACGTGCGAACATCTTGGGAACAAATCTGCCGCCATAGCGTTTTGCAGTTTGTAGCCACGCTCTTTTAGCAGAGCCACATCTCTTGCCATAGTGGCCGGGTCGCAGGAAACATAGACGATTCTGCGGGGGCTCATTTTGGACAATGCTTCGATGGTGTCGGCGTTCAGCCCCTTACGGGGCGGGTCGACCACTACCACGTCCGGGAAAATGCCCTGTTTTTCTAGTTCCAAAGCGGCCTGGCCTGCATCACCGCAGAAGAATTCTGCGTTCTTGATGCTATTACGCAGGGCGTTTTCCTTGGCGTCCTGCACCGCTTCTTCTACAATTTCAACCCCAATGACCTTGCCGGCGGCCTTGGCCATAGCCAAGGTGATCGTTCCCACACCGCAATAAAGGTCTAACACCAAATCGTCCTTGGTGATCTGGGCCTGAGAAATGGCGGCTTCATACAGACGCTGTGCCTGATGGTGGTTGATCTGATAAAAGGACCGGGGGGACAGCCGGAAGGTTAGACCGCAAAGGGTGTCCTCAATATATCCCGGTCCGTAAAGGGTGATAAATTCATCGCCCAAAACCGTGTTGCCCTTTTTGGTGTTCACAGACAGCACCAGGGTAGTAAATCCGGGAACGGCCTGCAGCCGTTTGACCAGGTCATCGGTGTGAGGAAGACTTCTGCCGTTGACCGCAAGGCACACCAGAATTTGCCCGGAAACCCAGCCTTTTCGCACATAAATGTGCCGCAGAAGACCCTTATGAGCCACTTCGTCGTAGGCGGAGATGCGATAGTGGTTTACATAATCTATAACGATCTTCTTCACAAGATCGCTTTCCTTAGGCAAGATCAGGCAGCGGTCATTTTCCACCACCTTGTGGGTGCCGGAGCGGAAAAAGCCCGCATAACAACGGCCTTTTTGACTGGCAACCGGGTACTGTGCCTTGTTCCGATACCCCTCACAGGTGGGGGCGGCCAAAAACGGCAGATTTTCAACCGTTTCACCGGCCAGCCTCTGTAGTGCCTGCCGCACCCGGTCGGCTTTCAGTCTGCACTCTTCTTCATAATCCATGTGCCAAAAATCGCAGCCGCCGCAGAGCTTGGCCACAGGGCAGGCCCGACTGACCCGATGGGGGGACTTTTCCAAAAGCTCGGTGATCTTTCCGGCGGCCCAGGTCTTTTGTGCCTTTTCAATGCGAATTTTACATTTTTCGCCCTGAATAGCGTTGGGTACAAATACCGCACAGCCCTCAATTTTGGCGATGCCCTGACCTTCCGTGGTGTAATCACAGATCCGGGCCTCGTAAATTTTGCCTTTTTCCAGCATTAAGCTTCCTCCAAAAGGGTCTCCATTCCGATTTTTTGGGGCTTCATACCCATCGATTCGTAGAATTTCAGTGCCGAGGCGTTACAGCACCAAACGTTCAAGGTAACGCTGTGGCAGCGGTTTTCTCTGGCAAAGACGCATACCGCCCGGTAAAGGGCAGAGCCGATGTGCTGACCCCGGCAGGTCTCGTCCACACACAGGTCATCTATGTAAAGGGTAGTATGGTCGCACAGCACCGGGTCCTGGCAGCAGGTTTTCAGCATGCAAAAGCTGTAGCCCAGCACTTTGTTGTCGTCAACGGCCACAAAAATAGGGGTTTTCGGGTTGTCCAGCATCTGCAGGACTTGCGAAGCACCGTATTTCTGAGCACCGGAGCGGAAGAGATCCGGGCGGCCCTGATGGTGAACCTCGCCTACCTGCCGCAAAAGGGACAAAATCCCCGGCACGTCCTGGGGTTGTGCAAACCGAATATCCATAAGAAAACCTCCTAAACCTGAGTCCTTCACCGGGACGACATATTTACGAAAACCCGGAGGGTGTTATGCCTCCGGGCTGATTTTATAGGGGAGACTGCTTGATCTTAGCATATCTGCGGGGGAACTGGGGTGGGGTCTTGGCGATCTTCTTCAAAACGATCACTTTGTGGGCCGTCTCCTCCACAGGGAACTCCCGGACGGCTACCAGCTTCAGTCCCAGCTTTTTGATGGCGTTCTTTGCCTCGTCCAGTTCTTCCTGAGCGGCAGAACCCTTCATGGCCAGCACATAGCCACCGACTTTTACGTAGGGTGCGGTCAGCTCCAACAGAATATTGAGTCTTGCCACGGCACGGCTGGTGGCAATGTCAAACTGCTCCCGCAGATCCTTGACTGCGTCCTCAGCCCGTGCGGTGATGCAGGCTGCCTCCACGCCCAATTGGGGGAGAATGGTCTCCAGCCAGGCCATTCGCTTGCCCAGAGAATCCAAAAGGGTCAGCTTTACTTCAGGGCAGGCGATCTTTACCGGCACACCGGGAAAGCCCGCACCGCAGCCCACGTCAATGAGCGTTTTGCCTGCAAGGTCGCCGGAAGACAGGATCGTCAGCGAATCCAAAAGGTGCAGCTTTGCCACGGCTTCCGGCTCGGTGATGGCAGTCAGATTCATGAACTTGTTCTGCTCCACCACGGCCCGGCCGAACTGGCAGAGCTTTTCGATCCGTTCCTGAGGAAGCTCCAGCTCCAAAAGGGGGAGCATTTCCGTCAGGGTCTTTTCCATGTTATCCATTTGCCGGCACCTTGGCGTTGGGCAGGCCCGACAGGTCTACCTGGGTCTCGTCCATAGGATCAAAGACCTTTTCTTCTTCCATCTGCTGGGGCAGAACGATCTCCTGAATATAAACGCTGACCAACAGATCAGTAACATTGCTCCGGACGGGAGCACCCTCACCCTTGGGAGCGTCCGCATAGGGCTTATCTGCCTTGACGGCAAAGGAGCTTGCATAGGTTTCCAGATCCTGCTTCAGCTGAGCACTCTCTCCGGCCTGCAACTGGGTAACAGCCACGATGATCTCCGGATCTTCATAGCCGGACAGGGAATTCAGGCAGTACCGGTAGGCCATAAAGTAGGCAGAATACTGGAACTCTACCCGGGAATTTGCCCGGCAGGCCAAAAAGGCGGCCAGAATGACGTCCTGATCGTTTGCGATACACATACGGCGGGCCATCTGCTCACACATGGCAAAGGGCAGGCCTGCGGCGGGAACCTTGGGGTTGACGGCAGCCTCGCCGGTCAGGGGATAGTGGACACCGGTAACGCCGTCCTTGTCCAGCTTCTTCACAGGTACGGTAGAGCCGGCAAAAACGGACAAAAATTCCTTCTGCGTCAGGTTTTCAAAGCCCTCACCGGCAGCCAGAGCCAGCTCGTCAAAATCAGAGGAATGGGGGGCTTCCGCGGAGGGAGCGGTCTTGTTGGCCATATCCCGGAAGTACAGGGCAGCACCCTGCAGCTCGGTAATGGCGTATTCCGACACATTCAGCCGTACGTCCTCAGCAAGAGGAGCGGCATAGGTATTCAGGCCGTACAGGCCGGTATTCAGCAGGAAGAAAAGGCTGACAGTTGCCAGCACCCAGCCCAGCCACTGAATGGGATTCCAGTGCAGAACGATCATCAGCACCACCGTTGTCAACAGTGCCGCCACCGCAAACAGACCCAAAGCCTGCCACAGGCAGAAGCTGACATTACTGCTCCATGCTGCCAAAAAGTCCTGACCCATACGGGAAACGTAGGGATAGACCATATCGATCAGCTGCCAATGGGATTCGGCAAATTCTTTTAAGGCCCAGGTGGCCGCAGCAACAATGGCTGCCACCAGATAGCCACGCCAATATTTCAAAGGAAACGCCTCCTTCTATATGGCAATCTCCGAAAAATCGTCGGCGATTATCAGCGGATCTTTTGACCCAACTTCTCAGTTCATAAAACTCGAAATACACAAAGTATTCCTTCGTTTTCTGAACTTTAATTTGTGTCAAAATCTCCGGCTGCTAATTCTTGCCGATTTTTCATCAATTGCCTCAGCTTCGAAAGTTTACATACTTTATATAGTATAGCATATTTTTTGTCGCTTGTCTGCCCCTAAATTAGGAAAATTTTACCGCACCTTTTAACCCGTCCTTATAAAGGCCTGTGATCTCCACGGACTTGACCTGATTGTGCAGATTTTCTGCCTGTACATAGACCTTCAGGTAGTTGGGAGTATGGCCGGTGTAACAGCCGCCTTCCGCCTCTTCAAAAAGCACAGGTAGGGCTGTTCCCACGAAACGGGAGCGATAGGTCTTTGCCAGCTTTTCGGCAATTTCAATGGCGGCCCGGCTGCGGCTTTCCTTGGTTGCGTTATTATGCTGACCGGGCATTTTGTCGGCCGGTGTGCCGGGGCGGCGGGAGTAGGGGAAAATGTGCATATCCGCAAAGCCGCATTTTTCTATGAAGGCTAAGGTTTCGCTAAATTCCTCCTCCGTTTCCCCGGGGAAGGCCACGATCAGGTCCGTTGTAATGGCACAGTCCGGGAAATAGCGGTTCAGTAGCTCCACGCTTTGGAAGTAACGGGCGGTGTCATACTTGCGGTGCATACGCTCTAAAACCGAATCGGAGCCCGACTGCAAGGACAGGTGGAACTGAGGACACAGGTTGGGGAACGCGACCATCTTCCGACAGAATTCCTCCGTGATGATCCGGGGCTCCAAAGAGCCCAACCGCACCCGCAGATCGGGAACGGCCTGACAAATGGCCGCCAAAAGGGTGTCTAGACCGGGCTTTCCCGGCAGATCCACGCCCCAGGAGGCGATCTCAATGCCGGTAACCACGACTTCCTTATAACCCAGCTCTGCCAATTTTTCAGCCTGCTCCACCGCTTTTTCCAGAGGCAAAGAACGGACAGGGCCGCGGGTGTAGGGGATAATGCAGTAGGTGCAGAAATTAACGCAGCCGTCCTGCACCTTCAGCATGGCACGGGTACGACCCTCCAAACCGCCGGCGGGTAGAAATTCGAAGGCCCGACGCCGGAGTGCGTTATCCAAAACCCGGGCATTTTGCCGGGTTTCAAGGGTCTGCAGGACCTGTCTTAAAAATTCCTCCCGCTGACCGCTGCCACCGATCACGTCGATACCCAGCTTCTCCAGGGCCTTTTCTGCGTGCTGGGGATAGCAGCCGCAGACCGCCAGCACCGCCTGGGGGTTGTCCCGGCGGCAGCGACGGATCATGGCCCGGTTTTTCTTGTCGGCGACCGCCGTTACGGAGCAGGTGTTGATCACATAGCCGTCGCAGGGCTCAAAAAAGTTACCCACCGAATGCCCCCAGGCAGTCAAAAGCTGTTCCATGGCCTGGGTTTCATATTGATTGACCTTGCAGCCAAAGGTGTAAAATCCGATTTTCATAGTCATTACCACCAAAAACGAGCCGTCAGTTTTGGATATATCGTCATAACCGACTATTGAAACTGACAAAAACTCTGCTATAATTATGTACGGTTTCCTCGGAAAGAGGACAGTTTTCCTTATTATAATGGAAAATTCTCAATTTGTACAGTCCGGGAGGTGAGGGACATGAAAAAATTTGATATGATCATCAGTTCGTTCCGTCAGGTACAGGCGTTCGTGTCCCTGGCTATGTGCCAGCCCTTTGAGGTGCTGGTGGGCAACGACCGGCAGCACATCAACGGCAAGGACTTTATGGGTATGTTCAGCCTGGATTACACAAGACCTGTGCAGGTAACCGTAACCTGCTCCGATGAGGAGTTTGCCCGGTTCCACAAACAGGCCTGCCAGATCTCCGGCTAATTTTCAAAAGGTAGGGGCGATTCACGAATCGCCCTCTTTTTTATGCCCAATTGACTTTGTTTTCGAAAAATGATACCATAAGGAAAATCGTATTAGGAGCAGTTTATGGCATATTTACTGATGATCCTGCTGGCGTTTGTTATTGTGGTGGCAGACCAAATTACAAAATATCTGGTTTTGACCGGCATCGACCTGCACGCTACGGTGGAGGCGATTCCCGGACTGTTCCATCTGACCTATGTACAGAACACCGGAGCGGCATTTTCCTCTTTTGAAGGTATGCAGTGGCTGTTTTTGATCGTGTTTATTGTGTTCACGGTGGCCATCGTCTGGGAATTCACCAAAAAGAAAATGGGCTTTACAAGCTTTGAACGCTGGTGCATCGTGGCAGTCTGGGCAGGAGGCCTGGGCAATATGATCGACCGGCTGCGGCTGGGGTATGTTGTGGATATGATCGCGGTGGATTTTATGAATTTCCCCGTGTTCAATGTGGCTGACTGCTTCATCACCTGCGGCTGCATTGCCCTTTTAGTGCATCTGATCTTTTTTAATAAAGGCTTTTGGAAGGATAATAAAAAGGCTTCCCCTTGAGGGGAAGCCGTCAGCGGAGCTGACTGATGAGGTGTAGCCATCGCTGGCGATGGCGTTAAAAACCCCACCTCATCTGTCAAAAATCATAGATTTTTGACACCTTCTCCTCAAGGAGAAGGCACATTAGGAGGAAATGATGATATTTTACGCCGATATGCCCGGGGAACGGCTGGACGCGTATGTTGCCCGTTCGGCCGATCTGACCCGCTCTGCCGCCCAGCGACTGCTGGAGGAGGGCTGTGTCCTCAGAAACGGAAAACCCGGCAAAAAGAACGATAAACTGAATATCGGCGACGAGATTTCAGTGTCCGTTCCTGAGCCAAAAGCGGTGGATATCGTGCCGAAAGAGATCCCGCTGGACATCGTCTATGAGGACGAGGATATGCTGGTGATCAACAAGCCCAAGGGGTTAGTCGTCCACCCGGCGGCAGGCCATCAGGAGGACACCCTGGTCAACGGCTTACTCTTTGCCAAGGGAGATACCCTGTCCGGCATCAATGGCGAACTGCGTCCCGGCATCGTCCACCGGATTGATAAGGACACCTCCGGCCTTTTGGCCATCGCCAAGAATGACCACGCCCACCTGATGCTGGCTTCCCAGCTGAAGGATCACTCCATGGCAAGAACCTATGAAGCCATCGTCTGCGGTTCCTTTAAGGAGGATTCCGGCACAGTGGACGCCCCTATCGGCCGCCACCCCACGGACCGGAAGAAGATGTGCGTTACGGTGCGAAACGGCAAAGATGCGGTTACCCACTGGGAAGTAGTTGCCCGCTACAGAGGGTATACCCATATCCGTTGCAAGCTGGAAACGGGACGCACCCATCAGATCCGTGTGCATATGGCCCATATCGGGCACCCGATTTTGGGAGATACGGTCTACGGACACAAAAAACCGGAGCTGGGTCAGTCCAGCCAGTGTCTCCATGCAGGAGCATTGTGCTTCCGCCACCCCCGGGATAACCGGCCTGTGGTAGTGATGGCAGACCTGCCCACGTATTTTAAGGAGCTTTTAGAGAAACTGGAGAAGATGACAAATGGGAATGTTTGATAAAGTCTTGCTGACAGTGGACTTTGACAGAACACTGACCGGCCCGGATTCCAAGATCCCGGAGCGGAATCTGGAAGCGATCCGGTATTTTATGGAAAACGGCGGCAGCTTCACGGTGAATACCGGCCGCAGCACCACCACCTTACGTAAATATTTGAACACCCTGCCGGTGAATGCACCCTTTTTGCTGTATAACGGCTCTGCCGCCTATGAAAACGGAGAGCTGACCCTGTGCCGGCCCATCGATCTTCCCATGTGGGAGACCCTGGACTGGGCAAAGCGGGAATTTCCCAATATGAATCTGGAGATCCAGGCGGTGGATAACCACTACCTGATCGACCCCCGGGAAGAGTTTGAGACCTTTTACGACAAGGTGGGCTGGGGCCACGCCACCGCAGAACACGGCAAGGACTACGGCCCATTTCTGAAGTTTTCCCTGTTTGGAAAGCCCTATAAAAACGCCATCGCCACCTATTTTGAGGGAGACGAGGAAGAGATCCGGGATTTTGACAGGGCCTGTCAGGTAATTTTGGAGAGGTTTCAGGGCAAGGTAGAGGTGTTCCGGGCCGCACCCCGGATCATCGATGTCCACGCCAAGGGCGTTTCCAAGATCAGAGCCGCCCGTGATCTGCAGGCACGGCTGGGCAAGGAGATCCTTGTCTGCGTAGGCGATGCGGAAAATGACATCACCATGCTGGACGGAGCAGATTACGCCTATTGCCCTGCCGACGGCGTGGTGGCGGACCGGTATGAAACGGTATGCCCCTGCGGTGAGGGAGCGGTAGCGGACGTGATCTATAAAAAAATCCCCGCCATTTTAGAAAATCAGCCTTGACACAGGGGCGTTCTTATGCTACTATTTTATGGCTGAACATCTAAATAGCGGATTTGCGGGTGTAGTTCAATGGTAGAACACCAGCCTTCCAAGCTGGATACGCGGGTCCGATTCCCGTCACCCGCTCCACTGTAAATGCGCCAGTAGCTCAGCTGGATAGAGCAACTGCCTTCTAAGCAGTAGGTCGGGGGTTCGAGTCCCTCCTGGCGTGCCACTTCAACTACCCAGGCAGGTTGTTTTGCAGCAGTTGCAAATTCGCAAAAGTCCAATAGGACTCGAACAATTAAATGCAACGCGGACGAGCGTTGCCGCCGACGGCTTGACGGAGG
>JAFTKA010000002.1 GCA_017456105.1 Oscillospiraceae bacterium | reverse complement strand
TCCTGCTGCGGATATCAAGATCATTCGTATGATCGCAAAGGAGTATGTGGACGGTATCTTCCGCAGGCTCCGGGAACACGGCTATGACGAGGGCACTATGATGCTCTATATCACCGGCGGCGGTGGATGCCTTGTGAAGAACTTCGGCAAGGTCAGCGCTGACAGGGTAAAGTTTGTGGACGATATCTGCGCTGCGGCGAAGGGATACGAATACCTGGCAGAAGCGCAGCTGCGTGCGGAGCTTGGGCTATGAGCGACTACCGGATCAATGTCCGCTTTCATGATGACAGCGAAGAGGAAAGACGGGCGGCGGAGTATTTGAAATCTCTGCGCCGTTCCCGCAATCAATTTGTTATAGATGCGGTGCTGGCCCGTATGGATGACACCAAACTGCTGGACAATATTCGCCAGATCTTTCGGGAAGAGGTTGGGTCTCTGTCCATTTCTCCTGTTCAGCCGGTACATCAAACAGTGAGTACAGAACTGACCGAAGAGCAGAAGGAAGAAAACCGGAAAAATGTCCTTGCGGACCTGGATATGTTCGGCTGAGCCAAAAACGCGGGATTTTGGCTCAAATCGCCGTACTTCGAAGATGCGCTGAGCCATTTTGGCTCAATGTGGTAAGTGGACAATTTGTCCACTCACCAAAAAGCAACACAAAAAGCCGTGGTTGCAAAGAGCGGGTATGGACGGTCGGAGTTCGACTGGCAGATGCCGGGAGCAGGACTGTCCTATACCATAACGAGCAGGGAACTTGTGCTACAAGCTCCACATCCGACAGTTTTCACTGCCGGACCTTTAAGGGCGCTGCCCCTAACACCCCGATTGAAAGGAATGATTTTATGACAGAAAAAACAGAGGTGATCAACACCCGATTCTCCGAAAGAGAGAAACAAATCGTAGAGCAGTATGCCGCTGCCTGCAGTCTTACCCGGTCAGAATATCTGCGTAAGCGGGCGCTGGGATATGAACCCCGGCCTGCTTTGGGAGATTCCTTCTACAAGCTTTATAGTAAACTATGCGACCTGTGTAATCAGTCGATGTCTGTCGAAACCGAAGCAGCTTTGTTGGAATTGATCACCGACATTCGCAGAGAACTGATGTTACCCCGGAGGCAAAGCAAGAAGGATATAAAAGGGGACCCCGCAAAGCCTGCTTTGTGGGGAGAGGAAGATCCCCAAAGTGCTGAGCATTTGCCGCTTGCGGCGAATGGGAAGGACGGAGGGTGATCTGACGACATGGCAACAACAGGATTCTGGCCAATTAAAGGACGGCTGAAGGATGCCATCGACTATGCTGAGAACCCGGACAAAACCACCGACAGTAAGTACCTGGACGAGGATCTGTATAACGCTTTGCGCTATGCAGGCAACGATGAAAAGACCGATAAGAAAATGTATGTCAGCGCCATCAATTGCCCGAAGCAGCAGGCTTACGAATCCATGATGGATACCAAGCGCCGATACGGGAAACTGGGCGGCAATGTAGCCTACCACGGCTACCAAAGCTTCAAAACCGGCGAGGTGACACCGCAGGAGGCCCACACCATCGGTATGGAAACCGCACGGCGGATGTGGGGCGATGATTATGAGATCGTGGTCACCACCCACCTGAATACGGATAACATCCACAACCACATCGTCGTGAACTCCGTATCTTTCCGCACCGGCAGGAAGTTTGAAAACCATGTATCGGATCATTACCGTCTGCGGGAGATCTCCGATGCCGTCTGTCAGGAGTATGGCAAATCTGTGCTGAAGAACGCAAAGTTCTACGGCGGCGAAAAGGGTGCTTATTGGGTGCACAAGAATGGCGGTATGACCCACCGGGATATTCTGCGCCGGGATGTTGATGAAGCACTATCCAAGGTGTCCACTTACCATGCCTTCTTTGAATATTTGGAAGGTCTGGGTTATAAACTGCGGGGCAATGTGGATAGTCCCAACCTATCTGTAATTGCGGAAGGCTGGCAGCGCCCGGTGCGGCTGAAAAGTTTGGGCAAGAAATATACACCGGATGCCATCTATGACCAGCTGATGCGAAATCAGCGTAAGCCGGAATTGTTCTGGATCGCCATGCCTGTCCGGAAACGGGTACCTCTGCTGATTATTGAACGGGCCTATAAAGAAGCCAACCGCATGGATGGCTTGCAGCTGACCTTTGCCATTTTTACAGAACTGCTGAAGATCTGCACCGGCAACAACCTGGCAGAAAATGAGAACCTTCCGCTGTCCCCGCTGCTGCGGGAGGAAGTACGGAAGCTGGACAAATATATTGAGGATTACAAGCTCCTCTGCGACTGTCACATCGACACCGCAGAGGAGCTTTTTGCGTTCCGGGAGAATGTGGATGCCCAGATTGAAGAACTGAAGGCACAACGGGAACACATCCGCAATAAGATCCGCCGTGCGCCGGAGGCAGAGAAAGGAGAACTGAAGCTGGCAGCGAAGGCCGTTACCGAAAAGATCACCCCGCTGCGAAAGCAGCAGCGAAGTGCTAGGCGCATCGCAGAGCGAATACCCAAAGTAGAAAACCTGCTTGCCATGGAACGGCAACAGGAGACCGAATTTACAAGAACGAGAACAAGAAATGGAAGGAGCTATACACGATGAAAGAAACGAGAGCAGAGTATCTGCCTATCCAACAATTAAAACCCTTTGAAGGCCATCCCTTTAAGGTGACAGACAACGAGGAAATGGACCAGCTGGTATGGAGCGTTTTGACCCAAGGTTTGCTGACCCCGTTGGTAGTCAGGCCGCTACCCAATGGTGAATATGAAGTTGTCTCCGGACACCGGCGCTTACACGCATGCAAAAAGGCAGGAATCGAAACGGTTCCTGCCTTAATTACGGATATGGACCGGGATGCTGCCGCCATTGCACTGGTAGACAGCAACCTCCATCGGGAGAAGATCCTGCCCAGTGAGAAAGCGTTTGCTTATAAGCTGAAACTGGAGGCAATGAAGCATCAAGGAACTTCTCGCCAAGTTGGCGAGAAGTGGTCTGTGACCCAACTTAGCGAAGCAGGTAACGACAGTGAGCGGCAAATTCACAGATATATCCGGTTGACCCATCTGCTTCCGGAACTGCTGCAAAAGGTGGATGAGGGACAGATCGCCTTCACTCCGGCGGTGCATCTTTCTTACCTCTCTCCGGCAGAGCAAGGCTGGGTGTTAGACGAGATGGAGTATAACGATTGTACTCCGTCCGTAGGGCAGGCTTACCACCTAAAGGAACACAGCACTTCTGGCACACTAACCAGGGATTTTGTTGCCGGTCTAATGAGCCAGGAGAAGGCTAACCAAAAGGAACGGCTGAAGATCCCAATGGAGCGCATTCGCAAATACTTCCCCAAGCATTACACTACGGCGCAAATGGAAGACGATATCGTAAAAATGTGTGAGGCTCGCTACCGCAAGCGAACCGACCGGGATGCTCGATAAGGGGGTGACGCCTATGCCCGAAAAGATTTCCCAGGAGCAGATCGTAGAGGTCACTACGCAACCTAGCGAGGATTACGGCGCACAGCTTCCGGAACATGTCATTCTCCGCTTTGCCCGGTTCTTACTGCCCAAGATCCAGGAGGATTTAGAAAAGAAAGATGAATAAGCCCCCAAATGGCGGCAGGCTTTGGCTTGCCGCCATCCATACAATAGATGCTAAACACGCAAAGCATTAAAATAAACGCAAAGGAGGAATCGTATGAATGCAGTAATTTATGCCCGATATTCTTCTGACCGACAACGAGAAGAATCTATCGAAGGTCAGCTCCGTGAATGTACGGATTATGCCTTGAAGAATAATTTGACCTTGCTCGGCACCTATGTAGATCGTGCGCTGTCTGCAAGAACGGCAGATAGACCGGACTTTCAGCGGATGATTGCAGATAGCGCCAAGGGATTATTTGATGTCGTGCTGGTGTGGAAGCTAGACCGCTTCTCCCGTGACCGCTATGACAGTGCCCACTACAAGCGTGTGCTGAAAAAGAACGGTGTCCGAGTAATCTCCATTAAAGAGAATATCTCCGATGGCCCGGAAGGCATCATTTTGGAATCCATGTTGGAAGGCTACGCAGAGTATTACTCCGCAGAGCTTGCACAGAAGATCCGCAGAGGTCAGCATGACAATGCTATGAAGTGTATGAACAACGGTGGCAACACACCGCTGGGCTACTATGTGGATAAGGCAACCGGTAGATTGGAAGTAAACCCCGAAACCGCACCTTATGTGCAGGAACTGTTTGCCCGGTATGCCGACGGTGAACGACTCGCAGTTCTGCAGGCTGAGATGGAAGAACGGGGTCTTCGCTCCAAACGAGGCAACGCTTATACTGTCAGCGTTCTCAGCAATCTACTCAAGAACCGCAAGTACATCGGTGAATACAAGTATGGCGATGTCATTACCCCGGACGGAATACCGGCGATCATAGATAAAGAATTATTTGAAAGGGTGCAAATGCGTATGGCAGCAAACAAGAAGGCCCCGGCACGGGCGAAAGCGGAAGAGGAATACTTGCTTACCACCAAGCTTTATTGTGGCGATTGTGGGCGGCTGATGGCCGGAGAAAGCGGCAAAGGTTGCAAAGGGATCGTCTACCACTACTACAAATGTAGTGGTGCAAAGCGCCGGCTTGGGTGCAAGAAGAAAGCAATCAAGAAGCACTGGATTGAGGAAACTGTTGTGAAGCTGACCGTTTCCAAGGTACTGACCGATGAAGCAATCGACCGTATTGCAGATGCCATTCTAGTCATGCAGGAGCAGGGCGACACCATGACCCCTGTTCTGAAGCAACAGCTGCAGCAATGTGAAGCTGAGATCCGAAATGTGATGAAAGCCATCCGCCAAGGCATCATCACAGAAACCACAAAGGAGTGCTTGGAGGATTTGGAAACTCAGCGGGATTCACTGAAATCCAGTATCCTTCAGTTGCAATTAGAACGCCGCAAGTTTACCAAGGAAGAGATCGTGGAGTGGATCAGCAAGTATAAGTACGGCAACATCAACGACCTCGATTACAGGAAAGAAATCATCGATACTTTCGTAAATTCCGTCTTCGTATATGACGATAAATTGGTTCTTACCTACAACTATAAGGACGGTACCGAGACCCTGACCCTGCAAGAAATTGAATCTGTATTAAGTTCGAATTTAACAGGTATGTGTCCACCAAAAAAGAACACCACCCATCGGGTGGTGTTTTTTTGTATGGTATTTCAGATAACGGACTCGAACCACTTGTCTGGAGCCGTCTGTATTTTTTGCGGAACGGATAAATCCGGTCCCTACATAAACTCGTAGGGAATGCATTCATGCATTCCGCCGCCGTTCAATTTCCTATTTGCACCCCTTGATTTCGCATAAACCTTTGCAGTCTTTGCATATTTATACTGTATTTCAGCATTTCTATGCATCTTACTTTTCTGTCCCACCATGTAAACATACCTCTCCATGGTCTTTTTTATGGTGATTTTTGCCATACAGACAGTATATAATGCATAAAACCTGCACAATTTTCACAAATATTGAATATTTATTCACGTATCGTTGACATTTCCATTTTGCTGTTGTATAATCCGTACATATTTAATAAATAAACTTTGGGAGGAAGTACATCATGAACAAAGAAAACATTAAAAAAGTCGTGCTGGCCTACTCCGGCGGACTGGATACATCTATCATCATTCCCTGGCTGAAGGAGAACTACAACAACTGCGAAGTCATCGCCGTTGCCGGTAACGTGGGCCAGGCTGACGAGCTGGAGGGTCTGGAAGAAAAGGCCATTAAGACCGGTGCTTCCAAGCTGTATGTGCTGGATCTGACCGATGAGTATGTGGACGATTACATCATTCCCTGTGTCAAGGCCGGTGCCGTTTATGAGGAATACCTGCTGGGTACTTCCCACGCCCGTCCCTGCATCGCCAAGGGTCTTGTTGAGGTGGCTTTGAAGGAGAATGCCGACGCCATCTGCCACGGCTGCACCGGTAAGGGCAATGACCAGGTTCGTTTCGAGCTGTCCATCAAGCATTTTGCACCCAATATGCCCATTATCGCCCCCTGGCGTGAGTGGGATATCAAGTCCCGTGAAGAGGAGATCGAGTACGCTGAGGCTCACAATGTTCCCCTGAAGATCAACCGCGAGACCAACTACTCCAAGGATAAGAACCTGTGGCATTTGAGCCACGAGGGTCTGGACCTGGAAGACACCGGCAACGAGCCCCAGTACGAGAAGCCCGGCTTCCTGGAAATGGGTGTCTCCCCCATTCAGGCTCCCGACGTACCTACTTACATTACTTTGGATTTTGAGCAGGGCAAGCCCGTTGCTCTGAACGATGAGAAGATGTCCGCCAAGAACATCATTCTGAAGCTCAATGAGCTGGGCGGTGCCAACGGCATTGGTCTTTTGGACATCGTGGAAAACCGTCTTGTGGGTATGAAGTGCCGCGGCGTGTATGAGACTCCCGGCGGTGCGATCCTCTATAAGGCTCACAGCGTGCTGGAATCCATCTGCCTGGACAAGATGACCCTCCACGAGAAGCAGAGACTGGCTATCACCTACGCCGAGCTGGTTTACAACGGCCAGTGGTTCACTCCCCTGCGTGAGGCTCTGGCAGCCTTCGTGGATAAGACCCAGGAGAAGGTTACCGGCAAGGTAAGACTGAAGCTTTACAAGGGCAATATGATCAACGCCGGCGTATGGAGTCCCTACTCTTTGTACTCCGAGGAGATCGCCACCTTCGGTGAAAGCGATTACAATCAGGCTGACGCCGCAGGCTTCATTAACCTGTTCGGTCTGCCCATCAAGGTACAGGCAATGGTCGACGGAAAGAAGTAATTCCCAAGGAGATATCTTATGGCGAAAATGTGGGCCGGTCGAACCGACGGCACAACAGAAAAGATCGCAGACGATTTCAACAGCTCCATACATTTTGACTGCCGTATGTACAGGCAGGACATTACCGGCTCCATGGCTCACGCAGCCATGCTGGCGGCCAAGGGCATTATTACCCAGAGTGATGCCGATCAGCTGATCGCAGGATTAGAGGGCATTTTGCAGGACTTGGACAGCGGAAAGCTGGCCATCGATATGCAAAGCGAAGATATCCATATGTTTGTCGAAGCGGTGCTGACCGAGCGTGTGGGAGATGTGGGCAAAAAGCTGCACACCGCCCGCAGCCGCAACGATCAGGTAGCCCTGGACATTCGCATGTACCTGCGTAATGAAATCGATACCATCTCCAACCTGGTCAAGGATCTGACTTTGGCGGTAACTGAAAAGGCAGAGCAGTACTGTGATGCCATTATGCCCGGCTACACCCATTTGCAGCGGGCCCAGCCCATCACCTTTGGACATCACCTGATGGCCTACGCCATGATGCTTTTGCGGGATATGGACCGGCTTTCCGATTGCCGACGACGTATGAACCAAAGCCCCATCGGCTGCTGTGCTCTGGCGGGTACGACTTATGACACCGACCGCCGCTTTGAAGCGGAAAAGCTGGGCTTTGACGGTATCTGCCTGAACTCTCTGGACGGTGTTTCCGACCGGGACTTCTGCGTGGAGCTGCTGAGCACCTTATCTACCCTTATGATGCACCTGAGCCGCTTTTCTGAGGAGATCATTCTCTGGTCCAGCTGGGAATTCCAGTTTGTGGAGCTGAGCGATGCTTATACCACCGGCTCGTCCATTATGCCTCAGAAGAAAAACCCCGATATGGCAGAATTGGTGCGTGGCAAGACCGGCCGTGTCTACGGCGACCTGATGGGTCTTTTAACCACTCTGAAGGGCCTGCCCCTTGCCTACAACAAGGATATGCAGGAGGATAAGGAGGGCATCTTCGATGCCTGCGATACGGTCAAGATGTGCCTGCAGGTGTTCACCGGAATGGTTGCCACCATGACCGCCCGAACCGAGAATATGAAGCGGGCCGCCCAAAAGGGCTTTATCAACGCCACAGACCTGGCCGACTACTTGGTTAAGAAGGGTCTTCCCTTCCGCAGTGCCTATAAGATCTCCGGTCAGCTGGTTGCCAAGTGTATCAAAGAAAACACGGTTTTGGAAGATCTTCCTCTTTCCGAATATAAGGCCTTCAGCGACCTGTTTGGAGAAGACCTCTACCACGAGATCGATCTTGCCACCTGTGTGGAAAAGAGAATCAGCGAGGGCGGCACTTCCGTCCCCTCTGTAAATAAACAAATATCTTATGTCAAAAATTTATTAAAGTAAGGAGAAAACCATTATGAAAAAGATTATTGCACTTGTATTGTCCGTACTTATGATCGCCGCCTGCTTCGCAGCCTGCGGCAGCAGTGCCAAGGGTGTAACCCTGGAGCAGGTCAAGACCGCCGGCAAGCTGACCGTTGCCACCAGCCCCGACTTCCCTCCCTTTGAGTCTCTGGAAGGCAACGAAGTCGTCGGTATTGAAGTGGACATTTTGGAACTGGTCGCCGAAGAACTGGGCGTGGAACTGGAAATCGCTCAGATGGACTTCGATACCGTTCTGGTTGGCATTGAGACTGCAAAGTATGACTGCGGTATGTCCGGCATCACCGCCAACGAATCCCGCAAGAAGAATATGCTCTTCACCGTTCCCTACTACAACGCCGCACAGGTGATCGTAGTTGATGCCGACAGCACTATCACCGGAAAGGCTGACCTGGAAGGCAAGACTGTTTCCGTACAGACCGGCACCACCGCTGAGACCGGCTGCCAGGACGAGAACATCAAGTACCAGGCTTACAATGCAAACGCAGACGCACTGGCCGCTTTGACCACCGGCAAGGTAGATGCCTGGGTTGTTGACAATCTGACCGCTATTCAGATGACCGAGGGCAACGCCGACCTGGTGATCCTGGACGAGAAGCTGACCGAAGAGCCCTATGCCTTTGCCTTTGCTTTCGGCTCCGAGGATCTGGTAGCCGAGATCGATAAGATCCTCACCGGACTGATCGAAGATGGCACTATTCAGAGCATTTTCGACACCTACGGCGAAACCTACATGAAGCCCTGATCACAGGATCGTTCCTATGCGGCTCCGCGTGAAAACGCGGAGCTGCTTGGATTTTTAAAATACAGTATAAGGAAAAGAATAAATGAGTTGGTTAGACAAATTACAAGAAACATTCCTCACAGATAACCGCTATATGTGGTTGGTGGACGGTCTGAAGACCACACTGATCATCACCTTTGGTGCCTTGGCGATTGGTGTGGTCATCGGCACTTTGATTGCCATTATCAAGTACTTCTGCGAGGGCAATAAAAAGCTGCGATTTTTCAACTGGCTCTGCGACCTGTATACCACGGTGATCCGGGGTATTCCGGTAACAGTACTGTTGATTGCCTTTTTCTTCGTGATTTTCGCTTCTGCCAGAAACGGCACCCCCGTTGCTATTTTGGCTTTCGGCGTCAACTCCGGTGCCTATATGGCAGAGCTGATCCGCAGCGGTATCAATGCTGTGGATAAGGGTCAGATGGAGGCCGCCCGCAGTCTTGGCCTGTCCAAGGGTCAGGCCATGGCAAAAATCGTGCTGCCCCAGGCTATCAAATACATTCTCCCTGCCATTGGCAACGAAATGATCGCCCTGTTGAAAGAGACCTCCGTTGCCGGCTATGTGGCAGTGGTGGATATCACCAAGGCCGCTACCAATATCCGCAACAAGACCGCCGATGCCATCAATCCGATTATTATTTTGGCGTTGGTGTATTTGATCCTGGTTGTGGGCATCACCCGGCTGTTGGCAATTTTTGAAAGGAGGCTGCGTAAGAGTGATGGAAAATAAGAATATGACCGCTTCTGACGCAGTGATCCGCGTCAGAAATCTTAAAAAGAATTTTGACAAGCTTGAGGTACTCAAAGGCATCGATGTGGATATTTACAAGGGCGACGTTGTGTGTGTCATCGGTGCCTCCGGTTCCGGTAAATCCACCTTCCTGCGTTGCCTGAATCTGCTGGAAACCCCCACCGACGGTGTCATCGAATTTGACGGTGTGAACCTGACAGGTGCAAAGGTAAACTTAAATCTGCACCGGCAGAAAATGGGCATGGTATTCCAGCAGTTCAATCTGTTCCCTCACCTGACAGTGCTGAACAACCTGACTTTAGCTCCTGTCATGCTGAAGAAGATGACCAAGGAGCAGGCAGAAGAAAAGGCTATGGACCTATTGGATCGTGTAGGCCTGGCTGATCGGGCAGATGCCTATCCCAACCAGCTCTCCGGCGGTCAGAAGCAGCGTGTGGCCATTGTCCGGGCCCTGTGTATGGATCCGGAAGTGATGCTCTTTGACGAGCCCACCTCCGCCCTGGACCCCGAAATGGTCGGTGAAGTTTTGGACGTTATGAAGTCGCTGGCGAAGAAGGGTATGACCATGATCGTGGTAACCCACGAAATGGGCTTTGCCAGAGAGGTAAGCAACCGCGTTCTGTTTATGGACGAAGGCATCATTACCGAAGAAGGAGCTCCCGAGGAGCTGTTCAGCAGCCCCAAGAGTGAACGCCTGCAGTCCTTCCTGGCAAAAGTTTTGTAAGTGAGGTCCATTATGAAAAACAAGCATTTTCTGAAACTTTTAGACCTGACAAGCGAGCAGATCGGACACCTGCTGGACCTGGCCGCAGATTTCAAGGCCAAGAAAAAGGCCGGTATCCCCCACAAGCTGTGCCAGGGCAAGAACGTAGTTCTTCTGTTTGAAAAGGACTCCACCCGTACCCGCTGTGCCTTTGAGGTAGCCGCTTATGACTTGGGTATGAACTGCACCTATCTTGGCCCTGTGGGCTCTCAGATGGGCAAGAAGGAGAGCATTGCCGATACTGCCCGGGTACTGGGCAGAATGTACGACGGCATTGAATACCGTGGCTTCGGCCAGAAAATCGTGGAGGACCTTGCCAAGTACGCAGGCGTTCCCGTCTGGAACGGCCTGACCAACGAATTCCACCCCACCCAGATCCTGGCGGACTTTCTGACGATCCGGGAACACCTTGGTGAACTGAAGGGCAAAAAGCTGGTGTTTATGGGTGATGCAGGCTTTAATATGGGTAACTCCCTGATGGTGGGCTGTGCCAAAATGGGTATGCATTTTGTGGCCTGTGCTCCGGAGGATTACTTCCCCAATAAGGAGTTGATCGCCACCTGTCAGGCCATCGCCGCCGAGACCGGTGCGACTCTGGAGTTCATCACCGACCCCAAGACGGCCGTCCAGGGTGCTGATGTGATCTACACCGACGTTTGGGTATCCATGGGCGAGCCGGAGCACACCTGGAGCTACCGAATTCGTGAGTTGTCGCCCTACCGGGTAACCCAGGAGCTGATGGACATGGCCGGCCCTCAGTGCAAGTTTATGCACTGCCTGCCCGCCTTCCACGACCTGAACACCACCATCGGCAAGAAGATGGGCGAAACCTTCAACCTTGACTGCATGGAGGTTACCGACGAGGTCTTCGAAGGTCCTCAGTCAATCGTCTTCGACGAGGCAGAAAACCGCATGCACACCATCAAGGCGGTTATGGCCGCTTCCCTGGCTGAATAAAGGATTAAGCGGCACTCAGAAGAGTGCCGCTTTTTGTCGCTTCTTTCAATGTAGGGATCGGTGTCCTCGACGGTCCGCTCCCTCCGCACCCCCGATAGAACCCGTAGGGAACGGATTTATCCGTTCCGCTTCGGTCGATCGATCATCTAGCTGTAAGGGCATTTCACATATTGCCCGCTGCCACAGGTTTGCATTTTCTGTTTTTTATGATATAATGTGCGTATCCCAACCAAGGAGGATAAAACTATGAAAAAAGGTAAATATGAATCAAAAAAACGCAAACGCATCAACTGGCTTGGGGTTTGCTTTTGGATTCTTTTGCTGGCTGTTATCGTTGTGGGCGTCATTCTTCTGAGTAAGTCCTGCAGCGAGGGCGATGTGCCGCCTGAATCCACACCGGAGACCTCCCTTTTAGAAACCTCTGAAACCACCGAGGAAACGACGGAAGAAACCACGGAGGAAACCACTGAAGAGACTACCGAAGAGACCACAGAATCTACCGAGGAAACCACCGAGGCAACTGAAGAAACCACCGAAGAAACTACTGAGGAAACCACAGAACCGGAAGAGGACAAGCCTGTGGTCGCTCCCGAGTATGACAGTACCTTGGGTCAGAAGATCGTTACCGCGGCAAAAGCCACTCTGGGCAAGCCCGAGACCTTCGCAGGCTCCGGCCCCGACGGTTTTGATACCACGGGCCTGATCTACTATTGCTTCCGTCAGTGCGATATTGCCGCACCCCGGGACATCGACAGTCAGTTTACTTATGGCACAGAAGTCCCCAAGGAGTTCCTGCAACCGGGCGACGTGGTGTTCTTCTACTTAGAAAACCCCGGTGAAACAGAATACGTAGGCATCTACACCGGAAACAATAACTTTATCGCCGTCAGCAGCTCCAAGGAATCCGTTGTGGAACGGTACATGGGCGGCGACTATTATGCCGAACGCTTCATTGGTGCCCGCCGTTATTCCGATTAAATATATAAAAAGCGGAGCTTTGCTCCGCTTTTTCCAATTTTTGCGTCAATTTCCGAAAAGAAACATTTATATTTTCTCTCTAAGGGGCAAAGCTATGTTTGCGGAAAGAAAAGTACTTTCTTCGGAAAGTGCTCTTTCCGAAGAAAGCGAAAAGGAGAGAAAAATCATGAAGAACAACAACCAGATCAATGTTCCCCAGGCACGGGAAGCTATGGACCGTTTCAAGATGCAGGCTGCTTCTGAGGTCGGCGTTAACCTGACCAACGGTTACAACGGCCACCTGACCAGCCGTGAGGCCGGTTCCGTGGGCGGCCAGATGGTCAAGAAGATGATCGAGGCTTACGAGCAGGGTCTGCAGTAAGTCCAATGCCCCGATATCCGGGGCATACATATTTTTCGGGCATTGCATAGGGGGAAATTTTGTGCTATACTGTATCCATCAGTGATAAGGAGTGTGCTTCATGAACATTCACGAGTCCGGCGAAATGTACTTAGAAAGTATCCACGTACTGCAGCAGCAGCGGGGCAAGGTGCGTTCCATCGACATCAGCGAATATATGGGTTACTCCAAGCCCAGCGTCAGCCGGGCTGTGGGCGTATTGAAGTCCCGGGAGTTTATCACCGTAGATAAGGACGGTTTCATCACTCTGACGGAAAAGGGACTGTCCGTAGCCCAAAAGATCTATGAACGGCATACGGTGCTGACCCGGCTTTTGGTTTCACTGGGTGTTGACCCGGAGGTTGCCGCGGAGGACGCCTGCAAATTAGAACACGCCATCAGCGACCAGTCCTTTGAAGCCCTGAAAAAACACATTCAAACCCTTACCGATTAAGTAAAACAGCGGAGTGAAAGATCACTCCGCTGTTTTTGTTATCCAACATGTTCCTTACAGGCAGCCAGCACCTTGGACGCGATGGGCAGACATACCTGTCCGCCGTAGCCAGCGTCCTCCACGCAGACGATGAACGCCCAGGGTGTTGCTTCGTCGGTTACAAATCCCGCCAGCATGGCGTTGGGCTTTTTGCCGCCGCCCACCTCTGCCGTGCCGGTCTTGGCACAGACCGTCATACCGGGGAAATTGCCGTCGCCGTACTTATTTTCCACATTGTTCCGCAGATACTCTGTCAGTAGCTTTGCCGTATCCTCCGACATGATCCTATCCCGCTTTTGAGTCTTTGCGTGGTACGTGCCGGAGATCTCCTTGACGATATAGGGCTCAACGCCCTGACCGCCGTTTGCGATGGACCCCATAAAGGTCAAAAAGGCACAGGGATTGATCTCATCATTGTACTGACCGATGCCCGCCCAGGCGGCACTGACCTGAGCCACATCGGTGGACAGGAAATTTCCCTTTGCAGTGGTAATGCCGTCAAAGTTTACGCTTTCTGTAACCTGAAACTGCTCCACACACTCCTGCAGCGTATCGCCGCCCAGCTCCAGAACGATCTGGGCAAAGGCACAATTGCAGGAGTTTTTGAAGGCCGTTTTCACATTCTGCTCCCCATGGGGGATCTCGCAGGTGATCTTGTCCGGCTCTAAAACGTAGCTTCCCTTACAGGTAAAGGTCTTCTCCAAAATCTCCGGCTTGGCCTCCACCACGGCGGCCAAAGTAACCACCTTAAAGATCGAGCCGGGAACATAGTGGAACTGGGTAAATTTGTTCCAGTAAAGATCCTTGTATTCCTCCGGAGGATTCTCCTCGTCAAACACAGGAGCATTATCCGGATCAAAGGCGGGCGTGGTAACCGCACAGAGGATTTGTCCCGTTTTGTAATTGTAAACCGCCACCGTGCCCCGGTAATTCCCCAGAGCCTCCAGTGCCGCCATCTGTGCCTGGGCGGACAGGGTCAGTGTAGCAACACTGCCGCTTTCTCCATAACTATAGATGCCGTTGAGCAGATCAAAACCCACCAGCTCATGGGAATGGCTGGCAAGTGCCTGAGCGTCCACACTGCCGCTACGGTCGCCCAGCCAGTGAACGGTGGACTTCCGCAAAGCATCGGACTTGCTGTAGGCCCGCTGATCGTTTAATTCCAGCAAGATCACGCCTTCCCTGTCAACGACAGTGCCGCAGCCGATATTGCCGCCATTATACACATGGGGCGAGCCGGGAAAAACCACCCAGGAGCCCGCCTTGGCAGAGAATTCCACCACAAACAAAACGATACCGCCAATCAGAAGCAGAGCCAAAAGCAGGAGTACCCCTGCCCGTCTTGCAATTCTATTCAAGCTCGTCCACCCCCCTTAGGGTAGAGCAACAAATCCGAACTCGTTTTACAAAGGACGGTTTATTGCTCTATCATCGTTAAAATACTCGCAAATACAAACCCAGTATTTGCTGCGTTTTTGCCTCGATAGAACAAAAACCCTCTCTTTGTAAAATCTTCGACCTGAAAGCGAGAAGATTTTGGATGATTTTTGTTCTATTGGAACGAAGCAAGGCTTTGTGCCTTGCGAGGATCAATGGGGCGAAAAGTGCCAAAATCCGCCGCTTTCGGGCGGGTTCAGATTTGTCGCTCTACCCTATTGAGCCGCACCGCAAAGCTGGCATTCTGCCGGGTGTCGGCAGCCTTGATAAAGGCCAGCAAGCCCCAGGAGCACATCATACTGGAGCCGCCGTTGGACAAAAACGGGAACGTAATGCCCGTCAAAGGCAAAAGATCCACCGTGCCCAGGGCATTCAGGATCGCCTGCACCAGCATAATGGTCGATGCGGTACAAGCACCGATGGTGTAAAAGCTGCTGCGGCCCATGGAGGCCGACCGCAGGCTGAACAGGGCAAGACCCACCAGTGCCGCCACGATAAGAAGCACCATCAAAAGACCCCACTCCTCGGAAAGGGTGGCGATCACCACGTCGGAATCCGCGGCAAAAATATGCTTCATATAGCCCCGGCTTGCTCCCAGTCCTAAAAATCCGCCGGACGCCATACACATCAGTGCCTGAGTCTGCTGCCAGCCGGTGGTGGAGGGATTCTCCCAAATATGCCGCCAGGAGTCAAACCGCCGCAGGGCGTGGGGGGCGATCTTCAAAATCAGCACCGCCGCAAAGCCCAAAGCCGTGAGTGCAAGACCCACCGTTCCCAAATTGCCGGAACGGAGATACGCGATCACCAAAAAGGCCACGAAGAAGATCATAGCCGTACCGAAATCGTTCATAAGAGCCAGACAGCCGCAGATCAACACAGAATAGCCGATGAACAAAAACAGGTTTCTCTTTTTCACCAGCCGGTCCATGGTAGATGCACCCACAAACACAAAGCATACCTTGGAAAATTCCGAGGGCTGAATGGAGAACGAGCCGATCACCAGCCAGTTTTTTGCACCGTAATACTCCTGACCGAACAGGAGCGTGATCAGAAGAAAACCAATGCCCGCAAGACCGGCAAAATACCTGACAACCTTGGCTCTCTCCAGATCCCGTAGCGACCAGCCCACAAACAGGAAGATAGCAAGCCCCAGTACCATGGCGATCAGCTGCTTGACCGCCTCCCCGGGTGCCACCGTAGCGATGGCCGCCATACCCATGGTGGTCAGGAAAAAGGCGATGGTCTCTATCTCAAAGGAGGTCCTGCGGATACACACGTAGAATAAAAGTAACGCCCATTGGCAGAACATAATACCGCCAAAGCCCAACAGGACGGACTGTGCCGTCTCCTGCTTGCCGCCCAGCAAAAAGGCGATGGCACACAGGATCTGAAACACGGTCAAAAGCAGTACATTACTCAGGCTCGTCATAAAACCGGAAGCCTTGGTGCGAATTTGGGCCAACTTCTGCTCCTGCTTTTTGGAGATGGGCTGCAGGGTCATTTCCACCCCACCGATGGAGATAATATCCTCATTCTGCAGAGCACGGATATGCTTGATCTTCTTGCCGTTTACCAAAATACCGCCGGAGGAGTCCCGGTCAGCAATGGTCCAGCTGCCGTCATCATACCGGGTCAGAACACCGTGGGTACGGGAAACCGTCGGCACCTCGATCACAATATCGCTGCGTTTGCTGCGACCGATCACATTCTCCCAGTGGGTAATGGGCAGCTTTTTTCCTCCGGAAAGACAGAGCCAGGCCCAGATCTCCGGCTCTCTGCGGAAGGTAAGCAGGGGCTTAATACACCGAAACAGCAAAACCACCGTTACGATCGGTGCCACCCAACGCAGTATCGCCACAAAAACATGCAAATACGTCTGATCCACGATTCTCCTCCTTTCCTTTTTTCGTATGATACCACATCTGCAGCAAGATTGCAAACGAAAAGGGTACGCCGCAGCGTACCCTCTATATTTATCTTTCGCCCTTTTCTTTCACAAAGGCCAGCATCTGATCCTTTTCGATCACATCAGTATGCCGCTCTTTCTTCTGCTCCAAGCCCAAAAGGTTCGCAGGAATAGCCACACCGGTCTTTTCCTGCAGAATATCCATCTGCCGGAACTCGTCGATCTCTTCTACCTTTTCAATGCTGGACAGTACCGCCGCCGGGAACTTGTAGGGCGACGCCGTGGACAGCACCACCATGGGCCGCGTATCTCCGGTTTGGTTTACATAATCTTCCGCAACCGCCCAACCGGCAGCGGTGTGGGTATCGCAGAGATACTTTTGCTCCTTGAACACCTTTGCGATGGTCTTCCGGGCAGCCTCATCGTCGCAGCAGCCGGCCCAGAATTCCGCGTTAATGGCATTTTTCAAGTCTTCCGGAACAGTGTAAACGCCTTCCTGATTCAGCTTGCCCATGAGACCTGCAACCAGCTCCGTATCCCCGGACATAAAGTACAGCAGTCGCTCCAGATTGGAGGACACCAAAATATCCATGGACGGAGAAATGGTCTTATGCAGGGGTCTTCTTCTGTCGTAAGTACCGGTACGGATAAAGTCCGTCAGCACATTGTTTGCATTGGAAGCACAAACCAGCATACCCACCGGCAGGCCCAGTTTCTTGGCAAGATAGCCCGCCAGAATATCGCCAAAATTACCTGTAGGCACGGAGAAATTCACTTTGTCGCCCATAGCGATCTGCCCTCTCTCCAGCAGATCCTTGTAGGCCTTAAAATAGTACACCACCTGGGGTGCCAAACGGCCGATGTTAATGGAATTTGCGGTGGACAGACGGTAACCCTTGCTTCCGGGCAAAGCACCGTCCACAGCCTGGGCGAAGATGTTCTTCACGCCGGTCTGAGCATCGTCAAAATTGCCCTTGACCGCACAGACAAACACATTATTGCCCTCTTGGGTAACCATCTGAGCCCGCTGGACCTTGGATACGCCGCCGTGGGGATAAAACACGCAGATCTTCACCCCGGGCACGTCCTGAAAACCGGCCAACGCCGCCTTTCCGGTATCACCGGAGGTGGCAGTCAGGATCATAATATCCTCTTCCATATTCTTCTGACTCTTTGCCGCGGTCAAAAGCTGGGGCAGCATGCACAGTGCCACGTCCTTAAATGCGGACGTAGGACCCCGGAACAGCTCCAGTACCGTAAATTTTCCCGTATCCACCGTAGGGGTCAGCTCCGCGGTCTGGAATTTCCCGGTATAAGCCCGCTCCACCAGCTTCTCCATACCTTCAATATCAGGAAGCAGGCTAGATAAAATCATCTTTGCCATACCCATGGTATCCTGCTTCAAACAGGCGGCCGCATCAAACTGGGGCAAGCTCACAGGCACAAACAGGCCGCCATCGGGTGCTAAACCCTCCAAAACTGCCTGAGCACTGTCAACGGTGTATGCTGAACTTCTTGTGGACTGATACTTCATAACGACTCCTTCTACCAAATGCACAAATCCGGGGCCAAAACCCGCAAAAACTTGTTTTTTGATACTATTGCAATTTCAGTGGGTATATGATATACTGTTTAAATTAAAAAAGCAAGTGTTTTCAACAGAAAAACATTTAGGAGGACGAAACAGATGCGAATTGGTTTGCTTGGATTTGGCGTTGTTGGCCGTGGTGTTTACGACCTGACCGCAAATCGCACAGATATGCAGGTAGCAAAGGTTGTATGTCTTGAGGACATTACACTGCCCGATGCAGAGGTTACAAAGGATTTTCAAAGTCTTCTGAACGATGAAACCATCGATACGGTGGTGGAGGCCATGGGTGGCCTGCACCCTGCCTACGAATTCGTCAAGGCTTCCATTGAGGCCGGCAAGAACATCGTTACCTCCAATAAGGCCCTGGTTGCCACCTTCTATGACGAGCTGATCCCCCTGGCGGAAGCCAAGGGTGTCTGCTTCCGCTGCACCGCAGCAGTAGGCGGCGGTATCGGTTGGCTCAGCGAGTTGGAAAGAGCCCGCAGAATGCAGAAACTGACCCGCGTTGGCGGCATTATGAACGGCACCTGCAATTACATTCTGGACTCCATGACCACCCGCGATCTTACTTATGCCGATGCCCTTTCCCAGGCACAGGCACTGGGCTATGCCGAGGCAAACCCCACCACCGACGTGGAGGGCATCGACACCTGGCACAAGCTGATCCTGTCTTCCAACATTGCCTTCGGTCTTTCTTTGAATACGGACTCCGTCCCCGCCGCCGGTATCAGCACCATTCGTGCTGAGGACGTGGAGAACTTCAAAGCTCACGGTCTTGTGTGCAAGCTGGTGTCCACCGGCAAGTACGAAAACGGTAAACTCTCTGCCTATGTCCAGCCCACCCTGTTTCCCGTGGGCGAGCCGGAATCCGCGATCCCCAAGAACTACAACCTCATCACCTTCGTAGGCGAGTCCTCCGGCCGTATGAGCTTCTTCGGTCAGGGAGCAGGCCGCTACCCCACCGCATACAATGTTGTGCAGGACTGTGCGGACGTATTGTTGGGCAGAGGCTTCTACGCCCCCTACGGTGCAAAGGTATCCGCCGTCAATGACGATACCCTGACCTACTACGTCAGCGGCTGCACCGACAGCTGGCTGGAAGACAACAAGCAGGAAGCCTGGGGCGACGCTGTGATCGTGGGGCCCGTATCCGTTTCCGAGATCCACGCCTGGCGGAAGCGTAACCCCACCGCCTTTATCGCAGCGATAAATGTAAGCGATTTCTAAGAAAAAGAGGAGTACTTATGCTGAAAGTTGTAAAATTTGGCGGTTCTTCCATGGCAGATGCCGGACAGTACCGCAAAGTAAGAGATATTATCCTGTCTGACCCCGAGCGTAAGGTGGTCATCGTTTCCGCCGCCGGCAAGCGGGACAGCAGCGACCATAAGATCACCGACCTTCTGTACCTGTGCCACGCCCATATCCAGTACGGTGTGGACTGCAACCCGGTCTTTGAGCTGATCACCTCCCGGTATCTGGAGATCCGGGACGAACTGGGCATTGACCTGGACCTGGAGCAGGAGTTTGCCGAGCTAAAGAAAAAGCTGGACGCCAAGAGCATTTCTCAGGACGAAATGGCCAGCCGTGGCGAGTATTTCTCCGCCAAGCTGATGGCCGCATTTTTGGGCTTCCAGTTCGTGGACGCCACCGACTGGATCTTCTTTAATATCGACGGTACCGTAGACGAAGCGGCCTCCTATAAGGCTCTGAAGACCAAGTACCACGGCAAGGGCATCGTAACCCCCGGCTTCTACGGCATTATGTCCGACCGCAGTATCCGCACCTTCTCCCGTGGCGGCAGTGATATCACCGGCTCTTTGGCCGCCGCCGCACTGGACGCTTCCGTGTATGAGAACTGGACCGACGTATCCGGTATCCTGATGGCTGACCCCCGGATCGTAGACGATCCCAAGCCCATTCCCGAGATCACCTATGACGAGCTCCGCGAGCTGGCTTTCGCCGGTGCAAACGTGCTGCACGAGGGTGCGATCTTCCCGGTCCGGGAAAAGAACATTCCGCTGAACATTCGCAATACCAACGATCCTGCCGCCCCCGGCACCATGATCAAGGGACATTTTGAAACCGAGATTGACCCCAACCGGATCATCACCGGCATCACCGGCAAGAAGGATTTTTCCATCATCACCGTATTCAAAAGAGGTCTTACCAGTCAGGTTGGCATTCTGCGTCGGATCCTGACCGTGTTTGAAAAGCACGGCATCTCCGTGGACTTCGTACCCAACGGCATCGACAATGTGTCCTTCGTGATCCCCACCGCCACTCTTGCCCCCCACCTGTACAGTCTGCTTGCAGACGTTCAGAATGACATCGCCCCCGATGACATCACCGTTCACGACCAGATCGCCATTGTAACGGCTGTTGGCCATCAGATGGCCTTCCGTCCCGGTGTTTCCGGTAAGATCTTTGCGGCACTGGGTCAGTCGGGCATCAATATCCGTATGATCAATCAGGGCCCCGACGAGCTGAACATCATCTTCGGTGTGGATAACAAGGATTACCAGAATGCGATCCGGGTCCTTTATGATAGCTTTGTAAAATAATTGGAGGTAATTTCTATGAAACTGTATACCGTTGCTGTTCTGGGTGCCACCGGTGCCGTAGGACAGGAAATGATCAAGATTCTGCAGGAGCGGAATTTCCCTGTGGGTAAGCTGATCCCTCTGGCCAGTGCCAGAAGTGCAGGCAAGACCCTGAAGTTCAAGGGTGAAGACGTAACGATCCAGCTGGCCTGCGATGAAGCCTTCGAGGGCGTGGACATCGTGCTGGGTGCTGCAGAAAATGACATCGCCAAGAAGTTTGCTCCCGCCATTGTGAAGGCCGGTGCGGTTTTTGTGGATAACTCCTCCGCATTCCGTATGGACCCCAAGGTGCCTCTGATCGTTCCCGAGGTCAACCCCGAGGACGTTTCCTGGCATAACGGCATTATCTCCAACCCCAACTGCTCCACCATCATCACGGTAACTGCGGTGAATGCCCTGAACAGCCTCTCCCCCATTCGCTCCATGACTGCTTCTACCTATCAGGCAGTATCCGGTGCCGGTGCAGAAGGCCCTGTGGAGCTGATGAGCGAAGTGGAAGCTCTTGCCAAGGGTGAGACCTACGAACCCAAGGTGTTCCCCTATCAGATCGCCTATAACCTGATCCCCCAGATCGGCGGCGATGCCTATGAGGGCTACACCAGCGAAGAAATGAAGATGCAGAACGAGGGCAGAAAGATCATGCACCTGCCGGAACTGAACGTTACCTGCACCTGTGTCCGTGTGCCCGTTGTCCGCAGCCACTCCATTTCCGTCAGCTGCCACTTTGACAAGAAGGTAACCGTGGAGCAGGTTCGGGAAGTGATCGCCAAGGCTCCCGGCTGTAAGCTGGTGGACGATCTGAACGCCAAGCGTTACCCCATGCCCTTGGAGACCACCGATCAGGACATCGTCTTCGTAGGCCGTATCCGCCGGGATCTGACCGACGAGTGCGGTATCAGCCTGTGGTGCTGTGGCGACCAGGTCCGTAAGGGTGCTGCCACCAACGCCATTCAGATCGCTGAGCTGCTGGTCAAATAAAAGGATCGTAGGGGCGATTCACTTTTCGTCCGCAACCCCGCGTCATTCCGAGCGTAGCCGAGGAATCTACGCATTATCGATAGCCTCCGTAGGGGCGATTCACGAATCGCCCATAATGAGTGTAATTTTTGGGCGTGTTGTACTTTGCAACACGCCCTTTTCCGAAAAGGAGTATTTTCTATGGACTTTCAGCAGGAACTCTCCGCAAAAACTGCGGAAATTGAGAAAATTATCGAAAAATTCTTGCCGGCTGTGGAAGGCCCCCAAAAGACCGTTTTGGAGGCTATGAATTACGGTATGGCTGCCGGTGGAAAGCGGCTGCGTCCCATGCTGATGCAGGAGATCTACCGGCTGTTTGGGGGCAAGGACGCGGTGATTGAGCCCTTTATGGCCGCCATCGAGATGATCCATAACTACTCTTTGATCCACGACGATCTTCCTGCCATGGACAATGACGAGTACCGCCGGGGCAGAAAGACCACCCACGCGGTCTACGGTGAGACCATGGGCATTCTGGCAGGGGACGCCCTGCTGAACTTTGCCTTTGAAACCGCTGCCTCTGCCTTCAGCCTGGAGCTGAGCGAAAGAACCGCCAAGGCTTTGCAGCTTTTGGCGGCCAAATCCGGCATCTACGGTATGGTGGGCGGTCAAACCGTGGACATTGAATCGGAGCATCAAAAGGTAGACCTGGAGACCGTGGAATTTATCCACCGGAATAAAACCGGAGCTCTCATTGAAGCGGCCATGGGCATCGGTGCGATTTTAGCAGGTGCGGACGAAAGTCAGCAAGCCGCTGTCAAACAAATCGCTTCCGATGTGGGACTTGCCTTCCAGATTCAGGACGATGTGCTGGACGTAACCTCCACCACCGAGGAGCTGGGCAAGCCCGTGGGCAGCGACGATAAGAACGAAAAGAGTACCTACGTAACCCTTTTGGGTTTAGATAAGGCCAAAGAAATGGTGGTATTTTTGTCCCACCGGGCCATCGACACCCTCCACACCCTGCCCGGCCAAAATCCGTTCTTAGAAAACCTCATCACCTACCTCATCACCAGAGGCAAATAATCTCCCAATGGCCTTTGTAGGGAACGGATTTATCCGTTCCGCGGAGCGGATATATCCGCTCCCTACATCATCATACGAAAAAAGCCTGCTGCAAGTTGCAGCAGGCTTTCTTTATACATTGAGTAACATTCTTGCGAACAGGAAGTAAACCAGCAGAGAAAGTGCGTCCACGATGGAGGTAATGAAGGGGCTTGCCATCACAGCAGGGTCTAATTTGACCAGCTTTGCCAGCATGGGCAGTGCCGCACCCACCAGCTTTGCCGCCAACACCGTAACCAGCAACGCAAGGCTTACCACCAGGTCTACCATCAGGGTAATGTCCTCGTTACCCAGCATCAGCTTGTCCACCAGCCAGATCTTGGCAAAGCAGACAACTGCCAGAGCGATACCGCAGAGCAGTGCCGTCCTCAGCTCCTTCCAAATGACCTTGGGCAGGTCGGAGATATCCACTTCGTCCAGGCTTAAAGCACGAATGATCGTAACTGAGGACTGAGCACCGGAGTTACCGCCCGTACCCATCAGCATGGGAATAAAGGCAGTCAATGCAACCTGAGCCGCCAAAGCCCCCTCAAAGCCGGTAATGATCATGCCGGTAAAGGTGGCCGACACCATCAGCAGCACCAGCCAGGGAATTCGGTTCTTAAACAGCTCCCATACGGAGCTTTTGAGATACGTCTTTTCAGAGGGTAGCATACCGCCCATGATCTCCATATCCTCGGTGGCCTCTTCCTTCAAAACGTCCATAGCGTCGTCGAAGGTTACGATACCCACCATACGGTTCTCATTGTCCACCACCGGCAGGGCAAGGAAGTCGTACTTGTCGAACATCTTTGCCACCTCTTCCTGGTCAGTGAGGGTGGTAACGGATATGATATTGGTTAACATAATATCGCTAACCTTGGTCTCATCGTCCTCGGCCAGCAACAGATCCTTCACAGAAACGATACCCAAAAGAGTCCTGTCCTTGGTAACATAGCAGGTGTAAATGGTCTCCTTGTCCACACCCTGCCGGCGAATCCGCAGAATCGCCTCCTCAACGGTCATATTGGGCCGCAGGGAAACATACTCGGTGGTCATCATTGAGCCTGCGGAGTTGTCCGGATACCTTAGGATCTGATTGATGGACCGCCGCATTTCCGGATCAGCCTGCTTAAGGATCCTTTTGACCACATTGGCGGGCATCTCCTCCACCAAGCTTGCCGCATCGTCCACGAACAGCTCGTCCACCACTTCTTTTAATTCGTTATCGGAAAAGCCCCGGATCAGCACCTCCTGCTCCTCAGGGTCCATTTCCACAAAGGTATCTGCCGCCAACTCCTTGGGCAGCAGCCGGAACAGCAACGGAATCTGCCGCTCCTCCAAATCCGTAAAGATCTCAGCAATATCGCTGGGATTCATGGTTTCCAAAATATCCCGGAGGGTGGTATATTTCTTCTCCTCCAGCATTTGGATCAGTGTTTTCTCTAAAATTTCAAAACGCTCTGCCATTTGCCTGCTCCTTTCCTAAAAATTGGAGGCAAGCATACAGGGTTTTAGCGTCGGAGCCACAGCCGCCGACGGTATCTACTTCGACCCGGTATACTGCCACTATTGCCAGCGTCCATGGTTTATCTCCTTTCGTTTAGAATAAAACTACCGCCATTTTAACCCCTAAAAATTCCCTTGTCAAGCTTTTGCATTTTTCTTGACCGACTTCGACCTTTATCGTACAATATTCTATATATAGTATGGAGGTGCAATCATGTCCATTCGCCTTGCCCAAACAAAAGACCTACCCCAAATGCTGGCCATTTACGGCCCTTATGTGGAAAACACCGCATATAGCTTTGAATATACTGTACCCACCCTTCCTGAATTTACCGCCCGCTTCGAAAGCTATACCAAACAATTCCCCTGGCTTGTGTGGGAAGAAGATGGACAAGTCCTAGGCTACGCCTACGGCAGTGCCCCCTTTGAGCGAGCCGCCTTCGGCTGGTGTGCGGAAGCCTCGGTGTACTTACACCCCAATGCCCACCGCAAAGGCATCGGCACCAAGCTCTACAAAGCCCTGGAAGCCCTCCTGAAACAGCAGGGCTACCGCAAGCTCTACGCCCTTGTAACCTCGGAAAACCGCATTTCCCTCGCCTTCCACGAGGCCCTGGGCTACCGCCAGATCGCCACCTTCCCCGACTGCGGCTACAAGTTTGGCCGCCTGCACAGTCTGGTCTGGCTGGAAAAGGACCTCAATTCCGTAGAAAACACTAAATCCACTCCAACGCCGTTTTCGTCCTTTGGTAAAAACTACCAAAAACTCCAGGATATTTTAGCCAATATGTCCCTTTCTTAACAGGACAAAATGTGATATTCTTATAGTAGTAGTTGTATAACTAACACCCAAACATGTCAGGAGATGGTATTATGTACTTCCAGAAAAAGCGTTGTATCGCAATGTTGCTGGCCGGCGGCCAGGGCAGTCGGTTAAAGGTTCTGACCGAGAACACTGCCAAGCCTGCCGTACCCTACGGCGGCAAATACCGCATCATCGACTTTCCTCTGTCCAACTGCGTCAACTCCGGCATCGATACTGTGGGCATTTTGACCCAGTATCAGCCTCTGGAATTGAATGAATACATTGGCAACGGCCAGCCCTGGGGCCTGAACAAATCCCACTGCTGTGCCCAGGTGCTACCCCCCTACGAGCGGCACGACAAAAAGAGCGGCTGGTACAAGGGTACTGCCAACGCCATCTACCAAAACCTGGACTTCATCGACCGCTACGACCCTGAATACGTAGTGGTGCTGGGTGGCGACCACATTTATAAAATGGACTATGCCGCCATGGTCTCCTTCCACGAAAAGAACGGTGCTTCCTGCACCATCGCCGTGCGAAACGTACCCATGGCAGAGGCCTCCCGGTTTGGCATCATGAACACCAACCCCGACGGCTCGGTGTACGAATTTGAGGAAAAGCCCGCCAAGCCCAAATCCACCAACGCCTCCATGGGCATCTACGTATTTAACTGGAGCGTTTTGAAGGAATTTTTGATCGCCGACGAGGAAGACCCAAATTCCAGCAACGACTTCGGCAAAAACATCATTCCGAACCTTCTGAACGCAGGCCACAAGCTGATGGCCTACCGCTTTGACGGCTACTGGATGGACGTGGGAACCATCAATTCCCTGTGGGAAGCGAATATGGACCTTTTGGGCAAAGACCCGGTATTCAAGCTCCACGGCGACGATAAGGGCCGGATCTACGCCCGGAATAACGCCCTGCCCTCCAGCTACATTGATGCAAAAGCAAAAACCGTCAACTGCTTCATTGCCGAAGGCTCTGAAATTTACGGAACTGTCCGCCACAGCATCATTTCCACCGGCTGTACCGTCGGTGCATATGCCTTGGTGGAGGACTCCGTGGTAATGCCCGGAGCGGTGATCGAGCCGGGAGCCATTGTCCGCCACGCCATTTTGGGCGAGGAATGTGTTGTGGGTCAGGGAGCGGTCGTCGGCGGTGCATTCCCCAATGGCACCCAGCCGGAGATCAGCGTGATCCAGAAAAAAGCCCGGGTAGAGGCCAATACGGTGCTGCTGCCCGGAGAGATGCTCTAAGGAGGGAACTGCAATGACTGCAATGGGAATTATTTTCGCCAATATTTACGACAGTTCCTTAGGTGAGCTGACCAACAAGCGTACCATGGCCTCCCTGCCCTTTGGCGGCCGTTACCGTCAGATCGACTTTGCCCTTTCCAATATGACCTGCTCCGGTATCCGCCGGATCGGCATCATTTCCCGCTATAACTACCAGTCGTTGATGAACCACATCGGCTCCGGCGAAGAGTGGGACCTGGAGCTGCAGGAGGGCGGCCTGGAATTTCTGACCCCCTACTCCACCTCCACCCACGGCAGCTCCTTCCGGGGCAAGCTGGACGCCCTGAATTCCGTCATGTCCTATCTGGAATTCGGCAGCGAGGAATACGTGGTGCTGTCGGACGCGGGCGTGCTGTGCAATATCGACCTTCACAAGGTGCTGGAAGCCCATATCGCCAGCGGCAAGGACCTCACCGTGATTACGAAGGCCGGCGTTGCCAACAATAAAAAGCAGCTGGATATGGCCATTGCACTGGACGAAAATGGCGAGATCACCGATATGGCGGTGGACTATGCCGCAGGTCCTGAGTATTTGGCGTCCATGGGCCTTTTCGTCATCTCCCGGGAGCTTCTGATCCACCATGTGCGGGAATCCACCGCAAGAAACCTCTATCGGTTCGAGCGGGACTTCGTCCTGCGTCAGTATCAGAATCAGAACCTGACCGTAAACATCTACCCCTTTGACGGTGTTGCCTTATATAATGAATCCACCGAGGAATACTATCAGGGCAACCTGGCTGCCATCGACAGAGAGGTAAGCCATAGCCTGTTTTCCGCCAACCACCCCATTTACACCAAGGTCCGGGACCGTGTGCCCACCTATTACGGCGAAGCTTCCTGCGTGGAAAACAGCATCGTGGCCGACGGCTGCATTTTGGAAGGTACCGTCCGCAACTGTGTTTTGTTCCGCACCGTATCCGTGGGAGCAGGCTGTCAGATCGACGACTGCGTCATTATGAATGATACTGTCATCGGAGAAAACTGCGAGCTGAAATGTGCCATTTTGGACAAGGACGTGGTGGTCCAGCCGGGAGCCAAGCTCATCGGCACACCCAATAACCCTGTTATCATCAAGCGAGGAGATATCGTATGAAAATCGCCATTCTGGCATCGGAGGGTGCCCCCTATATCAAGTCCGGCGGCCTGGGCGACGTGATGGAAGCCCTGCCCTCTGCCCTATCCCGCATTCCCGGGAACCAGGTGGTGCTGTTTCTTCCCTACTATCAGAAGATCAAAAACAATCCCAAATACCAAGTAGAACAAATCGCTCAGTTTCAGGTGGGCTTAAGCTGGCGTCAGCAGTACGCAGGCGTTATGAAGCTTATGAACCGAGCCGATGGCGTGCAGGTCTATTTTATCGACAACCTGTACTATTTCGGCCTGCGGGAGGGTGCGATCTACGGCCACCCGGACGATTGCGAGCGATTCGCCTTCTTCTCCAAGGCCTGCCTGGACGCACTGGTGGCTTTGGATTTTATCCCCGACGTGATCCAGTGTAACGACTGGCAGACCGCACCGGTACCGCCCTTCCTGAAAATGATCTATTCCCCCCTGTTCCCCAATACCAAGGTCATGTTCACCATTCATAATGTGGAATATCAGGGCTGGGCTCACAGCAGCTTCTTCGACGACGTGCTGGCACTGCCCTGGGAGCACCGGGAGCGGTTCGATATGGGCGGTGCGGTGAATCTTATGAAGGCCGCTATTGAGACTGCGGATATGGTAACCACCGTGTCCGAAAGCTATGCCCGGGAGCTGATGTATCCCTACTATGCCCACGGTCTTGACGCCGTGCTGGCAGGAGCAGCCTGGAAGCTCACCGGCATCACCAACGGCATTGATATAAACACCTTCAACCCGGAAACAGACCCGGCTCTGCCCGCCCACTATAGTGCCAAAGCCTTTGTTCGGGGCAAGGCCGCCTGTAAGGCCGCCCTGCAAAAAGAGGTGGGTCTGCCCGTGAAGCCCAATGTGCCGCTGATGGTCATGGTAACCCGGCTGGCAGGCCATAAGGGACTGGATCTATTGTGCTGCATTGCCCGTCAGCTGATGTGGGAAGAGGATTGTCAGCTGCTTGTTTTGGGAACAGGCGATGCCATGTTCGAAAACTTCTTCCGGGAGCTGGCACGGGAATTCCCCGACAAGGTCAGTGCCCAGATCACCTTTGATTTGCCTCTTGCCTCCCGGATCTACGCCGGCGGCGACATTTATCTGATGCCCTCCAAGAGTGAGCCCTGCGGCCTGAGCCAGATGAACGCCATGCGTTACGGCACCGTACCTGTGGTCCACGCCACAGGCGGTCTGCGGGATACTGTTCCCCCTGTGGATCAGGACGGCAAGGGTGGCCTCGGTTTTACCTTCCAAAGCTACAATGCCCACGACTTTATGGCCTCTGTGAAAAACTGCCTGCGGCTGTACCGGGAGGACCGGGAAGGCTTTAAGGCTCTGCAGAAGCTGGATATGAAACAGGACTTCAGCTGGGACAAACCCGCTGCCCGCTATATGGAACTGTTCCAAAAAATGTTAGGTTAATCACTTTCCCCGGTTTGCAAAGTAGCAAACCGGGGAATTTATTATGTAGGGGCGATTCCCGAATCACCCGTAAAATACGACCTGATTTGGCTTGACATTTCTTTAAAAAGCCGTATCATTAAATCATACTATTCTTGTTTTCAGGAGTGTCTATGCGTATTTTATTTGACTCTCAAAAGTTAGAATTCAAAGACCCCTTCGGTACGCTGGTTCCCAATCAGCCCTGTATGCTGCATATCCACGTACCTTCTTCTGTGGAAGCCACCATGGTTATGTGCGTTGTGTGCCGGGAGGACGGCGAGGAACTGCACCGCTTCCCTCTATCAAAGGAAAAGAAGCTGGGTGCTTATGATGTGTTCCGGGGACAGATCTCCTTCAAGACGTGCGGCCTTTACTTTTATTATTTCCATATTGTCCAAAGCGGCAAGGGTTTCCGCCTGTTTAAGGCAGGCCATGAAACCAATATGGAAGCAGGCGATATGTGGCAGGTAAGCTGTGTGCCGGAAGATTTTACCACCCCCCACTGGGCCAAGGGTGCGGTGATCTATCAGGTGTTCCCCGACCGATTTTATAAGGCCGGAGAATGTGATCTGACGGGCAAGCTCCGGCCCTATACGGTCCACGAACATTGGAATGAAGAAGTGGATTGGCGGCCCACGGCCGACGGCCGGGTGCTGAATAACGACTTCTATGGCGGCAATTTCCGGGGCATCGCGGAGAAAATGGATTATATTGCCTCCTTGGGTGTGGAGATTTTGTACCTGAACCCCATCAGTAAGAGCTTTTCCAGCCACCGCTACGACACAGGCGACTATAAGACCCCCGACCCTATGCTGGGTACGGAAGAGGATTTCGCCTTTCTGTGCGAAACCGCCCATAAGTACGGTATCCGGGTGGTGCTGGACGGCGTGTATTCCCATACCGGCTCCAACAGCCTGTACTTTGACAAGGAAAACACCTTCGGCGGCAAGGGTGCTTACCAGGACCCCTGCTCAGTCTACCGGTCCTGGTATACCTTCCACCACTACCCCGACCTCTACGAAAGCTGGTGGAATTTCGATACCCTTCCCACGGTCAAAAAGATGGATCCTGCCTTTATCCGCTATGTGATCTCCGATGAGGATTCCGTGGTGGCCCATTGGCTTAATTTGGGTGCGGACGGCTTCCGTCTGGACGTGGTGGACGAATTGCCCAACGAATTTGTCCTTCTCCTCAAAAAACGGATTCGGCAGCTGAAGCCCGATGCTCTTTTGATGGGAGAAGTTTGGGAGGACGCCTCCAATAAGATCGCATATGATATAAGGCGGCGGTATTTTGTGGACGGTGTGCTGGACAGCTGTATGAACTACCCCTTCCGCACCGCCATTTTGAATTTCCTGAGAAACACCGACGATGGTAACGGTCTGCAGGGAACGGTGATGTCCATTTTGGAAAACTACCCGCCCCAGGTGGTCTCCTGCAATATGAATATGTTGGGAACACACGACACCCCCCGAATTTTAACGGCTCTTGTGGACGATTTTGACGGTAGCCGGGAGGCTCTTGCTCAGCGGCATCTGTCAAAAGAAGACCGGGCCTTGGCTGAGGAAAGGCTTCTCATGGCAAGCTTTTTGCAGTATATGCTGCCCGGTGCTCCCAGCCTTTACTATGCTGACGAAACCGGAATGGAGGGCCATAAAGACCCCTTCAACCGCCGCACCTACCCCTGGGGTCAGGAGGATCAGACCCTTTTGGCTCATTTCCGGGGACTGGGTCAGCTGCGGAAAAACGCTCCTGCCCTGCGTCTGGGCAACCTGGAATTTTTCCGGGCAGAGGGCGGCCAGATCGGCTTTACAAGAGAATCTGATGGCCAGCGTGTCAGGATTTATGTAAACCGCAGCAAGGATTGTTGGGAGATCCCGGCAGGCAAGATTTTGTTTGCCCATCATCTTAAATCCCTTGCCCCCGACTGGCTCTGTGTAGAACCCATGGGCTTCTGTGTGATCGAGGAATGATATGGAAAAAGAGAGCTTTTTCAGCGGCTACTGCCGCACCCTGGACAACAGCCGCATGGTAGCGGTGGAAACCGAGGAAGCGAAACTCATCGAGGTGGATTGCAGCTTTGAAAGCTGCCCCTTTACCGGTGAATGTACCATTGCCAAGGAAATCCGGGAATTGTTAGGAGCGTAATTATGGATCGCATCAAGCAAATGAAGCTGTTCCTGTTCGATATGGACGGCACGCTGTATTTGGGTAACAGGCTCTATCCTTTTACCAGGGAGCTACTGCAAACCATTAAGGATCAGGGCGGCAAATACCTGTTTATGACCAACAACTCCTCCAAAAGCGTTGCCGACTATGTAAAAAAGCTGGAGAAATTGGGCATCACCGCCACAAAAGAGGACTTTATCACCTCTTCTCAGGCAACTGCCTATTATCTGCATAAGCACCATGAGGGGCAAACACTTTACGTCTGCGGCACGGAATCCTTGAAGGAGGAGCTCCGCAGCGAGGGTTTCACCGTTACAGAAGATACGGATCAAGCTCAGTGCATCGTCATGGGCTTTGATACGGAGCTGACATTTCAGAAACTGTCTGATGTATCCTTCCTGCTTTTGACCCGTGAAGTCCCCTATATCGCAACAAATCCGGACTTGGTTTGTCCCACAGAATTTGGCTCTGTGCCGGACTGCGGCAGTGTCTGTCAGATGATCTTCAACGCCACCGGAAAGCGGCCGGTGGTCATCGGAAAGCCCAGCCCCTTAATGCCGGAGCTTGCCATGGAGCGGTGGGGCTACGGGAAAGACGAGACCTGCGTGGTAGGCGACCGGATCTATACGGACGTAAAAAGCGGCTTAAATGCCGGCATTTTCAGCATTTTGGTGCTGAGCGGCGAAACCACCCCGGAGATCTTAGCCGCCTCCGAAGACAAACCCCACCTGACCCTCTCCTCCGCCGCCGAAATCCTAACAGAATTAACTCATTAAACAAAAGCCTGTTGCAATCGCAACAGGCTTTCTCTCTACCCCTAACCGTACAACGACCCTCCATAATCCCCGCAGCAAGCTTTCTTTTAACCCAAATCAAGCCCACATTCCGACACAAAAAGGACACCCTCTCCCCCTTGACTTTTTTGAAAAACCAATTATAATTGTATGCAATCATACTAATTTTTGGCGTTTTGGGACGAGGAAGGAAGGGATAAAAAATGCTGGAAATTTCGAAGAAGACAAATTTGCTGGAGAGAAACTCCTATAAATACTCTCTGCAGGATATTGAAGAGCCCAATCTGCAGCGGGAGATCTATGAATACGAGGCGGTTCCCAAGATCGCCTTTAACCACCGCAGAGTGCCTATCAATATGCCCGAGGAGATCTGGATCACTGACACCTCCCTGCGGGACGGTCAGCAGTCTGTAGAGCCTTATTCTGTGGAGCAGATCGTGAACATCTATAAGCTTTTGTCCAAGCTGGGCGGTCCTTACGGCATTATCCGGCAGACCGAGTTTTTTGCCTACAGCAAAAAAGACCGGGACGCCATTGCAAAATGTCAGGAGCTGGGTCTGCGTTTCCCGGAGATCACCACCTGGATCAGAGCCAACAAGGAAGACTTCAAGATGGTCCGGGATTTGGGCATCAAGGAGACCGGCATTTTGGTCAGCTGCAGCGACTATCATATCTTTAAGAAGATGAAGATGACCCGGAAGCAGGCTCTGGATCACTACCTGGCCGCCGTTTCCGATGCCTTTGATGCGGGCGTTATCCCCCGCTGCCATTTGGAGGACATTACAAGAGCGGATTTCTACGGTTTCGTCGTTCCCTTTGTCAACGAACTGCAGGCTCTGTCCCGGCAGGCGGGAATCCCCGTAAAGATCCGGGCCTGCGACACCATGGGCTACGGCGTTCCCTACACGGAAGCTGCCCTGCCCCGGAGCGTTGCCGGTATCATTTACGGTCTGCAGCACTACTCCGATGTTCCCAGCGAGTGTCTGGAGTGGCACGGCCACAATGACTTCTACAAGGCGGTGGATAATGCCTCCACTGCATGGCTTTACGGTGCTTGTGCGGTCAACTGCTCTTTACTGGGTATCGGTGAGCGTACCGGCAATATCCCCCTGGAGGCCATGGTTTTTGAATATGCGGCACTTCGCGGCTCTTTTGACGGTATGGATCCCACGGTGATTACCGAGATCGCCGATTATTTCCAGCAGGAGATGGGTTATCACATTCCGCCCATGACTCCCTTTGTGGGCAGAAATTTCAATGTTACCCGTGCCGGTATTCACGCAGACGGTCTTCTGAAGGACGAGGAGATCTACAATATCTTCGACACCAAGAAGCTTCTCAACCGCTCTGCCTCTGTGCAGATCAGCAAGACCTCAGGCCTGGCAGGCATCGCTTACTGGATCAATGAAGCCTATCGGCTGAAGGGCGATGCGGTCATCACCAAAAAGGACGACCTGGTGGTGAAGCTGAAGGAATGGATCGACAAGGAATATGAGGACGGACGGCAGACCGTTCTGTCCAACAAGGAAATTGAAGACAAGATCGACGAACTGGCTCCCGGCCGGTTTCAGCGATTGTAAGTAGGAGGCTATTATGGCACAGTTTAAGACAATTTCTCTGGCGGATCAGGTTTTTGAAAAATTGGAAGATGATATTATTTTCGGTGTCTACCCCCGGGGTGAGCTTTTAACGGAGCTGATGCTGGCGGAGAAGCTGGGCGTCAGCCGTACCCCCATTCGGGAGGCTCTCCGCCGTCTGACCCAGGAGCGGCTCATTACGGAGACCTCCCGGGGCTCTATGGTAGTGGGCATTTCCCCTGCGGACCTGCAGGATATTATGGATATTCGTCTGCGGGTGGAGGGTCTGGCGGCCTACTACTGTACAAAGAATATTCTTCCGCAGGAGCTGGAGGAGCTTCGGCACACCGTGGACCTGCAGGAATTCTACGCTTCCAAGGGCGATATTGACCACGTACAGATCACCGACAGCAATTTCCATGGCCTGATCTGCAAGTACAGCGGCCACGCGGTCATTGAGGAGACTCTTGTTCCCCTGCACCGGAAGACCCAGCGTTACCGCAAGGTCTCCATCGCTGATCCCAACCGGACTGCCCATATCCCGGCAGAACACCGGAAGATCTTTGATGCCATTGCCGCAGGCGATGCCGAACTGGCAGAAAAGCTCACAAAGGAGCATATTGAACACGCAAAGAAAAACATTATGGAGAGGATCAGATTCCATGGCAATGACGATTTCCCAGAAAATTATTAAAGCCCACCTCGTAGGCGGGGATATGACCCCCGGCAGTGAGGTTGCTTTGAAGATCGATCAGACCCTGACTCAGGACGCCACCGGAACGATGGCCTATTTGGAGTTTGAGACCATGGGTATCCCCCGGGTAAAAACCGAGCGGAGTGTTGCCTATGTGGATCACAACACCCTCCAGTCCGGCTTTGAAAACGCTGACGATCACAGATACTTACAGTCCGTTGCCAAAAAGCACGGCATTTACTTCTCCCGTCCCGGCAACGGCATCTGCCATCAGGTCCATTTGGAGCGGTTTGGTGTCCCCGGAAAGACCCTTATCGGCTCTGACAGCCACACCCCCACAGCCGGCGGTATCGGCATGTTGGCTTTCGGTGCAGGCGGTCTGGACGTGGCGGTTGCCATGGGCGGCGGTGCTTACTACATCACCATGCCCAAGATATTCAAGGTAAATCTGACCGGCTCTCTGCGTCCCTTTGTTACCGCTAAGGACGTATCTTTAGAGCTGCTGCGGATCCTCTCCGTCAAGGGCGGTGTGGGTGCAATCATTGAATGGGGCGGTGAGGGTATCAAGACCCTGAGCGTTCCCCAGCGGGCAACCATCACCAATATGGGTACGGAGCTGGGTGCTACCACCTCCATTTTCCCCTCGGACGAGGTTACCAGGGCTTTCCTGGTGGCAGAGGGTCGGGGTGAGGATTTTGTGCCTCTGGAAAGCGATCCTGACGCGGTTTATGACCGGATCATTGACATTGACTTAAGTAAATTAGAGCCCATGATCGCCTGTCCCCACAGTCCTGACAACGTAGTAGCCGTCAGCTCACTGAAAAATGTAAAGGTGGATCAGGTCTGTATCGGCTCTTGCACCAATTCCTCCCTACAGGATATGCTGAAGGTAGCCGCCATGCTGGACGGAAAGACGGTGGATCCTTCTGTCAGTCTGTCCATTTCCCCCGGCTCCAAGCAGGTTCTCAGAATGATGGCCGATTGCGGTGCTCTGTCCAAGATCATCGCCAGCGGGGCAAGAGTTCTGGAGTGTGCCTGCGGCCCTTGCATTGGTATGGGCTTCTCCCCCAACTCCGGCGGTGTGAGCCTGCGTACCTTTAACCGGAACTTTGAAGGCCGCAGCGGCACAAGAGACGGACAGGTTTATCTGGTCTCCCCGGAGACTGCCGTGGCTGCTGCCCTGACCGGCTATATCACTGACCCCACCACCATGGAGCCCATTGGAGAAATTACCATGCCGGAGCAGTTCCTGATTGACGACTCCGCCATTTTGCCACCGGCCAGCGAAAAGGACGCTGCCAGTGTGGAGGTTCTCAGAGGCCCGAACATCAAGGAGTTTCCCAAGAGCAAGCCCTTTACGGACACTCTTTCCGCTCCGCTGGTATTGAAGGTGGGCGACAACATCACCACCGATCACATTATGCCTGCCGGTGCAAAGATCCTCCCCTATCGGTCCAACATTCCGTTCCTCTCCAAGTTCTGCTTTGAGGTCTGCGACCCCTCCTTCCCGGAGCGGGCAAAGAAAGCCGGCGACGGTATTATCGTGGGCGGCAGCAATTACGGTCAGGGCTCTTCCCGGGAGCACGCGGCATTGGTCCCCATGTATTTGGGCATTCGCTGTGTCATCGCCAAGAGCTTTGCCCGGATCCACGTGGCAAACCTCATTAACGCCGGTATTCTGCCTCTGACCTTCTCTGATCCTGCGGACTATGACAAGCTGAATCAAGAGGATATGCTGACGTTGACCAACCTGAAGGCCGGTATGGAGAAGGGTGAGTTTATCCTGACTGCCGGTGAATCCAAAATTACCCTGTTGGGCAGCTTTACTGATCGTCAGAAGGATATTTTGATGGCAGGTGGTCTGCTGAACTATACGAAGGAGGCAGGAAAATGACAGAACTGGATCTTGCCTGTGAACATTTTAGAAAGCTACTAGAAGAGCAGCAGGAAAGGCTTACCAATATGCGTGCCGAGAAGGTGGATTATTCTGCAAAAGAAGTGGTTACCATCGGTATCATTGACGGCGACGGCATCGGCCCTATCATTATGCGTGAGGCTCTGCGGGTTTTGGAAAAGCTCCTTGCCGATGAGCTGGCTTCCGGCAGTATCGTTTTGAAGAAAATCGAGGGTCTGACCATCGAAAACCGGCTGGCTCTAAACAAGTCTGTTCCTGACGACGTTTTGTCCGCTATCAAGTCCTGCGATGTGCTTTTAAAAGGCCCTACCACCACCCCCAAGGGCGGCAAAATGGAAAGTGCCAATGTAACACTCCGTCGGGAACTGGATCTGTACGCCAATGTGCGGCCCGTATGTCTTCCGGAGCAGGGCATTGACTGGGTCTTCTATCGGGAGAACACCGAGGGCGAGTATGTTCTCGGCAGTAAGGGTATTGACCTGCCCGGTATGGCGGTGGACTTTAAGGTTACCACCGATGCCGGCACTCGCAGAATTGCAAGGGCAGCCTTCGATTATGCCCGGCAGAACGGAAAGACCCGGGTGTCCGTGGTTACCAAAGCCAATATTATGAAAAAGACGGACGGCAAGTTTTCTGCCATTTGTCAAGAGATCGCAAAAGAGTACCCGGAGATCACCACCGATGAGTGGTACATCGACATTATGACCGCGAACCTGGTCAATGAGAGTATTCGGAATCAGTTCCAGGTATTCCTGCTGCCCAACCTCTACGGCGACATTATCACCGATGAGGCCGCTCAAATTCAGGGCGGTGTGGGTACGGCAGGCAGTGCCAATATGGGCGATCGGTTTGCCATGTTCGAAGCCATTCACGGCTCTGCTCCCCGTCTTCTGGAGGAGGGCCTGGGCGACTACGCAAGCCCGGCAAGTATTATGAAGGCCTCCGCTATGCTGCTGCGGCATATTGGCCGTACGGAGAAAGCGGAGCGGCTGGAAAAGGCATTGGCAAGCAATCCTCTCACCGTTACCGGAGATAAGACCGGTGCAACCGGTGAAGCCTTTACCCACAAGCTTTTGGAGATTCTATAAAGTTCGGGCGTGTTGCCAAATGGCAACACGCCCGGGTTTATATGTATCTATTCCGACCAACGCGTCATTCTGAGCGAGCAGAGCGAGTCGAAGAATCTACGCAGTTTCGATTCTGCTGAACAGTCATGCAGTGCGAAGATCCCTCGATTCCGCTACGCTTCACTCGGGATGACGCCTGTTATTTGATAGGGTTTTCGCTCCAAAAAGCGGAAGCATAGATGCATTCCCTACGTTTATTTATCCTTGTAGGGAGGGTCGGCGGGGTGGCGACCCTGGAGCTTTTGCATGCCGCGGGTTACTGCGTCCCGGGCTGTGCCCCAGTCCTTGCCGGCACTGCGGTAGTCGAACATGCTGACAAAGTGGTCGATATCGGCTTTGACCCGGTGGAGGTTATCCTCCACCAAGCGGATCGCGGTATCGTAGAACCACTGCCTTTGATTGTTGGGAAGGTGCGTTTTTGCGGCATTTAAAAGCTCGGAAAAATGCCGCATACAAAAGCCCTTGCTATTTTCCACCCGGTTACGGAATTCTTCCTCTTTGATCAGGGCAAAGAAGGTGGTATAATACCTATCCATATTCTCTTTGTTCTTACGGCAGATGTAGCAGCTGTCCCGCTTGGCCCAGGCTTCGATTGAAGTTTCTCCGGTTTCCTTTTTGAACAGGGAGCGTTTGTCCGGCATAGAAAAATCTTCTTTCGCTTTTTCCAGCTCCAGCAGCAGACCCACGTAACGGCTTTGCAGCATCAGGGCATTGCCTAAGGCATTTCCGAAATCGTAGAGCTTTTGGTAATGCTCAGCACAAAAGCCCTCCTGGTCGGTGGCGGCACGGACGTCGGGCTCCATATAGCTGGCCCCCGGGCCTAGTACGTAGCGGATCGTCCGCTGCTCGGACATTCTCTCTAAATAACAAAAAGGACATTCGTCCTCGGAGGAAAAGGCATCGTTTACAGGAATGGTTTCGATGTATTCTTTCATGATCTCAACTCCTTTTCCTCATTATATCACGTCTTTGGGGCTTTTCAAGCCTCGCTGTTTATGGTATAATCATAAAAAAGCTTTGGGAGGTTACCCCATGTACATAGGAATCGATCTGGGCAGCACCAACATCAAGGCCGCCCTCTATGACAGTGAATTTACCCTGGTTTCCCGGCTCAGCCGTCCTGTGGAGTACATTCGGGACGGGGGCGTGGTGGAATTTGACGCGGCTGTTTACTGCGAGGATTTGGTTGCACTTTTGAAACAGCTAGTGAATGATGCCAAGGAGCCTGTGCGTCAGCTGGCTTTCACCGGTCAGGCAGAATCTCTGGTGGTGGTGGGCAAAGACGGCAAGCCCATGATGAACGCCATCTCCTGGATGGACGAGCGATCTGCTGAACAATGCAAGGTGCTGGAAAAGCAGTTTCCCCCGGAGGTGGTTCGCTCCGTTACCGGTCAGCAGGCGGTACTGCCGACCTGGCCCGCCACGAAAATTCTGTGGCTGAAGGAAAACCGGCCTGAGATTTATGAGGGTGCGGAAACCTTTATGCTTCTGAAAGACTATGTGGTGTACTATCTGACAGGAAAGAAACTGGCAGATATGTCCATCGCTACCTTTAGTCTGTATTTTGATATTTACAAAAAGTGCTACTGGCGTCAGATGCTCTCTGCCATTGGTATTGACGAGGGCCGGCTGCCACCTTTGGCTGAGCCCTGCTCTGTGGCAGGTAAGCTTTTGCCGGAGCTGGGTTTGGGCGACGGAATCGTGAATATCGGCACGCTGGATCATTTTGCCGGTATGATCGGTACGGGCAACTGCACCCCCGGCGGCATTACCCTGTCCACCGGCACGGTGATGGCTCTGTCCGTGATGGCAGAAACAGTCAATCGGGAGTCCGAGATTGCAGTGCATTACGGCTTTTTGCCGGACACCTATGTGCTGCTGCCGGTGGCTGAAAGCGGCGGTGTGAGCTTGGAGTGGTTCAGACGCACCTGCATGGAGGGCGTGGACTACGGCAAGCTCAATGAGGTTTTGGAAGCAAGAGAGGGCAAGGACGAATTGCTGTTCCTCCCCTATTTGGTGGGTGTCAGTGCTCCGGAGTTTGACAGCGACGCTACCGGTGTATTTTGGGGTCTGCGGCAGGAGCACGACAAGTTCCATATGGCAAGGGCGGTTATGGAGGGCGTGTCCTTCATGCTGCGGAAAAACTGCGAGGCATTAGATCGCAGCGGCACCACCTGCAGGGCCATTATGGCCACCGGCGGCGGTGCAAAGAGTCCTACCTGGTGTCAGATGCAGGCGGATATTACGGGACTTTCCGTCAATGTGCCGAAAGAGCAGGAGGCGGCCTGTTTGGGTGCGGCCATGATCGCAGGTGTTTCTGACGGACGGTTTGCAGATTATGCGGAGGCGGCCAAGCATTGCGTTTCTATGGCGGCTTGCTATGCTCCCCAGAAAAGTGAGTTTTTGGAGAAGAAATATCAGAAGTTCTGTGCCTTGTACAAGGCGGCTTTGGAAATTGCCAGAATGTGATAAAAAAAGCGTGTTGCATTGCAACACGCTTTTTATTAGCCGAAGATCAGCTTGCCGAACTCTGCGGGAGAGTGGAAAGAAGACCGGGGCTTGCTGGTTACGAATTTCCACAGGAAATAATGGGGGTGGGAGGTCTTGTCGCCGCACTTATAGAAGTTGGCGTACATGGCATTCCCCTCCTTGGCCTGGAAGTCCGGGAAGAATTGCTTGATGAAGGCAAAGGGAACTTTATAGGTAACCTGCCAGCCGTCGGCGGTACGCTCTGCCTTGGTGCCAAAGGTGGCGGCGGGGTCCTGGACGATCAGGCGAACCAGGTCATCGATACCGGAGCCATAGCCCAGGTACATGGCACAGTTGGGGTTGATCTCGATGTTGAAGTAACGAATGTCCTCGGTGGGGCGGAAAAAGAACTCCAGGCAGCTATCCTCGCACACAGAGTCCAAAAGTCCGGTATTCTCGGCACGGATTTCCTTTTCCTTGGCCTTCATGCGGACGTACAGGTTTTCTTCGTCATAGCACAGCTGAGCCTGGGACTTGATGTCGATGGGCTCGGACCAGAGCTGCACGTCCAGATACAGGGCGGGCACGGTGCTCCAGTCGGGAGTGCCGGAGATTTTTTTGATGGTATAACTCATATAAAATCCTCAATTCTTGGAAAAAAGGGAGCCGAAAGGCTCCCTTTTTTAGTGTGGTGATTAGTAACCGACCTTCTCCCAGCACTCGAAGGGAGCTGCCAGCTCTTCACTGATGTAGACCTGGGTCTTCTTGGTCTGCAGCATGGTGGAGGGCAGGTAGGGAGTGATGGGGCCGTGGGTGCACAGACGGGAGGTCATTCTCTGCCAGGAGGAGAAAGTACCGCAGGTTGCCAGTGCGTGGACCTCGATACGCTCCTTAGCACGCATAACGTCCAGAGGTCCGATGGTAGCGGCCATGGGAGGCACGTTGGCGATGTCGCCGGACTGGCCGAAGGTACCGTTCAGGGAGTTCTGCATGATGGTCATGGGGTGCAGCTTTACGATCTGAGCAGGCTGATTCAGCCACTCTTCGATGTCGCCGCTGCCGATGAACTCAGGAATGGGATCTACGAAAGCCATATGGCCGGCCCAACCGGGAGAGGTGGAAGCGATATCAGCACCGCCCTCGGAGATATCGTTGATGATCTTGGAGTAATCGGCAATGTTGGCGTTGGTGGGGAAGTGAACGTTCTCCATAGGCATACGCAGCTTCTCATCGATCTGGTAGTACAGGTACTTGATCATGGAGTGAGCAAAGCCTGCCTCATAGGTGATGGGAGCGATGTTGCCCTGATCGTCAGCCCACTCGTCCTCAGCAAACAGGTGCACCTTGGAGCAGTCAACCTGGAAATAGTTGATCAGCTGTGCCAGAGGAATGTAAGTATCGGGCTCGGGGTTGCCCAGGATCATGGTGAAGGTCTTGCCAGCCTCAGATGCTGCTCTCAGACGCTCAAACAGAGTGGCGATCAGCACGGGATGGGGGTTCATCATAACCTTGACCTGGAACTCGGGGTGCCACCAGGGCTCTCTCTGCTCCAGTTCCTTGCCGCTCATCTTCCGTACACGCTCGCAGACCTCACGGTCCTTGAAGGGCACGAAGTCAGCAGGCTGGAAGCTGAACTTGGTTGCGGGATCGACGATAAAGTCTTTCATAGTACGATTTCTCCTTTTAGTAATACTTTTTGTACATTCATTTTATAATCCACAACCACCAGGTCGGCACGCTTGCCCACGGCGATCTCACCGCGGTCGGTCATGCCCAGTGCCAGAGCAGGGTTGTAGGATGCATAGTTAAAGACGTCTACCATAGAAGCACCGGTGTGCTTCATCATATTGCGGCAGGCCACGTCCAGGGTCAGCTTGGATCCGGCGATCTCGCCTTCCCAGTCAAAGTTGATATCCGTTACGCCGTCATAGCCGTCGGGGATCGGGCCGTCGGAGGCGTAGGTATCGGAAATAAGGATCACCCGGTCATCACCCTTGATCTTACGGACCAAACGGAGCATATAGGGGTCAACGTGAATACCCCGGCTGTCGCAGATCAGTTCCGCGAAGATCTCCCGGTTATAGTTGACGGTTTCGTCCACGCACACGCCTCTGCACTCCGGGTACTTGGGCAGATCACCGGTGGCATTGGTGTGGTGGGTGCCGATCTTCAGGCCATAAGGAATCAAAGCCTCGATCTGTGCGGGGGCAGCGGCAGAGTGGGCCACCGCGAATACTGCGTTGGGGTTTTTAGCCTTTACATCCAGCACAAAGTCCAGAATATTTTCCCGCTCCGGGGCTACACACCAGACCCTTGCCAGATCCCAAGCCGCATCGATCACCGGTTGGTAGGCTTCCTTTTTCACGCCGTCCGCCCAGGGATTGGTGGTTCGGTCGCAGCCGAAGCCGGGGTTTAAGTAAGGACCTTCCATATAAAGGCCGGCAATATTGGCACATTCCGGTTTTGCCATTGCCTGACGAATGGTCTGAACCGCGTCCACATACTGCTGGGTATTCATACTGGTGTACAGTGCCGGCAGTACGGAGGTCGTTCCGTGTTTTAAGTGGTGCTGGCTGACGGTAACCGGGTCGTCCTGAAAGAAGACCGCACCGTCGGAGTGGGTATGGATATCCACAAAGCCAGGGCCTACATAAGCACCCTTTACATCCAAAATCTCACAGCCCTCAGGGACGGGGGTGTTCCGCATTTCACCGTATCCGCGAATGACACCGTCCTCCACAAAGAGGACCGCCTCCGGGATAAAGTGATTTCTCATAATCAGTTCCGCATTAATAATAGCAAGCATTTCTTTCACCGCCTATTATCAGTCTAAGTATAGTATACACGAAAGGTAGGGAAAGTCAAGGTTACAGGGCCTTGTTATTCAGCCGCTCACCCACCGCTCCGCCCGGGTGGATCAGGGCAAACTGCTCTGCCTGATAGCCGGTCTCCTCGATCACTGCTGCCTGCAGAGCGTGGAAGATCATACAAAGGGCGGTGGTAGAGGTAGTACCCTGGGCGTTCCACTTGTCGGTTTCCCGGTTCACATGCTGCTTCAGCACCACGTCCGCTGATTGAGCAAGGGGGGATTCCATATTCTCCGTTACGGTGATGATGGACACGCCCTTGGCTTTACAGATGTCCACGATGGGCAGCAGCTCCTTGGTCTTGCCGCCACGGGAGGCGAAGATCATTACGTCTCCCTTCTGCAAAAAGCCGGTGGCACCGTGAACGGCTTCGGCAGGGCTGATGAACCGGGCAGGCCGCTCAATGCAGCACATCAGGTGTGCCATATGCTGGCAGATAATGCCGGAGTGGCCGCAGCCGCAGGTGCCGATCCGGGGTGCGGAAGACAGCAGGTCAACGGCTTTGCCGAAGGCCTCATCGTCAATAAAGGCTTTCATTTGGGCAATACATTCCTGCTCAATATCGTATGCTTCGTGGATTGCACGAACAGATTCGGGTTTCATTGGGATTCCTCCTTGATTCTTTTTTCCTATTGTATCACAAAAGTCGGCTCTATTCAAGGAAAATTCCGGAAAAACATTGACACCACTTTCCCGCTAAGCTATAATAAACTGGAAGAAAAACGGAGGTAATTTTTTATGGCAAACTGCAAAATCAAGGCTCCCTTCTTTGAGATTGGTCCTAAGTCCTATCTGTACGGCGATGAGATTTTGGAACTGGCTCAGGCTGCGGACGCCGCAAGTGAAAAATACAATGTAGACATTATCTTTACCTGCCCTGTGGTGGATATCCGCCGGGTCAAGGAAAACACCAAGTTTATTCACGTGTTCGCTCCCCACATGGATCCCATTCCTGTCGGTCGGGGTCTTGCCGACATTCTGCCGGAATCTCTGGTGGCTGCCGGTGCAGAGGGCGTTATGCTGAACCACGTGGAAAAGCCCCTGTCCTTTGAGGTTTTGGCTGAGACCATCAAGCGGGCTGACGAGGTGGGTCTGACCACCATCGTCTGTGCCGACTCCATGGCCGACGCCAGCAAGATCGCTTCCCTGACCCCCGACATTATCGTGGCCGAGCCCTCCGAGCTGATCGGCACCGGTGTCAGCGTGGGCCCTGAGTATGTTGAAGCCGCTACCAAGTGCGTTAAGAGCGTGAATAGCGATATTCTGGTGCTGACTGCCGCCGGTATCGCAAACGGCACCGATGTGTACAACACCATCATTGCCGGTGCGGACGCTACCGGCTCTTCCTCCGGTGTTGCCAAGGCCGCCGACAGACCCGCTATGGTTGACGAAATGATCGCTGCCGTCCGTAAGGCTTGGGACGAGCGTCATTGATATTAGAATTATTTTTGGAGGTAACACAAAATGGAATTTAAGGTTTATCAGAAAGAGCTGGAGCTGCAGTCCCGTGGTTGGATCCCCACCTTCCATGACGTTTCCAAGGAAGTCATGGCTATCGTGAAGGAGTCCGGCATCAAGAACGGCACCTGCTGCATCGCTTCCCACCACACCACCTGCTCCGTGATGATTCAGGAGTGCTCCCACGATATCGACACCTTCGATCTGGAGTACCTGCAGCACGATCTGCTGGACATCATGCGGAAGCTGATCCCCGACTACACCAACGAGGGCGACTATCGCCACCCCGGCCCTGTTCACGCACAGTTCGGCCGTTACGTGAACGAGCCCGGTAACTACACTTCCATGAACACCGATGGCCACCTGCGTTCCGTCTTCTTCGGCCGCTCCGAGACCATGACCATTAAGGACGGCGTTCTGGACGGCGGTGAGTTTGCTCACATCTACTTCATCGACTGGGACCATGTCCGTGCCCGTCATCGTCAGCTGAACGTTACCGTTATGGGTACTACTGAGGACGTCAACGACCGGAAGTGGAAGGGCGGCGAGACCATCAACACCCTGCGTAAGTTCACCGATGAGGAGAAGGCTTACGACCGTCGCTACGATCTGCAGCTGGAAGACCGCTAAGTACATAAAATTAAGGACCTGTCGAAAGACAGGTCCTTTTTATGCCTTCTCCTTGAGGAGAAGGTGGCAAAAATCTATGATTTTTGCCAGATGAGGTGTAAAGCTTCTATCTAGCTTTTGACAACACCTCATCAGTCAGCTACGCTGACAGCTTCCCCTCAAGGGGAAGCCTTGGCGGAATGCATATATGCATTCCCTACATTCTCTGACATAGCTTTCTGCAGGAGATTGCCACGTCGCTATCGCTCCTCGCAATGACATATATGTTAGATTGTGCAGTAACCCCGGGGTGGTCTATGACCGCCCCGGGGTTGTTTTTACTTTTTCAGCTGGGAGAGGATCTGCTTGCCCTCTTCGATAATCCGCTCGGCAACGCCGGCCTTGAACCGGGAAGAACGGGCCTCATAGCCGCCCTCGTCGTAGGCTTCCTTCATGGGGAAGTAGCCGTCTGAGCCGTTGGTCAGGCACATGGGCAGTACCAGAGTCCAGCCCTCGGCCTCCTTAATGCCCCGGCCAATGCCGGTGAAGGGTTCACCGGGGATACCGAACAGGGCAATATTGCCGATGGCCAGGGCGGTGAAGCTCATATCAAACTGGGCAGGGCCGTGCTCATAGCGGAGCATTCTGGCGGCTTCTGCCACCACGGTGGTCAGCTCCATACCCTCGAAGGGGATCTCGTCGTCCTTGCCTGCCATATGCAGTTCGTGGATACGGCGGGCCTCCGGCAGCTCCTCGGGCTTGGGCATATTGGAGGGGATCTGTGCCACCTGCTCGGTGGCGGCCAGGTAGTCCACGTCCACATAGTTGACCTTGTCGAACACCTGCATGACCGCACCGGCTACCACGTTGCCCATATGACGGGCGTGGCCATAGCCACGGGCTACGTCGTCAAAATCGTTTTCCAGGTCGTTCCAGTCGCCGTCCTTGGCGTTGACGTTCACGTGGTTCACGTCGCCCTGAGCACCGTTGACGAAGATGCACTTGACATTATCCAGTGCCTTCTCCAGACGGATACGGAGCAGGTGGGGCCAGTCGCCGGAGAGCTTGCAGCCGCCCACAACGTCCGGGTGGTCGCCGAAGTTCACCAGCACCAGGCTGTCGTTTTCACGGTCGAAGCGGAGCACGTTCACACGCTCGTCCACATCGCCGATGGGGGCCAGAATATCAGGGTTGCCCACGCCGGGGTTGGTGCGGACCTTGCCGTCCTTCATGCGGAAGCGGCGGACAAAGGCGATATTGGGGGCATTGCCCACAGCCCAGCCCATCTTGGCAGGCTTCAGGTCATCGATGGCCAGCTTGGCAGCATCGGCTACCCGGCTGGAGAGCAGGCGGAAGTATTCAAATTCGGGGGTGAAGTCGTGGTTTGCTTCCATGCCGTGCATATTCTTATTCACGGGCAGATCCGCAGACAGGACATAGGGAGAGGTATGGGTATGGGTTGCGTGGATCATAATCGCACTCATGGGCAGACCGGTGGCCTTACAGACAGCCTGCCGGAGCAGGTTGCACTCAGCAGTGTCGATCAGGCACAGGTCAGTGCTCAGGATCACCGCAGTGGTATCCTCCACACGCAGGGCCAAAGCCACTACCTGCAGATTGTCCAAAACACCATCGGCCTTACGGACCTTGTAATAGCCCGCGACGCCCGTACCCAGTGCCGGGGTGATGTCCAGCACGGCATAGCCAGCTTGTAATTTGTTCATAATATCCTCCATATTTTTGGGGTCATTTATTACCGCCACCCCGGCGGATATTTTACCAGTGTAATTTGACCTGCTCTAAGGCAGAAATGCCGGCAACGGACAGCTCTTCCGTTACCACGGGGCTAGTCAGCAGGCCTTTTTCAAGACAGGTCTTGATATGCTCGACCTCGTAAACAAGTTCGTGTTCACAGGGGAACTGAATGGTTTCTGTGTTGTCTTCCAAATGGATCGTGAGGCTCCTTGCCTTCCAGTAGTTGGGGATCTCAATCCAGCCTTTCGTGCCGAAAATGCGGGCCGTGTTGTCCAGCACTGCCTTGGTGCTGTTTTTGGCGGTGAATTGCACACCGCCACGGGTCTTGCCCGTGAGAATGTACTGCCACTCAGCTCCGTTTGGCATCTTGCGGCAAGTGCCTCCGATAGTCTTAATATCGCCGAAGAGCCACAAAAGCAGTTCCACGGCGTAGATGCCGCTAGAAAGCAGCGTGCCGCCACCGGCTTCCTTATCGAACATCCAACTGTTATAGGAAGCTGGGAAGGACTGGCTGGTGTTTACCATTTGGATCTGGCCCAAAACGCCCTCGTCAATGAGGCGTTTGGTTTCCAAAATAGCCGGAAGGAACAGCATTTTCTGGGCTTCCATAAAGAACAGCCCCTTTTCCCTTGCTAAACAGAACAGTTCCTTGGTATGGGCGGCAGAGGTGGTGCAGGGCTTTTCGCACACTACGTGCTTGCCCTGCATAAGTGCCGCCTTTGCCCAGGGGTAATGCTGGGCATTGACGTTTGATATGTAGACAATATTGATTCTTTTATCCTGCAGAAGCTCTTCGTGGCTTCCGTAGGCGGTGGGGATATCCCACTGGCCCGCTTTTTCTTTTGCTTTTTCCAATGTTCGGGAGGACAGGGCAACGATCTGCCCTGCTTTTGCTTCCCGGACGGCAGCAATAAAGCGGGGTGCGATGGAAGAGGTGCTTAAAATGCCGTATCGAAGTTCCATTTTCGCACCTTCCTTTCCTTTAGGTGTTTTCCGCGATCATTTTTTCCATATTGGCTTTGCACTTTTCCAGGAACGCTTGCCAGCCTTCCGGGTCGATGAAGGGATTCTCCTTCTCCGTCAGGCTGCGTTCGTACTTGCCCATAGTGTCATTGTTCCAGGTGTGGTTTCCCAGAAACACCTCCACAGGTACCTTCTTCAGGCGTTCCAGGCCCTCCAGGAACTGCTGGCGGCAGTCCGGGGACAGGCCATAGCCAGAGAGCCACTCCAGTGTCATGGAGTTTCCGCCTACGCCGCCGTGCATGCCCACCTTGCAGACTCTGCCGTTTTCCTCCGCGTCGAAGAAAAACGCGATGGTGCCGGGGGTGTGGCCGGGGGCGGCCATAATTTCAATGGTGGTATTACCCAAGGTGATCTTGTCGCCGTCCTGCATGATCACATCGGCCTCGAAAGGTCCGTCGTAGGTAAGGCCCAGCTCCTTGGCCCAGGTCAGGTCCAACTTGCCGTTTACATAGTCCTCATCGCCCTTGCCGATGAAGGTCTTGCCGCCGTACAGCTCTACAAAGGCTTTTGTGCCGCCGCAGTGGTCGATATGGCCGTGGGTGTGGATAATGTATTTTACGTCGTGGGGGTCAAAGCCCAGAGCGTAGATATTTTCGATCACTTGATAGAGGGTCTCAAAATAGCCGGTATCGATCAGGATCAGGCCGTCTCCGGTGTCGATCATATGGGAAGACGCCTTGCGGTTACCCACAAAATAGACATTTCCGAAGATCTTAAAGGGCTTTACTTGACTTTCCCAGGGATTTTTCATAGTGCTACTTCTCCCGTAACAATGTTTTTAATAGGCAACGTCTTTTCCCTCTGCCGTCGCACGGGTTTCCCAGGACAGCTTGCAAACTTCCTGCCACACGTCATGGTGGGCTTCGCAGTACAGGTAGTGGGCGAAATAATCGATTTCTTTTCTGGTAGAGTCCGCTACATAGGCTCTGCTGATGATCTTATGGTAGACGGGCTTTCTGTCCTCGCAGAATGCTCTCCAGCCGTCGATCCAGGTGCCGTCCTGCAGTTTTGCACTCTGGGTGCGGAAGACTTCCAGCACCTTTTCCTTATCCGCACCTTGGGTCAAACGGATACCGTTGCCGTCGATCATCACGGGAACAACGGAGAGTTTCACGCCGTCGCCAAATTCCAGGTTCACCATTAGGCCGTTGTCCCACATGAAGTCTGACTTTCCGTGGCCTGCAAAGTGGAAATTGCCCTGTCCGTAGACAATGTGGCCGCCTTCATATTCTTCGTAGCAGCCGATGCAGTGGCTGTGCTGGCACAGTACGGCGTCTGCACCGTTCTTTACCATAGCCTGGCAGAGCTTTCTCAGACGGGGAGAAGGATACAGGCAGTGCTCCTTGCCGCCGTGGTAGCAGACCACCACGTAGTCGTTATCAGCCTTGGCCTTGCGGATATCCTCCATGGTATCGTAGGGACAGTAGGGTCTTGCACCCATACGGTCCGGCAGTGCGTAGCAGAATTCGTGTTCGCACACGGAGATGACGGCTACCTTTATGCCGTCTTTTTCAATAATCAGGTTTTTCCGGGAATCCAGCTCATTCATACCAAAGCCGGTGTAGTTCATACCGGCGGCCTCTACGGCCTTTATGGTATCCAATGCACCCTCAGTACCCCAGTCGAAAATGTGGTTATTGCTGATGCTGCAGTCGGTTACGCCCACAGCGGCCAAAACCTCCGCACTCTTAGGCGTTGCCTTCAGATTGGGACCGATCTTGGTGATTTTCTCACCGCCGTCAGTCAGGGCACATTCCAGGTTTACCACCACCCGGTCGGACTTGGCAAATTCCTGAGGCACATCGTGGAACAGAGTCTGCACATCACCAGCTAAGAAGGTTTCATTGATATAAGCAGGACATACGTCTCCGCAAAAACTGATTCTCATAATAGATCTCCTCTAATTTACGCTTGTGCCTTGGCAATGTTGGCCTTGGCTTCGGCACACAGGGCAGTGATCTTATCGAAATTACCGGCAGTAATGTCGGCCTTGGGGCATACCCAGCTGCCGCCTACGGCATAGACAAAGGGTGCGGTGATGTACTCTCCGATGTTCTGGGCATTGACACCGCCGGTGGGAATGAACTTGATGCCGCCAAAGGGAGCGGACAGGTTCTTCATGGCGTTCAGGCCACCGTAAACATTGGCCGGGAAGAACTTGACAACCTTCAGGCCCTCCATCATAGCGGCCATGATCTCGGTGGGGGTTACACAGCCGGGGCAGACAGCGATGTCATTGGCCACACACCAGGCAACCACTTCCTGATTGAAGCCGGGAGATACGATGAACTTTGCACCGTTTTCCACAGCCTTCTTGCACTGCTCCAGGGTGATGATGGTGCCTGCACCAACCAGCATATCGGGGCAGTTTTCCGCCACAGCACGAATGGCATCGGGGGCGGCGGCGGTACGGAAGGTGATCTCCATCACGTCCACGCCACCGGCTACCATAGCATTGGCGGTGGGAATGGCGTCTTTGGCGTTCTCGATCACCACAACGGGCACTAATCCGGCGTTAGCCAGTCTTTCCATAACAGTCATTTTCATTACCTCACACATTAAAGGGTTACGCCACTTTTGAAAATGGCGATCTCACGCAGATTCTTTTCTTCGTTCTTGGTCTTCTCACCGCTGGCGATCGAAAGCACCTTTTCCATCAGCCGCTTGCCGGCCTCCTGGATCGTTTCGCCCTCGGCAACGGTACCGGCGTTAAAGTCCATCCAGGTGGTCTTATGGTTAAATAGACGGGAATTGGTGGCGATCTTCACTGTGGGAGCGGGTGCTCCGAAGGGTGTGCCGCGACCGGTGGTGAACAGGACCATATGAGCACCTGCGGCAGTCAGAGCTGTGGCACTGACCAGGTCATTACCCGGGCCGGACATAATGTTCAGGCCGGGAGTCGTCAGCCGGTCAGCATAATCCAGCACGTCCACAACAGGGGCAGTACCGCCCTTCTGGACGCAGCCCAGGGACTTATCCTCCAATGTGGAGATGCCGCCTGCCTTGTTGCCGGGAGAGGGGTTTTCATAGATCACCTGATCGTGGCGGATATAGTACTCCTTGAAATCATTGACCATGTTGACGGCCTTATTGAAAACTTCCGTGCTGACACAGCGGTTAAAGAGAATGGTCTCCGCACCGAACATCTCGGGAACTTCCGTCAGAATAGTGCTGCCGCCCTGGCCGATCAGAAGGTCGCTGAAAGCACCTACGGTGGGGTTGGCGGTTACACCGGACAGGCCATCGGAGCCGCCGCATTTCATACCGATCACCAGCTTGCTGGCGGGCAGGCTCTGCCGCTTGTCATTTTTCATCGCCTCGGCCAGCTCCGCAAGTAAAGCAGCACCGGTTTCCATTTCGTCCTCTACTTCCTGGCAGACCAGGAATTTGACTCTCTCCTCGTCCCAAGAGCCCAGCTCCTGCTTGAACTGCTCTAAGGTCAGGTTCTCACAGCCAAGGCCCAGCACCAATACGCCACCGGCATTGGGGTGGTGGGCAAGTGCTGCCAAAAGCTTTCTGGTGCGGTCGTGGTCCTCGCCCATCTGGCTGCAGCCGTAAGGGTGGCCGTAGGCGTAAAGACCCTCGACGCTTCCCTGCACCAGATGCTGATTCTGCTTAGCCAGCTGCTGGGCAACCGTGCCCACGCAGCCCACGGTGGGAATGATCCAGATCTCGTTGCGAATGGCGGCTCTGCCGTCTTTCCGCAGGTAACCTGCAAAGGACTCGGTTTCCTGAACGGCAACGGGTACGGGATTTCTCTCCTCCCGGTACTCCAAAACATCGCCCAGGGCGGTTTTCAGGTTTTGGGTATGTACCCACTGGCCGGGGGTAATATCCTTTTGGGCAAAGCCGATCTGATAGCCGTATTTGATCACGGGGCTGCCGTTGGGGATCGCCTTGATGGCGATCTTATGTCCCTGGGGCACGTCCTCCAAGAGGGTGATCTCCCCTACTTTTTCGCCCTTTACATAAGGACGCAGGGCTACCGCCACATTGTCCTCAGGACGGATCTGAATGGTACTCATAATTTCTCCTTAAGGGAATTTATTTCTTACAGGCACTTGGCGTAGGCGGCCAGTGCACCCTCGGTGCGGATCAGCTTCAGGTTTTCAACGGTAGCTGCCTCGAAGCCGGGGATCTTTGTCAGGTCCTGACCCCACATCTGCTCGTTCACCATTACAGCGTGCACCAGCTCCTCGGCGGTATCGTTCCGGTGGTTATAGTAGAACTCCAGCACCCAACGGTCGTCGGAGCAGGTGTACTCGTTGCCCTTGGGCCGACGGCAAACAAGGCCAGTCTCGTCCAGACGCTGAATGTCGTTGGAGAAGAAGGCGATGTAAGCAGCGAAGCTCATGGTCAGGCAGGTGGGGAGAGACCCGTTCTTCTGAATGTAATCCAGGAAAGAAGGCATATTCCGGGCCTTCCACTTGGCGGTGGAGTTCAGGGAAATGCTCATCAGTTCGTGATTGACGAAAGGGTTATTGAACCGGTCCTGTACGGCGGCCGCGAAGTTCTTGCAGTCCTCCTGATCCAGGGGCAGTACAGGAACAACTTCGTCCAGCAGCATCTTGTTCATATAGCCCAGGACCGTGGCATCGTTCATGCACTCACGGACGATATCGAAGCCTGCCAGATAAGCACCCAGCACGAAGCCGGTATGTGCTCCGTTCAGGATACGGACTTTACGCTTTTTATAAGGGGTCATATCGGGAGCCACAAAGACTCTCTCCTGCAGGCCTGCCTTGGCAAAGGGCAGAACGTCATTGAGCTTTTCGTCGCCCTCGATGACCCACAGACCGAAGACCTCGCCCACGTCCAGCAGGGGGTCAGCATAGCCGTGCTTCTGCTCCAGCTCCGCAACTTCCTGAGGATCACGGATACGGCCGGGAACGATTCTGTCCACCAGAGAGCCGCAGAAGGTGCATTCCTGGTTTACATAAGTCCGGAATCCTTCTTCCAGTCCCCACTGATCAATGTACTGGTTGACGCAGCGGAGCAGCTCCTTGCCGTTATCGTCGATCAGCTCACAGGCCAGCATAATGATGCCCTTCTTGCCTGCCTGGTAGCGGTGGTACAGCACCTGGGTCAGCTTTGCGGGGAAAGAAGACGGGGGGCAGTCGTTCAGCTCACAGGCGGGATCGTAAACGATGCCAGCCTCGGTGGTGTTGGATACGATGATCTCCAGGTCGTCGCTGGCAGCAACGGCCATCATCTTTTCATAGTCTTCCTTTTCATAGGGGTTCAGGCAACGGGACACGCTGGAAATTACCCGGCGGTCGTCCACCTTCTGGCCGTTCTGACTGCCACGCAGGTACAGGGTATAAAGGCCCTCCTGCTCGTTGATCATGGAAGCCAGGCCGGGGGCGATGGGCTGCACCAGGCAGCACTTGCCGTTCCAGCCGGCCTTCTCGTTGGCCAGGTCGAACCAATAGTCTACAAATGCCCGGAGGAAGTTGCCTTCACCGAACTGCAGCACCTTTTCCGGTGCGTTTTCCAAAATATAGCCCTCGTAACCGCAGTCTTTCAGGGTTTTATAATTTAATCTCTCCATAGTTTTATCCTCCTTTATTGCACGGCCTCGCCACCGGCAAAGCCCTCATATTCATTTAAGAAATCCTCGGCAATCTTTGCCATATAGATGCCTACCTTATTCTCCCGGAAACTGAAGTACATATTGAGAATACCGAAATAGGCATCGATGATCTGCACTTTCACATAAAGCTTATGGGGCTCAAGCCACGCGGCAGAGGCTGCACAATCGTAGAAGCGGCCCTTTCCGGGTTGAGATCCCACCTGGTCGGAGTAGCCGTCCTGGGGGAATTTTTGGAACAGGTTTTCGCCCATGCCGAAGGAAATCTCCTTATCGCCCTGGGCATTGGTGTAACTCAGCTTGCCGTTACCCTCCTGATCGAAATCAAAGCGGACCTTTGTGATGCCCATATCGTTGGCACCCAAGGTATAAGTAACACCGTTGATTTTTTCGGTCCAGGGGGTTTCCTTTTCTCCGGAAGCCGTGATCAGCTTCAGGTCCTTGGTATACTCTGCCAGTGCTTCCTGTGCTGCAGGGTTTTCCGGCAGGGTGTCGCCCTTGATGCTATCGACAATGATGTCGAAGAAGCCGGTTATGATGGTGTTGTCGGCAACGGGGGATCTGCCCTGATTGTCTGCGTTGTAGACCATGATCAGGTCCTTATCCGGGACACAGACGGCAAACTGGCTGCCCATGCCGTCGAACATAAAGGAATTCTGCCAGGTTCTCCAAATCAGATAGCCGTAGCCGTGGGTCTCATAGTGGACACCGTCCCAATAATGGTTGTGGATCTGATTGCCGGTTGCGGCTTTCACATAATCCTCGTTCAGAAGCTGCTCACCGTTCCAACGACCGCCGTTCAGCATCAGCTTGGCGGCCTTCAGCAGGTCGGTAGCCTTGCAGACCAAACCGGAGTCGGCCCAGGACCAGCCACCGGGACACTGGAGCATATAGGCCTCCTTGGAAAAGCCCATCTTATCGAAGGCCTTTTCCCGCAAGTAGTCCAGCATCTTCTTGCCGGTTACCTTTTCTACCAATGCACCCAACACGAAAGAGCCGGAGCTGTCATATTGCCAGATGGTGCCGGAGGGGCGGCTGCACTGGCGGTCGTTGGCAAAGTAGAACTTTACACGGTCGTCGGTACGGGCAGCGAACCAGGGCTGGGACAGCTTGGCGGTGCTCATCATCAGCATATGGCGAACGGTCTGGTTTTTCATATCCTCGGAGGCCTGGTTCTTCAGTTCCTCCGGGAAGTATTTGATCATAGGGGCGTCCAGCTCTAATAGGCCGTCCTGCACCGCAAAGCCTACGGCAATGGCCGTAAAGCTCTTGGTGGCAGAATAGATCCGGTGCAAAAAATCCTTATGGAAAGGAGCCCAGTACTTTTCAAACACGATGTCATCGCCACGCATGATGATCACATTGTGGGTGGCAAATCTGTGGCCCTCCAGATACTTTATGTACTTATGAATACTTTCAGAGGGAATACCTCTTTGTTCCGGTGTTACCATTTTTCTACCTCGTAAAGCATCAGTCTGTTACGGCTACGCCGCCGGCATAGCCTTGATATTCGTTTAAGAAATCCTCGGCCAGCTTGTTCATATAAACGCCCACGGTGTTGTCCTTAAAACTCAGGTTGATATTCAGAACGCCGAAATAGGCATCGATGATCTGAACCTTGATAAACAGCTTATGGGGCTCGATCCAGGCGGCGGAGGCACAGCAGTTATACTGATGGCCGGGGCAGCCCTGAGAGCCAACCAGCTTGGAATAGCCGGTCTGGGGGAACTTGGCAAAGACATTCTTGCCCATACCGAAGGGCAGTTCCTTGTCGCCCTGGGCGTTGGTGTAGACGAACTTGGCTGTGCCGTCGGTTGCAAAGTCCAGCCGGAACTGGGTAATGCCCATATCGTTGACACCCAACTTATAGGTTACGCCGTTGACTTTTGCAGCCCAATCGGAAGACAGTTCGCCCTTGGCAACTTGCAGAACCAGCGGGTCTACATAGTCCTTTAGTGCCTTCTGTGCTACCGGATCTTCCGGCAGGGGCTTGTCGGACATACGCCTTACAACCAGCTCGAAGAACTTGTCCACGACGCCCTCTTTGACGGTGTCCTTGCCCTGATTGTCCGCATTGTGGACAAAGATCAGGTCCTTATCCGGCACACAGACGGCGTACTGGCCGCCCATGCCGTTAAAGTAGAAGGAATTGTCCCAGGTCCGCCAGAACAGATATCCGTAGCCCTGGCTCTTGCAGATGTTGACACCCAGGGGGTTATTGTCGATCTGCTTGGAGGTGGCGGCTCTGACATAGTCCTCGTTCAGGATCTGCTCACCGTCCCAACGGCCGCCGTTCATCATAAACATAGCACTCTTCAGCATATCCCGGCTGGTACAGACCAGTGCGGAGTCGCCCCAGGCGTAGCCGCCGGGACATTTCAGAAAATAGGCGTCCTTGGAAACGCCAATTTTACTGAACATCTTCTCGTGGAGGTATGTATCCAGGGGCTTGCCGGTTACCTTTTCAACCAAAGCACCCAGCACGAAGGAGCCGGAGCTGTCATACTGCCAGATAGTGCCGGAGGGGCGGCTGCATTCCCGATCGTTGGCAAAGTAGAAGGCCACACGGTCATCGGTACGGGCAGCAAACCAGGGGTAGGTCAGCTTGGCGGTGCTCATCATCAGCATATGGCGGACGGTTTGATTCCGCATATTCTCGTCCTTCTGATTCTTCAGCTCTTCGGGAAAGTGCTTGATCATGGGATCGTCCAGATCCAGCAAGCCGTCCTGAATGGCAAAGCCTACGGCGATTGCCACAAAGCTCTTACTGGCGGAGTACTGGCGGTGCATAAAGTCCTTGTGGAAGGGGGCCCAGTACTTTTCAAAGACGATGTCGCCGCCCTGCATAATGATCACAGAGTGGGTGGAGCAGCGGCTTTCCTCCAAATACTCTATATATTCCTGAATATGGCGGGAAGATATGCCCTTGGATTCGGGGGTTGCAAAATTCATAGTTTTACCTCTCTTACAGGCGTCTTAAGAATGCCTCGATGAAATAGGATTGATACTCGTGGGCCCACATGCTGGGGTGGCCGTTATTTTCGGAAACTGGCCAGGCAGACTGCTTGCCACGCAGTTCCTTGGCGCGCTCACACAGACCAAGGTGATTCTCTTTGCCGCAGTGGGTAGTAGGAACCTGGGGATCGCCCATGATATCCAGATAGGGCACGCCCCATTTTCTGGCCACCTGGCGGGTGGCCTCACGCCACTCGGGCAGACCGGAACCGGTTACGATAATGCCCAGCTTCATCTTGGGACGGTTCTCCAGCAGCCATTCCAGCACCACGTTCCAGGCACCGTAATAGGTCTTGTTATCTGTGTCATCGATAGAGCCCAGGTAGGTCATAGCACTGTCGTTGATGCCGAACCAGATGGTGCAGTAGTCGGTATCCTCGGGGATCTTCTTATAGCGCTCCAGGGAGAAGGGATTGCGGTCGTTGATATCCTTGCCTTCTACGCCCTCCTGATATGCTCTGGACAGAGGCACGATGCTGCCGCAGAGGCCGTCATTGATGACGGTCATATTGTTCCGCTTGGCGATCCACCAGGGATAGGTCTTGAACATCTGCCACTCAAAGTCCCAAATCACGGGGCTTTCCCGCTTTTTCAGGCCGTTCTCATCTTCCCAGTCGTTGAAGTCGCCCTGGGTGAAGCTATCGCCGCAGGCTACATATTTCTTGCCCCACAGGGGGTTGGACTTTTGGAGCTGCTCGATCTGGCCTTGCATCTGTTCCATCTGGGCGGTCAGTTTTTCCATTTGGGCTTGCAGTTGTTCAATATTTTCCATAATAATACCTCTAAAATTATTGGTTACATATATTAATTTGCCGAAGCAAATGTATTGACAAAGTTATGTTGAATTTTGAAAAAACGGCGGATTCAATTTCTTGAATCCGCCGTTGCATATTGTTTGAGCAAATTCAAACCCGATGAAGTTATCAAACAATCCTCAATTAAACTTATTTGCCGGAGTATACATCGTAAGCTGCCTGCATTGCTGCAACCATCTTACCTACGCCCATAGTCTCCAGGTCCTTGACGAACTGGTCGTACTGAGCGTCAATGTCCGCTGCACCGGTAATCCACTGGGCCTTCTTTGCAGAGACCAGGTTCATTACGTCGGCACGGACTGCATCAATTTCGCCTCTCTGCTCCAGGGAGTAGTAAGGACGGGGCCAAGTCTCCTTAGCTACAGAAGACTTGTACAGCTTGTAGGCGTCCATGGCAAACTGCTGATCGGGGTACAGGTAGATCCACTTGTCGTAGTCAGCCTCAGTGAAGCAGGAAGGCAGGGTCAGGCCGGCCTCGGTAATGGTCTTCAGGGAGGGAGACTCCTCATTAAGCTTGGTCTTCTCGCCCTCGGTCAGACGCAGGAACTCGTACTTGCCGTCTTCCGTGTAGTCCCACTCCTCCAGCTGCTCGCCGAAGTTGTAACGGACGGACTCTTCCAGAGCGTACATTCTGTCAAACCAAGCCAGCAGGAACATGGGATCCTTGCAGTTCTTGGAAATGCCGAAGTCGGCCTTGGTGTTTTCCATTGCGGGGTTCATATACCACGCAGTGGTGTAGCCGGAAACCTTGACAGGTGCGATGGCTACGTAATCATCGGAAGGTGCTACGTTGGTAGTCAGCATGCCCACGTTGCCGCCAGCCAGGGCTTTCCGGAAGGCATCGGCTGCCTTGGTGCCGGTAAAGGCATCGTCCCAAATATAGCCCTTGGTGTACCACTCGTTCAGCTTCTTTGCAGCAGCCTTCCAAGCGTCGGTAGTGGGTGCAAACTTGACAGTGCCGTTCTCCACAACAACATAATTGTCCTCGCTGGTGGTGGAGATGCCGTAAAGACCCAGGAAGGTCTCCATATTGCACTTTGCGTCCTCGGCATACATCAGGTAAGGGATCTCATCGCTCTTCTTACCGTTGCCATTCATATCGTTCTTGTTCCAGTAGTCCAGCAGGAACTCCAAGTCCTCAATGGTCTTGATGTCCTCTACCTTCTTACCGGCCTTCTCCACCCAGGTCTTATTGACCAGAATGGGGCTCTCCAGGTTGGCACCGGGGTTCATATCGCCGCCGCCCAAGCCATAGATGCCGCCATCGGGGGTAGTCAGGGACTTCAGGATCGTATCCTCACGACCGGCCATGGAACGCTCTACAAAATTGGGGCAGATCTCCTCGTTGGTGATCATGTCGGAGATGTCCAGGAAGTAGTCCTGGGTAGCCAGGGTGGCATACTCATCTTCGGTCAGGAAGCCGGTGAAGATGGCGTCCCAAGCCTCTCCGGCCAGGAGCATCTTATTGAGCTCTTCCATGTAGTTGGTCTTTTCAATACGCTTGATGGTAATGCGAACGTTGGTCTTGGACTGCAGATCACGCCACAGCTTATTGGCTGCAAAATCCTCGTCCCAGTCCTCATCGTGTGCCATGATAATGGTGTAGGACTTGCCTTGCTCAAGGGGGAACTCGACCAGAGGCTTGGGCTCTGTGGTCTCAATGGTGGGATCGGCAGTGGTCTCATCGCTGCCGTCGCCGCCGCAGGCGACCAGGGAGACAACCATCATCAGGGCAAGCAGCAAAGCCAGTAATTTTTTCAGTTGCATAGCTTTTCCTCCTCCGTCTTCGTGTTTCTGTGTATCGAAACAGAAGACCTTTACGCCACCTAAGGACCCCCTAAACGGGGATCCTTAGTGTGGGATTATGTTAGCTTATTTGCCGATGTAGTTGTCGTAAGCGTCCTGCATGATCTCGGTCAGACGGTCAACGCCCATTCTCTCCAGATCCTTAACAAACTGATCGTACTGTACATCGATGTTGGAAGCACCGGTAACCCACTCAGCTCTCTTCAGGTTGACCAGGTTGAAGATGTCGGTACGGATCTTAGCCAGCTCTTCGGACTGCTCAACGGAGAAGTAGGGACGGGGCCAGGGCTCCTCGACGAAGTACTCCTCGTACATCTCGTAGCTCTCGATTTGGAACAGTTGATCATCGTTCAGCTCGATCTTCTCTTCGTAGTCTGCGGCGGTGAAGCAGGAAGGCAGCGTAACACCGGCTGCAGTGATGTGGTACAGGGAGGGGCTATCCTCACGGAGTCTCTGATCCTCAGAGTAGGACAGCTCCAGAATGCTGATCTTGCCGTCAGCGGTGTACTCCCAGCCTTCGCCCTCTTCACCGTACTGGAAGCGGAGGGAGTTCTCCAGGGTCAGGAACTGGTCGAACCAGGCCAGCAGGATCTCGGGATCTTTACAGGTCTTGGAAACAGCGATAGCTGCCTTGGGGTTCATCTGACCGGGGTGGTTGTACCACACGGGCTCATAGCCTTCCACGGTTACAGGGGGGATCTGGACATACTGATCAGCCAGATCGGTGTTGCCGCAGGAGGCAGCGGTCATCATACCCACGATGGGAATGGGGCTTGCCAAAATGGTGTCCCAGAAGTAGGTGTTTACAGAGTTACCGGAGAAAACATCGGACCAAATGTAGCCATTGGCATACCACTCAGCCATTTTCTTAACGCAGTCCTTCCAGGCATCCAGCAGGGGAACGAACTGAACTTCGCCGTCAACAACGGTAACGTAGTTCTCGTAGGTGCCGTCCTTGGTGGAAATGCCATACAGGCCCAGCATAGCTTCCATATGACGCTGAGAGTTGTTCTGATACATCAGGAAGGGGATCTCGTCCTGCTTGCCGTTGCCGTTCATATCGTTCTCGGACCAGTAGGCCAGCAGAGTCTCCAGATCTTCGATGGTCTTGATGTCTTCAACTTCCATACCAGCCTGCTCTACCCAATCCTTGTTGACCAGAATGGGGGATTCCAGACCGGAGCCTTCCAGCATATTGCCGCCGGACAGACCGTAAACACCACCGTTGGGAGTGGTCAGAGCGTTCAGAGCAGTGCTCTCACGGCCAACCAGAGAACGGTTTACGAAGTTGGGGCAGATCTTCTCGTTGGTGATGATGTCCTTAACATCCATGAAGAAGCCGCTACCGGCCAGGGTGGAGTACTCACCGTCGGACATAAAGGAGGTGAACATACCGTCCCAGGGTTCCTTGGTCAGGAGCAGGTTGTTCAAAGAGGTCATAGCCTCAGAACGGGGGATACGCTTGATGTTGATCTTGACGTTGGTAGAGGTCTGCAGGTCCTGCCACAGGGGGTTGTTGGCCAGGTCCTCATCCCAGTCATCGTCGTTGGTCATGATGATGGTGAATTCCTTCTGCTCAGCCAGGGGGAAGGTAACTTCCTCCAGACCGGTGCCGCCGGGCTGAACATCATCATTGTCATTGTTGCTGCCACCGCCGCCACAGGCAGCCAGGGAAACCAGCATAACCAGGGTCAGCAGTAAAGCAATCAGCTTTTTCATGTTCATGATTTTTTCTCCTTACAATTCAAATTAAATAACAATTTTATATTCCACACCAAAAGCGGTGTCAGAATTATCCCTTAACGGCACCCACCATGACGCCCTTGACCAGATACTTCTGAATGAAGGGATAGATCAGGATCAAAGGAATGATGGACACGATAACGATGGCATACTTCAGAAGCTGCTGCTCACGCATCTTCTGCAGATAGGCCGTGGGGTCAGATCCCTGCAGATCCGCAAGACCGGCATTGGCATTGCTGATGATGTTCTGAATGGTCTGCTGCAGGGTATACAGCTCGCCGGAGTAGATATAGATCTTGGCGGACATATAGGTATTCCAGTGGGACTGCACAGCAAACAGGGTCAGAATCGCGATAATGGACTTGGACAGAGGCAGAACCACACGCAGGAAGAAGCCGGTGTAGCTGGTGCCATCAATCCGGGAAGCATCGTACAGATCCTCGGGGACGTTGCCTGTGAAGAAGCTGCGGGTGATGATCATATTGTAGCAGGTGATACCGCCGGGAATGATCAGTGCCCAAACAGTGTCCACCCAGCCCAGAGAGTTGATCAGCATAAAGGTGGGGATAATACCACCGCTAAAATACATGGTGATCAGGAACAGCAGGTTGATGACCTTACGGCCGGGCAGCCGGGGACGGGAAAGTGCATACGCGGTGGGAACGGTACAGAGCAAGGACCAGAGGGTACCGGTAATCGTGTAGAAGATGGTGTTGCGGTAGCCCACCCAGATCTCAGGCCGTGCCAAAAGGCCTTCATAGGCGGCAGTTGTCATCTTTACAGGCCACAGGAAAACCTCACCTCTAATAATAGAAGAGGGGTCGGAGAAGGAAGCGATCAGCACGAACCACAGGGGGTACAGGCAAACAAATGCCACAATCACCAGGATCAGATTGATAACAAAATCGGTTACACGGTCGTTACCAAGACCCTTGATCTTATTGTTTTTCTTCATCTTATTTTTCAAAGCTTGCATGATAAACCCTCCTTAGACCACAGAGGTGTCGGTAACCTTGCTGGCAATGGCATTGACCAGGAACAGCATAATGATGTTAATGACATTCTGCAGAAGACCGATGGCAGCGGAGAAGCCGTACTGCTTATCCAGAAGACCGGACTTATACACATATACGGAAATGATCTCAGAACGCTCCATGTTCAGCGGGTTCTGCAGCAGGTAGCCCTTATCCGCACCCAGGGTGAACATACGGCCCAGGGACAGGATCAGCATAGTAACCACAGTGGGCATAATGGTGGGGATCTGGATCTTGGTGATGATCTTCAGCTTGCTGGCACCGTCGATCTTGGCAGCCTCGATCTGCTGCTCGTCAACAGAGGCCAAAGAACCCAGGTAAACGATGGCACTGTAGCCGGTGCCCTGCCAGATACTGGTGATCACGTGGAAGAAGTAGACAAGGTTCGGATCTTCCAGGAACTTTCTATTCGGGCCGCCCAGCTTCATAGAAATGATGTTAATGAGTCCTGTGTTGCTTGCACAGAACAGGTCCAAAATCGCAACCACGATAACCATGGACAAAAGGTGGGGTATGTAGGACAGGTTCTGGGTGGTCTTACGCAGGAATCTGGAGTTGCTGTTGTGCAGCATGATTGCCAGACCCAAACCGCAGGGCCAAGCCAGTACTTGCGTCAGGATACTGATGATGGCAGTATTTCTGACCATCAGCGGCAGCCAGTAGCTCTTGAAGAAGGTTCCGAAATGCTCCAGGCCGACCCACTCACTTTGCAGGTATGCATCACCGATTCTGACGTTCTGAAGGGACATCAGCACGCCGGACATAGGAATGTAGTTGAAAATGATCAGGCAGGCAAGGCCGGGAAGCATAAACAGGTACAGCTCCCAGTGCAGCTTGATCTCCTTCAGCAGGGGATTTCGCTTTTTGAGTTGTTGTTTCATGGGTTCTTTCCATCTCCTTAGATATGTGGTTTACAGAAATGTACTTATTAACCGGATCTTTCTCCGGCGGAAACAGGAATATGCCGTTTTGCGGGCTATGTAAAATCCCTGAAAAAAAGATGCCGACAGGGCGTGCAGCTTGTACTGCACCCCCGAATTGCGTAATTTACGCCAATCTATCAAATAAATAATAGCAGAAAACAGGTTGAATGTATAGACTTTTTTTGTTATATTGTCATACATTTCTGCTATTTCTTACCGTTTCTGCGGGCCTGCACCGGAGTGCAGCCGAAGTTCTCCCGGAACATACGCCCGAAATGGTTATAATCAGAAAAGCCTACCAGTGCCGCTACCTCCATCACAGAGCACTCCCCTCGCTCCAAAAGACTTTTGGCCTTGTGAAGCCGGACGGTGTTGATGTATTTCAGCGGAGACATACCCATCTCCTCTTTGAACAGGTGGATAAACCGGCTCTCGCTGACGTGGATCAGCCGGGCAAGCACTTTATTGCTTAAGGCTTCCATATAATGCTTATCTATGTACCTACTCACCGCTTTGATGCGGTCGGGCTTTCCGGCACTCTGCAGACTTTTATCTGTCTGCACGTGGTTGCGAAGCAGATATACCATCAGCCGCATCACGATGCTTTGGCACAGCACCCGGTAGCCCGGTTCTTTTTCCCGGAGCTCCTGCACCAGCTCCTCTGCCATTCGGCCTACGAACACGTCGCCCCGGAGCTTGGTACTGATCACAGGTGCGGTTTCGGAAAAAGTCCGGTACAGAGGCTCTGTTTCCAAAGTCAGCACCAGCTTTTCCGTGGGTGTGCCGTCGGAAAACTCCCGGTGAGCCACACCGGCGTTCACCACCAGCAGGTCTCCGGGCAAGGCCCACACCCGTTCTCCGTTCAGCTCCATATCCACCCGGCCGGAGAGCACATACTGCAATTCCGTCTGCTCGTGCAGGTGGGAAACAAAGTCCTTCTCCTGCAATGAGCTGACAAAAAGCAGTTCAAAAGGCACGGACTCCTCGATAAAGGTTCGCTGCTCGGAGGCCTCGGCTTCCAAAACAGGCATTATCTCTGTACCCGGCCGGTGCCGTCGCCGCCCATGAGCTTTTCAACATCGGATACGCTCACGCGGTTGAAGTCGCCCAAAACAGAATGCTTCAGGCAGGAGGCGGCTACCGCAAACTCCAGACCCTGCTGGGCATCTTCATAATTGTTCAGGCCGTAGATCAAGCCGCCGGCAAAGCTGTCGCCGCCGCCAACCCGGTCCACGATGTCCTTAATTTCGTATTTCTTGGAAACATAGAAGTTCTTGCGATCATTGAGGCAGGCAGCCCAACCGTTATGGTCAGCAGAGTGGCTTTCCCGCAGGGTGATGGCAATGCACTTCATATTGGGATAGGTCTCCAGCACCTTATCGCCCAGGGCACGGTACTTTTCCCTGTCCAGCACGCCGGACTCCACGTTTACGTCAACGGTGATCTCCAGGGACTTCTGGACATCTTCCTCGTTGGCGATGGCTACGTCCACATAATTGGCCAGCTCACGCATGACCTCGGCGGCCTTCTTGCCGTACTTCCACAGGTTCTTGCGGTAGTTCAAGTCGCAGGAGACGGTAATGTCCCGCTTCTTGGCTTCCTTCACGGACTCCAGGCTCAGCTCCATGGCACTTTCGGAAATAGCGGGGGTGATGCCGGTGATGTGCATCCAGTCCACGCCCTGGAAGGCCTTGTCCCAGTCGATGTCGCCGGGCTTTGCCAGAGCGATGGAGGAATATGCACGGTCGTAGACCACCTTGCTGGGCAGCTGGTTGGCACCGGCTTCCAGATAGTAAATGCCTACACGGCCCTCACCGCGGACGATTTTTTTCGTATCCACACCGAAGTAACGCAGCTCCCGGATACAGGCCTCGGCAATGTCGTTCTTGGGCAGAACGGTCAGAAACTCAGCCTCCATGCCGTAGTTGGCCAGGGATACGGCTACGTTTGCCTCACCGCCGCCAAAGGTGGCTTCCAGCACAGGGCTCTGGAAAAAACGCTCCTGTCCGGGGGCTTTCAGCCGCAGCATGATCTCGCCAAAGGTAAGAACTTTCATAGGTAATTCCTCCATTTTTATGGTTTCGCACTACAAAATAAAAAACATTCTGTCTGCCTGCCTTGACGGCAAATCAACAGAATGTTTATGCCTGTAAGTGCTTGCAATTCTTTACATTCATAGTATAATGCTAAATCGATTTTCTGTCAATCGGATTCGATGGTGCATTGTGCATAAAATTACCACTTGGTTTTTGTGCAGTTCGCGAAAAAGCCGCTGTCCGTGGGACAGCGGCTAATCGTACATTTATGCTATTACAGGGGATAAGCTGCTTCGTCGCAGACCAGCGTTACGTCCGGGTGGAACTGCAGAATGGATGCAGGCACCTGAGGATCCACGGGACCCCAGAAGGTCTTCCGGAGGATCTCCTTCTTATCAGCACCGGTTACCACCATAATGATCTTCTTGGCAGCCATAATGGTGCCGATACCCATGGTCAGTGCAGATCTGGGTACATCGTCGATGGAGTCGAAGAAACGCTTGTTGGCGTCGATGGTCATTTCGGTGAGCTTGACCTCGTGGGTCATGCCGGGGAAGGTATCCTCGGGCTCATTGAAGCCGATATGGCCGTCGTGGCCGATGCCCAGCAGCTGCAGGTCTACACCGCCCCACTCCTCGATCTTATCCTCGTATGCCTGGCACATAGCCTGCACATCGGTTGCCAAACCGTCGGGAACGATGGTGTTCTCGGGCTTGATGGAGATGTGGTCGAACAGGTTATCCTGCATGAACTTACGGTAGCTCTGCTCATGGTCGGGAGCCAGACCCTTATACTCGTCCAGGTTGGCGGAGCGAACCTTGGAAAAGTCGATCTTGCCCTCCTTCTCACGCTTGATCAGCTCCCGGTACAGGGGCAGCGGAGTAGAGCCGGTAGCCAGGCCGATCACACAGGCGGGCTTGCTCTGGATCATGGACTCGAACACATCGGCAGCCTTAACGCCCATTTCATCGGGGTTTTTTACAACGATAATTTTTGTATGGATCATGATGATCGCCTCCAAAAAAAGATTTCACAGGTATTTTAACACCGAAAAAGAGCATTGTCAACTGTAATTTTTATCATTTGTCTTTTTCTATTATTTTTTTATCTTTTTCTATTGTTTCCCATAAAAAACTGCCGCAACGCTTGTTACGGCAGTTCTATGATTTCTTCCAGTTCGGGGATCAGCAGTTTTGACCGGCAATGCTTTTCCGTTACCGCCTCTACCTGGGGCCACAGAGAATCCGGATCGTTCTCCTGCAGAGGCATATGCACCAGCACCACCTGATCTGCCAATGCACAGGTCATTTTCCAGGCAGAATCCGACAGGGCGTAGGCAAAGGGGGCAATGATCACGTCTGCGTGTTCCTGCAGGCCGTGCCACTGGGCAGGCGTTGCGTCGCCCATGAACCATATATTTCTGCTGCCCCGGATCTCATAGCTATAATGGGGAACGTGCTGATACTCTTTTCCAATATGGCGGCTTTTCACAGGCCGGATACTCACCTGCCCCACCGCTATTCCGTGGCAGAGAGCCTTACAAGGCAGATTCTCCGGCCCAAGAATGGGCCGGAGTGTCTGTTTGCAATACTGTTCTGCCAACGGGCCGGAAAAATGGTCGGCGTGGATATGGGTAAAGGCCAGTATGTGCGGAGGATCGGAAAGCAGGCTTTCCGCCAAATGCTCAGGTGTTCCCACATAAGGGCCTTCTCCGTTGCAGAAGCCGTCCAGCAACAGCCTGACTCCGTCAAGCTCCAGAAGGACCCCTGCACCCGCAACCCGTTGGATCTTCATGGATTATACGCCTTCCTTGGCCCGGCGAATTGCCTCTGCCTCGGTGCAGCCGGTCTCGGAAACGTGGCCGTTCAGAGGAACCAGCTTGTCGTTGATGGCGTCGATGATCCAGCTTGCCTGGGGGAAGAAGAACTCGTCAAACTCGTAGGGAGGAGTGATCCAGTTCTTAGCACCCACAACTACGGGAGGTGCGTCCAGGTCGTCGAAGCACAGCTCGGTGATGTTCCGGGCTACGTCGTTCATGAAGGAGCCTCTTGCACAGGCGTCGGATACCAGCACTACCCGGCCGGTCTTTCTGACGGACTCCACGATCTTGGTGTAATCCAGGGGTACCAGAGAGTGAATGTTGATGATGTCGGCTTCCATGCCGTACTTCTCGCTGAGGGTCTTGGCAGCCTCAACAGCACGGTACAGAACAGCACCGATGGTCAGAATGGTTACGTCCTTACCGTCGCGGACCTTGTTGGTATCGCCAAACTCGATCTCATAACGCTCGGCAGGTACGCCGCCCTCGTGGAACTGCTCGCCCACGTCGTAGATTCTCTGAGATTCGAAGAAGACAACGGGGTCGGTACCCATCAGGGCAGACTCCATCAGACCCTTGGCTTCCCAGGGAGTTGCGGGGAAGCAGACCTTCAGGCCGGGGATATGAGCACACAGTGCGGTCCAGTCCTGAGAGTGCTGAGCACCGTACTTGGAGCCAACGGAAACACGCAGAACAACGGGCATCTTCAGAATGCCGGCAGACATGGACTGCCACTTGGACATCTGATTGAAGATCTCGTCGCCGGCACAGCCGATGAAGTCAGCGTACATCAGCTCAACCAGAGCACGGCCGCCGGACAGAGCGTAACCCACAGCAGTACCAACGATGGAGCCCTCAGCCAGAGGAGAGTTGAAGATACGGCAGTGAGGCAGAGCGTCCATCATGCCACGGTAAACAGCGAATGCACCGCCCCAGTCGCGGCAGTCTTCGCCGTAAGCGATCAGGGTGGGATCCTCGTAGAAGCGGTCGTAGATAACCTCAGACAAAGCATCGCGGAGGTTAAACAGCTTCATCTTGGAAACAGGCTTGCCGTCGGGACCGATGGGAGTACGGGACTTCTCCTTCAGCTTCTTGTAGGCGGGAACATCGTTCAGGTTCTCAATGGTAACCTCGGGCTTGCGGTCGTCGAATGCCTTGACCTTCTGGTTGGAGTACATCAGACGCTCCACGGTGGCGGGGTCCTTCTTGAAATCGCAGTAGGGGCTGATCTCTACGTCGGCAGCAGCCTTGCAGATCATGGTCATACGAGCCTTGGTCTCGGCCAGAATAGCGTCAACCTCTTCCTGAGTCATAACACCGGCCTCGATCAGAGCGGCAGGATAAGTAACGATGGGGTCATATACACGCCATGCCTCGACCTCTTCCTTGGCACGGTATGCACCCTGGTCGGAGGGAGAGTGGCCGCAGAAACGGTAGGTCAGGGTCTCCAGCAGAACGGGGCCTTCGCCGTTACGCAGCAGCTCCAGCTTACGACGCATAGCATCGATCACTGCCAGAGGATTGAAGCCGTCAACGGTCTCAGCGTGGAACTGGGTGGGGCTGATACCGGAGGGGATCCGGGACATGCAGCCCTGGCCCATGGTCTCACCGCGGGTCTGGTCGCCCATGCCGTAGGAGTTGTTGAATACATTGTACAGAATGGGCATGCCGTCAGTGTGGGACTCCCACAGAGTCTTATACTGATCCATAGCGGAGAAGTTCATAGCCTCCCAAACAGGGCCACGGGCCATGGAAGCATCACCGATATTGCAGACGCAGATACCCTTCTTGTCATTGACCTTCTTATAAAGGGCAGCACCGGTGGAGATGGTGGCAGAACCGCCAACGATGGCGTTGTTGGGGTAGATGCCGAAGGGCAGGAAGAAGGCGTGCATAGAACCGCCCATGCCCATATGGAAGCCGGTCTCGCGGGCGAAGATCTCGGACAGTGTGCCGTACAGGATAAAGCGGATAGCCAGCTCCTTTACGTTCTCCGTATCGGCGAACTTACGGGTTGCCTTCAGGCACTTGCCGTCCAGGAAGTTCTCCATCACGTTCATCAGCTGCTCGTCGCTCATCTTGTTGATGGTGGAAAGAGCCTTAGCCAGGATCTCGGAGTGGCTGCGGTGGCTGCCGAAGGAGAAGTCATTCTCGTCCAGCAGGTAGGCCTGACCGACACAGGCAGACTCCTGACCGATGGACAGGTGAGCAGGGCCGGGATAGGTGTGGTCGATGCCGTTGTAGCCGCCCTGGGTCTTGATCAGGTCCAGCATGGTCTCGAACTCACGGAGCACGGTCATGTCCCGGAAGATCCGGATCAGGTCTTCCTTTGTGAAGTTACCGGACTTCAGCTCGTCGGCAACGGTCTTGTTGTACTGGTTTACAGGGATTTCGTTGAAGGTAACCTTGCCGGCCTCACGGACTTTGGCAGGATCCACATACAAACTCTTAGGCATTTTTATATATCCTCCTTAAATATGAAATATTGCTTCACGAATCATTTCTGCAACAGTCGGGTGCGGGAATACCAGCTTCTTCAGCCGGTCAGGGGGAAGCTGGGTGTCCACCATCATGGTTGCAGTCATGATGATCTCCGAGGCGTAAGAGCCTACCATATGGCAGCCCACAAGACATTTTCTGTCCGTGTCCACCACCAGCTTGATAAAGCCCTTGCCACCCTCGTTCTCCGCAAGATACCGTCCTGCGTAGGACATGGGAAGCTTGACTTCTTTCACGTGCATGCCTCTTTGCTCGGCCTCGGCTTTGCCAAGACCCACAGAGGCCACCTCCGGGTCGGTGTAGATCACCGCAGGGATCACATCGTAACGCATTTCGTCGAATACGCCCAGCATATGATTTACGGCTACCTCCGCCTCACGGTAGGCAGTATGTGCCAGCATGGATCTGCCGTTGCAGTCGCCGATGGCATAGACATTCTGTACGGTGGTACACATATGCCGGTCGGTAACGATGGCGGCTCTGTCCATTTGCAGGTTTAAGGTTTCCAGGCCGATGCCTGCGGTGGCAGGACGGCGGCCGGAGGAGAGAAGAACTCTGTCGCAGGAAAGCTCCTGCTTTTGGCCGTTCTCTTCATAGATCACCGAATGGTCCGTGATCTCCAAAACCTTACAGGAGAGCTTGAAGCTCATACCCCTTTTTTGGAATGCGTCGGTCAGCACCTTGCAGATCTCCGGGTCGGTGGCACCTGCGATCTTCGGCATCATTTCAATGACCGTTACCTCTGTGCCAACGCAGGCAAAGTAGTAGGCCATCTCCAGGCCGATGACGCCGCCGCCGATCACGACGAGCTTTTTGGGCAGGGTCTTTTCGTCCAAAATCCCCCGGTTGGTCATCACAAAACCGGTGGCGATGCCCTCTTTGGCACCTGTGATGGGCGGAACTACCGCTTCCGAGCCGCTGGCGATGGCCAAACGGTGGCCTGCGTATTCCGTGCCGTTGGCTTTTACTGTGAAGCCGCTCTCGGTGCGTCCGGTGATCACCGCTTCGCCGGTAATCACCGTTACACCGTTGGACTGCATAGTTGTACCCACGCCGGAGACCAGGGTCTTGACAACCTTGTTTTTCCGGTCGATGACCTTGGCGTGGTCAAAGCTCACGCCTTGCGTCTTTACGCCAAAGACATCGCTTTCTGTTGCGTGGCGGTACATTTTGGCGGAGTTTAAGAGAGTCTTAGTGGGGATACAGCCTTCATTGAGGCAAGTACCGCCCAAGGCCCGCTTTTCAAACAGAGCCACTTTCAGGCCGCCCTGGGCAGCCCGCTCGGCACAGAGGTAACCGCCGGGGCCGCCGCCAAGGACCAACAGATCAAATTTCTCCATAGGCACTTACTTGGAAAGCAGTACGGTGAAGTTCTCCAGGTTGAATGCCAGCTCCTTCTGGAACTTGGCAGCAGGTGTGCCGTCCACGGCACGGTGGTCATAAGTAAGGCTCAGGCCCATTGCGGGGTAAAGCTCGATATTGCCGTCAGCACCCTTGCGGACACGGTCGATGGTGCCGCAAACGCCCAGAATACCGGTCTGAGGAGGATTGATAACGGGAGTAAAGCTCTCCACGCCCATATTGCCCAGGTTGGACACGGTGAAGGAGCCACCGGACAGCTTGTCGGGGCTGATAGCACCATCGCGGCACTCGGCAGCCAAAGCCTTGACAGCCTTGGAGATTTCCAGCAGGCTCATTTCGTCTGCGTGGAAGATGGTGGGAACCATCAGGCCACGGGGAGTATCCACGGCAACGCCCAGGTTCACGTGATTGAACAGACGGATATTGTTGTCGTCCAGCATGTTGGCGTTCAGATCCGGGTGATTCAGCAGAGTCCGGGAAACGGCATACAGAATGATGTCGCCCAGGGTGATGCCTGCGTAATCGCCGCCGGCAGCCTTCAGCTGCTTTCTGTAAGCCAGAATTGCGGTAGCGTCGAAGGAGGTGTTGTGGGTCAGCTGAGCCATGGTGTGCAAGGAGGTGGTCATGGACTTGCTGATGGCACGGCGGATACCGCTGAACTTCACATCCTTGTACTCGGCCTCAGCTGCGGGAGCAGCAACAGGGGCAGCAGCGGCAGGTGCAGCGGCTGCGGGAGCAGCAGCTTCGGCCACAGGTGCAGCAGCCTGCACAGGAGGATTCTTCATCAGCTCGCGGACATCACGCTCGATGATCCGGCCGTTAGGACCGGTGCCGGTAGCCATGGTGGCGTCAACACCGGCAGAAGCTGCCAGCTTCTTGGCTCTGGGAGAGACTGCAGCACCTGCGTTTGCACTGGGTGCGGCAGCTGCACCGGCCACGCCGATGGTGCAGACGGGATCCAGGCAGGGCACTTCGTCGCCCTCGCCGTGGAGGATCTCCAGCAGAGTGCCAGCAGCGGTGGATTCACATTCAAAGGAGGCCTTGTCGGTCTCGTAAGTAAACAGAACGTCGCCGACCTTGATTTCGTCGCCAACCTTCTTCAGCCACTCGCCGATGATGCAGCTTTCCACGGTGATGCCGGCCTTGGGCATGATCACAGTCTCAGCAGCACCGGCTGCGGCAGGTGCGGCAGCGGGAGCAGCAGCGGCTGCAGGGGCTGCCTCAGCAGCGGGAGCGGGAGTACCGCCGATGCCCTTCAGGCACTCGGTGGGCTCGCCGTGAGGACCGACAGCACAGACGTTCTCCAGGCAGGGTACTTCGTCGCCCTCACCATAGAAGATGTCAAGCAATTCGCCTTCCTCGGTGGACTCACACTCGAAGGAAGCCTTGTCGGTTTCATAAGTAAACAGAACGTCGCCAACCTTAACCTGGTCGCCAACCTTCTTCAGCCACTCGCCGATGATGCAGCTTTCCACGGTGATGCCGGCCTTGGGCATCAGAACGCCACGGGCCTTGGTGGCAACGGCTGCGGCAGGTGCGGCAGCGGGAGCAGCGGCTGCAGGGGCAGCTTCAGGTACTTCTGCAGGAGCATCAGCGGCAGAGCCGCCCTTCAGAGCAGAAACGTCTTCACCGGGAGCACCGATGGCACAGACGTTTACAAGGCAGGGCACTTCGTCGCCCTCGCCATAGAAGATATCCAAAAGAGTACCTTCTGCGGTAGATTCACATTCAAAGCTGGCCTTATCGGTCTCATAGGTAAACAGAACGTCGCCCACCTTAACAGGGTCGCCGACCTTCTTCAGCCATTCGCCGATGATACAGCTTTCTACGGTAATGCCCGCCTTGGGCATAATTACTGCGTTTGCCAAGATAGTTCCTCCTTAATGTTTGTTAGCAATTGTTAATTATAACGTATCATAACAATCCAAGTCAATAGACTTTTCATACAATTTTGCGATTCTTACCAACTTTTTGTATGGTAAAATCACTAGCTTTGCCTTACAGCAGCTTAAGGCCTGCTTTTTCAGCCGCCTGAACGAAGTTTTCCGGCATGGGAACGTCGGAGATCAGGTAATCCACGTCCTGAAGATTTGCAAAGGTGTAAGGCATCAGGCAGTTCAGCTTATCACGGGTACACATGGCAACACTTCTGCGTGCCTTCTTGATCACCTTCCGCTTTACCAGCATATCTCCCTCTGTGCCGCAGGTGAAGCCCTCGTCCACAGAGCAGCCGGACACACCGATCAGGGCCAGGTCCACATTGATGCTGTCCAGCATTTCCAAAGTGTTCTGTCCGGACACCGCCAGGTTTTTCCGGTTCATGGTGCCGCAGCACAGGGTTACCACCGGGTTGTGCAGCCGGCTCAGCTCCAACGCGATGCTGGGGCCTGTTGTGAAGATGTTCAGGTTCAGGTCCGGCAGGATCCTTGCCAGTGCCAGATTGGTGGTGCTGGCGTCCAGGAAGATGGAGCTGTGGGGCTGGATCAGCTCCAATGCCTTTTGGGCGATGGCCAGCTTGCCTGCGTTGTTATCCCGCATACGCACGTTGAACTCCGGGTCGCCGTTATGCCGCACCGAGCGGGCACCGCCCCGGAACTTCACCACTACGCCGCCGTCCACCAACGCGTCCAGATCCCGGTGAATGGTCATCAGCGATACATTGGGGAACATTTCCTGCAGCTGCCGTATGGTAACTACGTTTTGCTCCTCGATGAACGCCTTCATCTTGTCTTGACGTATGTTGTTCATTATGTCCTCCTTTGTTAAGAAAACATGATTATAACATAGTTATAACGCATTTATATCAACTTGTCAACAGGAATTTAACATTTGACAACATCTTTTCCCTATTTTATAATGGGTACAAACCAGCTTTAGGAGTTATGATGATACGGAAAATATTTGTATATGAAAGTCAGGGGTTTGACCCCTATGAAAACCTTGCCATCGAGAAGTATCTTTTGGATACGGTGGAGCCCGATGCCTGTATTTTATATCTGTGGCAGAACCAGAACACCGTGGTCATCGGCCGCAATCAGAATGCGTGGTTAGAGTGCCGTACCACCCTTTTGGAGGAAGAGGGCGGCCATTTGGCACGGCGGCTCTCCGGCGGCGGTGCGGTGTTCCATGACTTGGGCAATCTGAATTTTACCTTTTTAATCAGTAAAGAGAATTATGATGTGGACCTCCAGCTTTCTGTGATCCAGGCGGCCTGTGGTTTGGCAGGCATCAAGGCAGAAAAGTCCGGACGGAACGATCTTTTGGCGGAGGGTAGTAAGTTCTCGGGAAACGCCTTTTATCAGGTGGGGCAGAACGCCTACCATCACGGCACGCTGCTGATCGATGTGGATATGGACAAGCTTTCCCGGTACTTAAGCCCCTCCAAGGCCAAGCTGGAGGCCAAGGGTGTTTCTTCTGTCCGCAGTCGGGTCATAAACTTAAAAGACCTCTCTCCCGGACTGACCTGTGATAAAATGCGGGAGCTGATGGTGAGGGGCTTTGAGGCGGTCTATGGCCTTACAGCAGAGAACATCACCATTCCCCGGGAAGCCATGGCCGGCATTGAAGAAACTGCCAGGCACAACGGCAGTTGGGAGTTTCTGTACGGCACGCCCCTGCCCTTTACCTTTTCCTGTGAAAAACGGTTTGACTGGGGTATTTTCCAGCTGCAGCTGCAGGCAAAAAACGGCATCATTCAGGCGGCAAAGGCCTATTCCGATGCTATGGATTGGACGCTCCCTGCCAAGGTGGAGCAAGCTCTTACCAGCTGCCGCTTCAGTCTTTCTGATATGCAGGCAGCACTGAAAGACTTTCCGGATCTGTGCGAGCTTTTGGAAGAGCAGGCGTTATAAGAGGTTATTATGCGTTATTATTTTGCACCACTGGAGGGCATTACGGACCGGACTTACCGGCAGCTGCATCATCGGTTTTTTCCCGGTTTGGATCGGTACTACACCCCCTTCTTCTCCCCTACCTGCCACCGGCAGCTAACCTCCAAGGAAAGTCGGGAGCTTCCTCCAGCGGATACGCTGGGCTACACCCTTGTTCCGCAGGTACTGACGAAGGTTTCCGATGATTTTATTTGGTTTGCAGAACAATGCCGGGATCTGGGCTATGAAGAAGTAAACTTAAATCTGGGCTGTCCCTCCGGTACGGTTACCGCCAAGGGCAAGGGCTCGGGTATGCTGAAAGAGCCGGAAAAGCTGGAGGAATTTTTGGACTGCATTTACCACAGTACTCCCCTGCCCGTTTCCATTAAGACCCGGATCGGTTTTGAAACACCTGAGGAGTTTCCCCGGCTTTTGGAGATCTTCAACCGCTATCCTGTGAAAGAACTGATCGTTCACCCCCGGGTGCGGCAGGATTTTTACAAGGGAACGCCCAATATGGAGGTTTTCCGGCAGGCGGTAGAAAACAGCAAAAATCCCCTGTGCTACAACGGGGATCTGAATTCTATAGAGGATATTGCGGCATTTTCCAAGGATTTTCCCTCGGTGCAGGCGGTAATGACCGGAAGAGGGTTGGTAGGCAACCCCGGTATGCTGACCCCCGGTGCAACTGTGGAAAATTTGGAAAAATTTCATGACACGCTGATGGAGACCTATGCCACCCAATTTGGCAGCGAAAAGAACACCATGTTCCGTATGAAGGAGCATTGGTTCTATCTGCTTGGCACTTTGCACGCTACGGAAAAGCAGGCCAAAGCACTCCGAAAGGCCACCAGTGTCCGGGAGTTCCGGGCCATTACCAAAGAGATTTTTCATAATGTATAAACCATCTTCTGCGTCATTCCGAGCGAAACAACGTGAAGCCGAGGAATCTACGCACTCCGTTTCTGCTATGCAGTTTTTTCGCGGGTAGATCCTTCGACTCCGCTTCGCTCCGCTCAGGATGACGCCTCTTATCGATAGCAAAAACTAAGCCCTGGTTGCAATTGCAACCAGGGCTTAGTTTTATTTAGTGAAATGATAAGAGGCGGCACCGGTGGCTTCGTCGTAGGAATCCATAGAGAATGTGAAGCCCATTTCCTTAGCAAGAGTCGCCATCACAAATTCGGTGGTGTAGCGATACCACTGGGATACCTCACGGCCGGTGGCTTTCAGGTGCTTCACACCGGGGCAGTAGGAAACATTTACCTGCAAGGAATCTTCCTGCAGATCGATTTTTACCGCATCGGGTGCTTTCTCCTTATTGTAAGTATCCTGAATCCGGTCAGCGATGGCCTTCAAACTATTGCCTGCGATCACAGAGCCGTAGACATTTTTGGTATACCGGGAAAGGTAGCTTTCCAGCACGTCCTTGCCATACTTGTCGCCCACGTAGGCAACGCCCATATTCAGGCTACTGTGGAAGTCCGGGTGGAAATACTCCTTTTCAGAAGCCCGAATCTCCAGGGTCTCGGTATTCTCGTCGATGACGATCTGACCGTTAAAGACCTTGGGGTCGTACACGAACAAGGAGCAGGCGGCGTGGTCCACACCGTCAAAATTGTAGATGTAGTTAAGACCCACCTTTTCCGTTGCGGAGCGGTAGCTGTCGCAGTGGAGGCAGTAGTCGTGGTAGGGCTTGATGCCGATCTCCTTCTGAAGCTCCAAAAGCCGACCCTTGGAGGGGCATTTGTGCATGGTGCAACGGAACCAGCCGGCCTTTTCGTTCAGACGCAGAGTACAGTCGGCTGCTTCTTCGCTAAGTGTGCCACTCCAGTAGCTGAAGCAGCCCCGGATACCCTCTCTCTCCACAAAGCCGATCAGAGGGATTCCTTTGCCATCGGGCTGGAAGAGATATTTCCAAAAGGCACTGACCTCTTCCCTACCGTAGTTATCCTCCAAAAAGGTGAACAGCTCGGAGTAGGCCGGGATAAATTCTGTACAGGAAATCATTACAGCTTCACCTTACAAACGATTTTCTTTACATTCTGGCTTTCGCCGTAGATGCAGTTGGGGGCGTGGGCGTCCTGGGGAAACAGCACCACAAAGCTGCCGGCAGTCAGGTGGACGGGAGTGCCGTCATTCTCAAACTCGGCAAGCAGAGCGTCCTTCGTCTCATCGTATTCCATAGTGATGTTCTTAAGGTCGTCGGTCTGCTTGACGTAGATCGTCTCCTCACCCTCGATCATCACCATCACATCGATGTACTTTCTGTGAGCCTCGAAAATGGTGGGCTCTTTGGTAGCGTAGGCGTTACGCATATAGTAGATCCGGTCGCCGTCCACCTCTACCTTGCCGGTTTCGTAGTTTTCGGGGGTGTAGACGGACACGGCCTTCAGCACCTGGTTGATGCCCTCATGAACAGAGGCATAGCTGGAGGCGTTTTTCAGAGTATCAAGAATCATATATGTACCTCTTAGATCTCGCCCAGAGCCTTGAAAGCGGCAGTGATCTTTTCCTTCTCAGCGTCAGATACCTTGGTCTCGTAGTCTCTTGCACCGCAGAAGTCGCCCTCGCAGCCCAACAGGTTCATGCAGTGGGAGAAAGCGGACATCAGGGAAGATGTGGTCAGGAAGAAATCACGCAGACCCAAAATAGCATTCAGGTGCTTGGCGGCAGCGGCCTGATCGCCGGCTTCCAGAGCATCATACATCTTTCTTGCGGTCTTGGGGGTGCAGGCGAACATACCGTCCAGGTTCTTGTCGATGCCGTACTTGTAAGCAATGTCGAACTCGTCGATGTTGGAGAACATCATAGTGAAGTCGGCGGGACGGTCCTCTGCCACAAACAGCTGACGCAGGGTTACCAGGTTGCCGGACTTGATGCCCTTGATGTTATCGTTCTTCCACAGCTTCTTTACGGTGTCGGCAGAGGTTGCGGTCTTGGTAACCACGGCCAGGTCGTACAGGTAGGTGCCCCACTTGGAAGCGTTGGCGATGGCGTTGTAGAAATTGTAGACGCCGTCCTGGTTCAATGCACCGTAGTAGGGCACGGTGGAAACGATGCCGTCAATGCCCTTGACATGGGAGATGGCGTCCATACGGTCCTGCACACGGGCGATGGATACGTCGGTTACGCCCACCAGCACGGGAACACGGCCCTTGGCAGCCTCAGCAGCACACTCGGCAACCTTGGGATACTCGCTGTCCTTGATGTAGGGCTGCACGCCCATGGAGCCCATGACCAGCAGGCCGGAAGCACCGGCTGCAATCTGCTGCTCGATCTGGGCAGCCATACCTGCAGCACAGAAAGTGCCGTCGGCGTTCATGGGAGTACCTAACGCCGTGTAAAAACCTTTATTCATAATATATTCCTCCAAATTTTATGTTCTTTTTTATTACCAAATGGTCCAGCCGCCGTCCATGACCAGGGTCGCACCGGTTACGTAACCGGACGCCTCAGATGCCAGGAAGGTAACGGGGCCTTTAATGTCGTCAATATTTGCCCAACGCTGCAGGGGTACATTTTCAATGTAGGTTTTGACAAAGGCATTGTCATCGCCCAGATTGGGATTGTAGCCGCCGGGGGCGATGCAGTTGACCCGGATATTGTACTTACCGTAGCAGCCGGCCATATACTTGGTCAGGCCCACCATTGCCCACTTTTCTGTGGTGTAGTTTACGGGCTGGCCATTGGGGAACTTGTCCTCCGGGTAGAAGGGAAAGTGGGGGCAGTCCACACCACGCATGGAGCTGATGTTAATGATGCTGCCGCTGCGGCGGGGGATCATATCCTTTAAAACCGCCTGGGACAGAAGGATCTGTCCCTGTAGGTTGGTATCGGCAGAATCCTGCAGCTGCTGGCGGGTTGCCTTGTCCAGGTTTACGTTGTTGCGGCGGTCCACGGCGTTATTGACCAGGATATCCACCTTGCCGTACTTGGCAACGATCCGGTCGACCAGTGCGGCAATAGAATCGTCAGAGCTTAGGTCCAGTGCCATGCCTTCGGCAGAATAGCCTCTGTCCCGGAAGGTCTGTGCCAGCTCGTCGCAGGCCTCTTCGTTCCGGGAGGCGATGATCACCGTTGCCCCCATTTCGCAAAGACCTTCGGAAATGGAAGCACCGTAAAGGCCACGGCCACCGGTTACGATGGCAACCTTGCCAGTCAAATCATAGAGCTTTTTTACGTCCATATTATTCTCCTAAGAATTTATCAAATCCAAAGTAGCGGAGGGTGTTATTGTAGCTGATGTTCTCGATCATCTGACCCAATGCCTTCATATCGGCAGGATACTCGCCGTCTTCCACCATCTGACCCAGCAGGTTACAGAGTATTCTGCGGAAGTACTCGTGCCGGGTGTAGCTCAAGAAGCTGCGGGAGTCGGTCAGCATACCGTTGAAGCTGCCCATAGCACCCAAATTCATGAGGCTGATCATCTGCTGCTCCATGCCCACCTTGTGGTCATTGAACCACCAGGCAGAGCCCTGCTGGATCTTGCCAGGGATCTTGCTGTCGGTCTGGAAGCCGCCCATGACGGTGCCGATGACACCGTTGTCAGCGGGGTTCAAAGAGTACAAAATGGTCTTACCCAATTCGTCGGCACTTTCCAGAATGTTCAGAAGGCCTGCCAGGCCTGCGGCATTGGAAACGTCGTTCATAGAGTCAAAGCCGGTGTCCGGGCCAAGGCGGCCGAACATCTTCTTGGAGTTGTCCCGCAGGCAGCCGAAGTGCAGCTGCATGACCCAGTCTCTCTTATAGTATTCCTTACCTACGGAGATCAGCAGTGCGGTGTGATAGGCCAGCTGCTCATTCCAGGTGATGCCCTTGCCGGCCTTGGCACGGGCGTAGATGTCGTTCAGCTCTTCTTCCGTTGCTTCCACGCAGAAGCAGTAATCCAGTGCGTGGTCGGATACGCAGCAGCCGTGATCGGCAAAGTAAGCAATCCGGTCGTTCAGAGCCTTACGCATATCCTCAACGGTGTTGATCTCATAGCCCACCACCTTTTCCAGCTGGGCAACGTATGCCGGGAAGGTCTCCTTATCCGCACGCATAGCCTTGTCGGGGCGGAAGGCGGGCAGCACCACGGCAGGAGCATCAGGATCTTTCGCCAAAGCGGCGTGTGCCTTCAGATCGTCCACAGGATCATCGGTGGTGCAGATCAGCTTGACGCCGGACTGGCGGATAATGCCCCGGACGCTCATATCGGGTCTTGCCAAAATGGCGTTGCACTTTTCATAGATGGCCATGGCATTGTCGCCATTCAGGGGTTCGGTGATGCCGAAGTAACGCTGCAGCTCCAAATGCGTCCAGTGGTACAGGGGGTTACCGATCAGGTTGGGAATGGTCTCCGCCCATTTCTGGAACTTTTCAGCAGGGCTTGCGTCGCCGGTGATGTAGTACTCAGGCACACCGCAGGAACGCATGGCACGCCACTTATAGTGGTCGCCGCCCAGCCATACCTCGGTGATATTGTTGTACCGCTTGTCCTCATAGATCTCCATGGGGTTGATGTGGCAGTGGTAGTCGATGATGGGCATTTTTGCTGCGTGCTCGTGGTACAGCTTCTTGGCTGTCTTGGTCTTCAGCAAAAAATCTTTGTTCATAAAAGGTGTCATAGCGTTCTCCTTTCTTATTTACAGCTCAATTATATACTATGGTTTTGGAAGATTGTTGAATTATGTTGCTTTAGTGCTCCTGTTTTTGTAAAATATTGACATCGGCTTCAAATTTCGCTCCGCCCCGGTCCTTTTGGCTGGAACGGCGGTAATCCGAGGGAGACTGGCCGGTGATTTTCTTAAAAACGTTACTGAAATAGGCCATGGAATTGAAGCCGCAAAGCTCTGCGATCTGGCCAATGTCTTTATCGGAAAAGTCCAGAAGCTGACAGGCGTTTTTAATGCGAATGTGATTTAAGTACTCGATGATGGTGATCTTCATGGCGTTTTTGAAGATCCGGCACAGGTGGTATTTGGAAATGAAAAACTGCTCGGCGATCTGCCCGATGGACGTGATCTCAGCATAACTTCTGTTGATGTAGCCTACGATCTTGCCCACAAAGTCGTTTTCAATGTCCGGGTTGTTGCATTTGTTCAGTTCCCGCAGAAGCATAGCCAGATGCAGTGCCGATTCCGTTTTTTCCTGACTGGCGGAAAGCTTTTTGAGAAGATACTTGCAGGTATCCTGCTGTTTGCGGTTGGGGGTCAGCTTTACGTGGTCGAAGCAACGCAAAAGCTCCTTGGCTGCTTCCTCCGTGAACACGCTTGTGAGAAACTCATAGGTAAAGCCCACCAAGGTTCGCTCGCCGTATTCGCCGCCGGTCCGGTGCAGTCTTCCGGGGGATATCAGCACAAAGTCTCCGGCATAGACGGAAAACAGCTTGTCGTCCACGAAATACTCCCGGTTACCCACCGCAAGGTAGTATAGTTCATAGGACGCGTGGTAGTGCATAGAGGTCATTTTGGAACTGCTGGTGGCCGTGCTGACCATATAGTCCGGGGTCGCACAAAAGCTATGCATCGGCTATCACTTCCTTTCATGACAATATTTTACAACAGTTTTTCATATTAAGCAATATTTTATTTTGTTTTTTATAAAATATTGTCTATAATAAAAGCGACTACAGCCCGAAAGGGTAATTTTGAAACGAGGTAACGATTATGTATTATGAAAACGGAAAGGCTAAGGGCATTAAGCTGGCCTACATCGGCGGCGGCTCCCGTGGCTGGGCCTGGGGTCTGATGAGCGACCTGGTCTCCTACGAGGATATCTCCGGTGATGTGTATCTGTACGACATCGACTACAAGGCCGCTCAGGACAACGAGATCATCGGCAATAAGTACAACTCTGTGGAAGGTGCCAAGACCACTTGGAATTACCACGCCTGCAAGACCGCTGAGGAGGCTATGACGGGTGCTGACTTTGTCATCATCTCCATTCTCCCCGGCACTTTCAAGGAGATGGCTTCCGATGTACATACTCCCGAGAAATACGGCATCTATCAGACCGTCGGCGACACCACCGGCCCCGGCGGCATTGTCCGTGCTATGCGTTGCAGTCCCATGTTTGAGGAGATCGCAGAGAACATCAAGAAGTACTGCCCCAAGGCTTGGGTCATCAACTACACCAACCCCATGACCCTGTGCGTCAAGACTCTGTACCGGGTATTCCCCGAGATCCGGGCCTTCGGCTGCTGCCATGAGGTCTTCGGCACCCAGAAGGTGCTGCGTACCGCTCTGGAGGAGATCTGCGGCATCACCATCGAAAACCGTAATGAGATCAAGGTCAACCCCATCTCCGTCAACCATTTCACCTGGCTGACCAGTGCCACCTACAAGAACATGGACCTGCTCCCTGTTTACGAGAAGTTTGTTGACCAGTACTATGAGACCGGCTACACCAAAAACCTGGACGACAACTGGATGAACAATGTGTTCGCATGCTCTCAGAGAGTGAAGTTCGACCTGTTCCGCCGCTACGGCTACATCGCCGCCGCCGGCGACCGCCACCTGGCTGAGTTCAGCCCCGGAAAGTGGTATCTGCAGAACCCTGATGTGGTTCGCGGCTGGGGCTTTGCCCTGACTCCCGTGTCCTGGCGTACCGAGAACCTTAAAGAGCGTCTGGAGAAGAGCCGCAAGCTGGTCTCCGGTGAAATGGACGTGGAAATGAAAAACACCGGTGAGGAAGGCGTTCTGCAGATGCGTGCAATCCTGGGTCTGGACGTGCTGGTTACCAACGTCAACATTCCCAACGTGGGCCAGATCCCCAACCTGCCCATGGGTGCTGTGGTGGAGACCAACGCTGTCTTCCAGGATAACTCCATTACCCCTGTATTCGCAGGCGAGGTCCCCGCTGAGATCTATCCCCTGATTTCCAGAGTCTGCGGTGAGCAGGAGCTGGTCAGCGATGCCATCGCAAAGCGGGATGTGGATATGGTCTTCAATGCCTTTGTATGTGACCCCCTGACCACCTGCTCTTATGAGGATGCAAGAAAGCTGTTCAAGGAAATGGTCCTGAACACCAAGGAATACCTCACCATGTACGATCTGTCCTGCCTGGACAACTACTAAGAAAAACTGCCCGGACTGTGCTTGACACAGTCCGGGATTTTTTATGGCAAAATGATATGGACATTCCCGTTTTTCGGTGTTATGATGTGCTAAATACCCCTTAAGGAGGTCAGTTATGAACCGCAGTGAAGCCTATTTCGGTCTGCATTTTGATTTCCATGCCGAGTCTGGAGAGGTTGTCCCCAGCATCTTCCGCCCCGAAGCCTTTGAAGCTGTGCTGGACGTCGTGAAGCCCGATTATATCCAGTGCGACACCAAGGGCCACCCAGGTATTTCCTCCTATCCCACCAAGGTAGGCACTCCTCCGGAAAACTGCCCCCACGATGTTCTTAAAACCCTGCGTTCCATCACAAAAGAGCGGGGCATCTCCCTTTACGGCCATCACTCCAGTGTGTATGACGCCAAGGTCTGTGCCGATCACCCCCAGTGGGAAGCGATCCTGCCCAGCGGAGAACCCAACGGGAAATTCCTCTCGGTGTTCTCACCCTATGCTGACGAAATTCTGATCCCTCAGCTAAAGGAGCTGGCAGGTGAATATGGCCTTGACGGTGTTTGGCTGGACGGCGACTGCTGGGGTGCAAGAGTGGACTACAGCATCTGGGCTGTGAGTGCCTACAAAGCAAAATACGGTGCAGAGCCTCCCCGTCCGGAGGATGAAAACTATGAGCATTACCGGGAATTTTGCAGGCAAGGCTTTCTGGATTATGTAAACCACTATATCACAGAAGTCCACGCGGAATACCCGGATTTTGAGATCATCAGCAACTGGATCTACTCCCGGAGCATGCCCTTCCCCATCACCCTGCCGGTCTGCTGTCTGTCCGGGGATCTGGATTCCCGGGACGCCCTGTCCGGCGGCCGTATCCACGGCCGGGTCTACGAGGCCCGGGGGCTATCCTGGGACCTGATGGGCTGGGGCTTCAATCTCCAGCCGGAAAAAGCCAACTTCACCGGACACAACCACACCCTGAAGGGCCGCGACCAGCACCTGCAGGAGGCTGCCTCCGTATTAATGCTGGGCGGCGGTTATCAAGTTTACAATCTTCAGTACGGCAGCGGCGGCACAGTACAGGATTGGGCCATTCCCATTTGGAAAGATACCGCGGAATTCTGCCGGGAGCGGACGATCTGCCATAAGGGCAGGCTGCTGAGCCAGGTAGGCGTTCTCCTTCCCAACCAGCCCAACCCCGTTTCTGTAGATAACTGCTTCAGCTTAAATGACAGTGCCCGCTCCTTCAATGCCTGGATCTGTCTGCTACAGGAGAGCGGTCTGTCCTGCTCCGCTGTTTTTGAACACGATGACTTTTCTCGTTTCCCCGTCCTTGTCGCCCCCAATTCCGATGCATACAGCCCGGAGGCTATGGCGAAGCTGACTGCCTATGTTCAAAGGGGTGGCAGGCTGATCATTGACGGCGGTTCTACCGAGCATTTGCAGGCCCTGACCGGCATCGTGAAAAAAAGCGAGGAAGAAAACCGGCTGGTCTTTTTGGAGGGTGATGGCCGTCTGGCAGCTGCCAGAATCCCCTTTAAGGAGTTTGAGGCCGTGGGTGCTCAGGCGGTATCCCTTTGTTATACGGAAAATATTTTCGAAGCACCCAGCCTGCCCTCTGCCTACTTGCATTCCGTAGGTGCAGGCAAGGTCTGCACCCTGACCTTCCCCATGAAGCCTTTTTATGACTTTAACCGGGCCGCTTCCCTCTACAGCTTCGTGCGGAAGCTAATGGACGCTGTAGAATATGTCCCCTATGTCAGCGTCAGCGGCAGCAACTATGCTGAGCATACCATTCTCCTTAAGGAAGATTGTATTCTCGTAAATCTTCTCAATCGGGCCGGTGAGCATCAGGTGTCTGCGGTGCGGTGCTATGACGAAGTGCCTTCCATCGGCCCGCTGACTGTTACGATCCGGGACAAGGCCGTGAAGTCTCTTACACAGATCCCTGAAAATGTGAATCTGCCGATGACTCCTACGGAAGACGGCTTCCAGGTTACCATCGACAGACTGCATATCCACACGATTCTGAAACTGGAGAAATAACAAAAAAACGTGTTGCCCAAGGGCAACACGTTTTTTACAGTCTTTTATCAAGGCCGCGGCGGGTTATGGTGTAATAAAGCAGTGTTCCTAAGACCAGCAGGACTGCCAGTTCTCCGATGGCTACGTACATTGCGTTCAGCCAAAAGCCGCCGCCGATATACACCGACAGCTCCCAGCCCACCAGCAATCCATTGAAAATTGCCGGCAGCAACAGGCCCAAAAGGGGCAATTTTTTGACGGTAATTTTCCGGGCCAGGTACATTCCGCCTGTTGCAAGCAATGTAGCAAGGCTTCCCACCAGCCAATCCATGGGCAGAGCTCCGGCAAAGCTGATATTGAATAAAAAACAGCCCACCGTCAAACCCGGCACTGCGGCAGGGGCAAAGAAAGCCAAGATGCACAGTGCCTCCGATACCCGGAACTGGATCGCCCAAGTGGCGGAGCCAGGTATCAACAGGTTCTGCAAGTAGGTCAGTGCCACATATAATGCGGCAATCAATGCCCCTTGGGTGAGAAATTTTACTTTATTTTTCATAAATGCTCCTAAAAAAAGCGGGCATAATTTGCCCACCTCTAAAAACCTAGTTTTGTTTACCGACAGGAGGGTTGCGAACTGTCCTATAAAGTTACACCCAGTATACATTTTTCTTCCCCATCTGTCAAGTTTGGTTGCGTTTTTTCTTTTTTATGCTATAATGGGGAACGAAAGAAGGTGTTTTCTTGAAAAAAATGCTTTTGATCGTCAATCCGGCGGCGGGCAAGAAGAAAGCCCCCAAGGTATTGACGAAGCTGATTTCTATTTTTAATCGGGCCGGCTATGCCGTGTCCGTTTATATCACTGCTGCCCGGAATGAGGCCACGGAGATCGTTGCCCAGCGAGCGGATCAGGTGGACATGATCGTCTGCTGCGGCGGCGACGGTACGTTCAACGAGACCGTTTCCGGACTGCTGGCAAGCGGTGTGGATATTCCCATCGGCTATATCCCCGCAGGCTCTACCAATGATTTTGCCGCAAGTCTGAAGCTGCCCATGAAGCCTTTGAAGGCGGCCCAGGCCATTGTGGAGGGTACGCCCGTTTCCTATGATGTGGGTCTTTTTGGAGATCGGCATTTTGCATATGTTGCCTCTTTCGGTGCGTTCACCAAGTCCAGCTATGCCACAAGCCAGTCTGTTAAGAATGCTTTGGGCCATACTGCGTATCTTCTCAACGGTGTTACGGAGCTGGCTCATATACACAAGATCCCTGTCAAGCTGGAGCTGGACGGAGAGGTTATTGAAGATGAATTCCTGTTCGGTGCCATCTGCAACTCCACCAGTGTGGGCGGCATTATCAAGCTGGACCCCTCTCAGGTGGATATGTCCGACGGTCTTTTTGAGGTGTTTTTGGTACGCTCCCCCAAGAAGCTTTCCGATCTGCGGAAGTTCCTGCGGGACGTGTCCCGGAAAAAGTTCGATAGTCCCATGGTTACCTTCCGCTCTGCAAAGTCTGTTACGGTCTATGCCGACCCGGAGATGTCCTGGACTCTGGACGGAGAACAGGCTGACGGTCAGGAAACCATCGAAATTGTTAACCGGCGGCATGCCATTCGCCTGATGAAAAAGGAGAACTAAATGATTTCCTCCACCCTTTGCTATATCACCCAAGGTGATCAGGTATTGATGCTCCATCGTACCAAAAAGGAAAACGATGTGAATAAGGACAAGTGGATCGGCATCGGCGGCAAATTCCTGGAGGGTGAAACCCCCGATGAGTGTCTTTTAAGAGAGGCCTATGAAGAGACCGGACTGACCCTTACAAGCTGGAAATGCCGGGGTATTGTTACCTTTCTGACCAATGGCCCCTGGGACGGAGAATATATGTATCTGTTCACTGCCGACGGTTTTGAAGGGGAGCTGAAGGATTGCGATGAGGGCGATCTAAAGTGGGTGAACCGGGATTTTCTGTATGAGCTTCCTCTGTGGGAGGGCGACAGGATCTTTTTGGATCTATTATGGCAGGACGCACCGTTCTTTCTTTTGAAGCTCCGCTATGAGGGCGATACCTTGGTAGAAGCCGTTTTGGACGGCAAGAAAATCAGATAAAAAGCGTGTTGCAAAAGCAACACGCTTTTTTATTACATCTTATCCGGGGCGGAGAAGCCTAAAAGGTCGATACAGGTCTCCAAAATGCCCTTGGCAAGGCCAATGAGGCTAATGTAGCCCGCCTGCAGGTCCTTGTCCTCTTCGGAGAGGATCCGGGTCTCGTGGTAGAACTTATTCACCGCACCGGCAAGGTCATAGATATAGGCACAGATCAGGTTCGGTGCAGAGGCATTCAAGGCACTTTCCAGAGCCGGAGCGAACTTGGTGATGGCAATCATCAGTTCCTTGGCGTAGCTATTAGCAGGCAGCTGAATGGGCAAATGCTCCCAGGCTCCGTACCGGCTCAAAATGGACTTGATCCGGACGATGGTGTAGAGGATATAGGGTCCGGTATTGCCCTCAAAAGCCGCAAACCGCTCCATGTCAAAATTGTAGTCCTTGGTGGGCTGGTTAGAAAGATCACCGTATTTCAGAGCACCCATGGCGATCTTGCGGGTGGTCTCCTCCACCTGGTCTTCGGGAACGATCTTATTCTCCACAACCTTGGTGCGGACAAAGTCCGTCATATCGGCAATCAGCTTTTCAAGACGCAAAACGCCGCCGTCCCGGGTCTTGAAGGGCTTGCCGTCGGCACCGTTCATAGTGCCGTGGCCCACGTGCTCAAACTGAGTTTCGGGGGCGAATATCTCCGCCTTTTTGGCTACCCGGAAGATCTGCTCAAAATGCAGATTCTGCCGCTTGTCGGTAACGTACAAAAGCTTGTCGGGCTTCCAGTCCTGAGAACGCTGGACCATCGTTGCCAAATCGGTAGTGGCGTAGATGGCAGAGCCGTCGGATTTCACGAGAATACAGGGGGGCATTTCCTTTTTATCGCCCTCCTCGGCCACGGGGACTACCCAGGCACCCTCGGACAGCACAGCGATGCCCCGCTTCTTCATATCCTCTACCATGGCAGGGATATAGGGGTCTGCGTCGGACTCGCCCAGCCACTGCTCAAAGTACACGTTAAGGTTATCGTAATTCTTCTTAAGATCCGTTACGGACACGTTCATAATGTGCTGCCAGATGGCACGGTAGCCCCGGTGTCCCTGCTGCAGCTCAAAGGTTGCCTGGTGTGCCTTATGGGAGAATTCCGGATCTGCCTTTTTGGCAGATGCGGTGGGATAAATTTCCTCTAATTCAGAAATCGTAAAGGGTGCTTCCTTGGGATACTCACCGGTAAAGTCGGGATCAAAATAGGGCAGCTCCGGCTGACGCTCCTGCAGTTCGGCGATGATCAGGCCCATCTGCAGACCCCAGTCGCCCAAATGCACGTCGCCGATGGTGTGAAAGCCCAGATACTTGTGTAGACGCTTCAGGGCTTCACCGATGATGGCGGGCCGCAGGTGGCCGATGTGCAGGGGCTTGGCAACATTAGCTCCGCCGTAGTCCACCACGATGGTCTTGCCTGCACCGATCTTGTTGACACCGAAATCGGGGGCATTCCGCATGGCTTCCAGGTAATTTTGCAGGAAGGAGTCTGACAGCTTCAGGTTCAAAAATCCGGGCATAACCGCATCGCACATGGAAAAATCAGCCTTGTCCAGCTTTTCGGCTACGGCATTTGCGATCATAATGGGAGCACATTTATACTGCTTGGCGGCAGACAGAGCACCATTACACTGGTACTCGCACAGGTCGGGCCGATTGGAGACCGTAACCCGGCCGAAAGACCGGTCATAGCCGGCACTTTCAAAGGCGTCTTCCATTTTTTTGCTGATAATATCTAAGATTTTTTCCATACAGAAATTCTCCTTATAGAAATTCTCTTTCGTGCGTCATCCTGAGTAAGCGTTAGCGAAACGAAGGATCTACGCACCGATTTCATTCCCAATCTAACGACAAGTCCCGCCAGGTTGGATTCATTGCGTTGATAAGAGCATTTTTCTTAGCCCTTGTCCACCCCTTTAACTGCTTTTCTCTTGCCAATGCACTTTGCAAATAAGATGCTTCTTCAAAGTACACCAGTTTGTGGACATTATATTTTTTTGTAAAGCCATCAGCCAGACCGTTTTTATGCTCGTAAAGTCGTTTTGGCAGGTTGCTTGTTACACCGATATAAAGCACAGAGTCATTCCAGTTGGATAACATATAAACAAAATTCATCACAATGACCCTTTCTTTTTGCAATTGTGCCAAGATCCTTCGACTCGCTACGCTCGCTCAGGATGACGCTTTTTGAGAGATTACTGCTTTTTATTCTCTGCCAGCCAAGCAAGGTAGTCGTCGTAGGTGCCGTAGCGGTCGATGATGGTACCGTCCGGCTGGAAGGCGATGACACGGTTACAGGTGGAGGTCAGCATCTCGTGGTCGTGGGAGGCAAGGAGTACTACGCCGGTGAAGGCCTCAAGACCCTTATTGACTGCCTGAATGGATTCCATATCCAGGTGGTTAGTGGGCTGATCCAACAACACCACGTTGGCACCGCTGAGCATCATTTTAGAGAGCATACATCTTACCTTTTCGCCACCGGACAACACGTCCACAGGCTTAAAGGCGTCCTCACCGGAAAAGAGCATTCTGCCTAAGAAACCACGCAGGTACACGTCGTCCTTTTTGACAGAGTACTGCCGCAGCCAGTCCACCAGCTCCATTTTATTGCCCTCAAAATAGGGGGTATTATCCTTGGGCAGGTAGCTGCGGGAGGTGGAAACGCCCCACTTGACAGAGCCTTCGTCCGGCTCAAGCTCACCCATCAAAATTTGGAACAGGGCGGTCTGTGCCAGCTCGTTTTCGCCCACAAAGGCGATCTTGTCATTCCTGCCTACGGAGAAGTAGACCTTATCCAAAAGCTTTACGCCGTCCACGGTTACGGAAACATCATTGACGGTCAGAATGTCCTTGCCCAGTTCTCTCTCGGGCATAAAGCCCACGAAGGGATACCGGCGGGTGGAACAGGGCATTTCCTCCACAGTCAGCTTGTCCAGCAGCTTTCTGCGGGCGGTTGCCTGCTTGGCCTTGGATTTATTGGCGGAGAACCGCTGAATGAACAGCTGCAGTTCTTCGATCTTCTCTTGGTTCTTCTTGTTCTTGTTACGGATCAGGTTCTGCACCAGCTGGGAGGACTCGTACCAGAAATCGTAGTTGCCTACGTACATTTTGATCTTGCCGTAGTCGATATCCACGGTGTGGGTGCAGACGGTATTTAAGAAGTGCCGGTCGTGGGACACGGCAATCACCATACCGGGGAAGTCCAACAAAAAGTCTTCCAGCCAGTTGATGGATTCAATGTCAAGGTTATTGGTGGGCTCGTCCAGCATAACGATGTCGGGGTTTCCGAACAATGCCTGTGCCAAAAGCACCTTCACCTTCAAACGGGGGTCAGTGTCGCCCATCATATCGTAGTGGTTTTCCGTAGGAACGCCCAAGCCCTGCAAGATCCGGGAGGCATCACTTTCCGCTTCCCAGCCGCCCAGCTCTGCAAACTCCGCTTCCAGCTCGGAGGCACGCATACCGTCCTCGTCGGTGAAGTCCGGCTTTTCGTAGATGGCGTCCTTCTCCTTCATAATGTCGTACAGGTGCTGGTTGCCCATAATCACCGTGTCCATCACGGTGTAGGCGTCATACGCGTTCTGATTCTGCTTCAGGACGGACACCCGCAGTTCCTCAGGGATCGAAATATGACCGGTGGTGGACTCCAGCTCGCCGTACAGAAGCCGCAGGAATGTGGACTTGCCTGCACCGTTGGCACCGATAATGCCGTAGCAGTTGCCGGGCAGAAACTGCAGATCCACGTGCTGGAACAGCCACTGGCCACCGAATTGCATACCTAAATTGCTGACTGTAATCATCTTATTCTCCTTCAAGCAGAGAGGCTATTGGGGTTCGAGGTCTCTCTGCTTAACCATAGTATTTCATGGTAATTATAGCAGAAAGTGTGGAATAATCAAGTCAAAAAGAAAGTGCGTGTCAAATGACACGCACTTTCTTTATTTTTGTAATACCTGACGGTAGCCCTTGCCGTACTGAACACAGCGGGAGACCCGGCTCAAGGTGGCGGAGGAAATGTCCGTTTCCGCGATCACCTGATTGTAGGTCTTGCCCTCCAGCAAAAGCTCTGCCGCATACAGCCGCTCCGCCATTTTTTCCACCTCTTTATAGGTGCAAAGATCGTCAAACAGTTCCTGACATTCTTCCACTGTGGAAAGATTGGCAATCACCTTAAAGAGTTTTTGAATTTTCTCCGTTCTTCCCATAATGCTCTCCTGTCAGAAATTTTCCTGCGAGCCTTGCAGGAAGGCTCTGGTTTTTTCACTCTGGGGATTGCCGAACACCTGCTCGGGCGTTCCCATTTCCTCGATAACACCGTCGGCCATATAGATCGCCACGTCCGCAACGGACCGGGCAAATTCCATTTCGTGGGTTACCACGATCATGGTTCTGTCCTCACCCTTGAGACCCTTAATGACACGGAGCACCTCACCGGTCAGCTCCGGGTCCAATGCAGAAGTAGGCTCGTCAAAGCACAGCACCTCCGGACGCATTGCCCAAGCCCGGGCGATCGCCACCCGCTGCTGCTGTCCGCCGGAAAGCTGGCAGGGATAGGAATCCAGCTTGTTGGACAAACCCACCTGCTCCAGAATATCCAGGGCATGCTCCCGGATCTTTTCAGGGGTGTCCAGTTTCATCAGCATGGGGGCAAGCATCACGTTTTTCAGAACGTTGTACTGGGGAAACAGGTTGAAATTCTGGAACACCAGGCCAAAGTGCAGCCGATTCATTCGGATCTGCTTTTCGCTGAGCTTTTTACCGTCCTGCGGAAGCAGGGGCTTTCCGTCCACGTAGATCTGTCCCTGATCCGGGGTCTCCAAAAAGTTCAGGCAACGCAGAAGCGTGGTCTTGCCGCTGCCGGAAGATCCGATAATGACCAGCACCTGTCCTTTTTCCAAGGAAAAGCTGACGTCCTTCAAAACCTTGGTTTTTCCGAAGGATTTTTTGATATTTTTAACTTCCAATACTGCCATGGCTCAACCTCTGAAATAGTTCAGTTTCTTTTCCGCACGGGCAAACAAGATCGTCAGCAGGCCGTTGAATACCAGGTAGAAAGCACCGGTATAGAGAAGCGGCCAAATCAGTCCCTTTTTAATAAAGGATTCGCCGGCCCAAATGATCTCGTAAACGGAAATGATCCGGGCAAGGGAGGTGTCCTTGACCAGGGTGATGATCTCATTGCCCATGGGGGCAATGATTCGCTTTACTACCTGCAGCAGCACCACCTTGAAGAAGATCTGGGTCTTGGTCATACCCAGGACCTGACCGGCCTCGTACTGACCTTTGGCAATGGATTCAATACCGCCCCGGTAAATTTCCGAGAAATAACAGGCATAATTAAAACCAAAGGTTACGATCGTGGCTGTGAATCGGGGCAAAAGCGGCCAGTCAAACAGCAGACCCGGGCCGTAGAATACGATGATCAGCTGCAGCATCAGCGGTGTGCCGCGAATGATCCACACGATCCCCCGGCACAGCCACTGGATCGGCCGCCAATGGCTCAAAAAGCCCATTTTCCCCCCACGGAGAAAATCAAAGGGGGCCCATTTATTCATTGAGCCAAAGCAAATGATCAGGCCCAGGGGAAGGGCTATCAGAAGCGTCAGACCAAAGATCTTTAACGCCTCCATGAAGCCCTCCAGCAGTTTTAACGTTACCGGCAGGAACATGAAAATTACCTCTCTACAATAAACGTGGCAATGCAGGGGAGGATTGCCCTCCCCTGCTGATAGGACTCTTAATTAGTCAGCCAGAGTCAGCTGATACTTGTCAGCCAGAGTCTGCAGCTGGCCGCTCTCCTTCAAGCCTGCCATGAAGTCGTTAAACTTGGCGGTCAGGTCGGAATCCTTGCGGAATGCAACGCCGTATTCCTCAGTGGAGAGGCTGATGCCAACGCCCAGGTCAGCATAGTCGGAGCCTTCACCGGTCATGGCGTAAGCCATGGTGATGTCGATGACGCAAGCATCGGAAGCACCGGAAACAACTTCCAGCAGAGCACCAGCCTGATCCTGCTTTGCAATGGTAGTCAGGCCGTTCTCTTCTGCTACGGACTGGCCGGCAGAGCCTTCCTCAACGGCGAAGGTCAATGCCTTCATGCTCTCAACATCCTGGTAGTCAGCCAGCTTGTCAGCCTTCATAACAACAACCTGTGCGTTGACAACGTAGGGGTCGGAAACGCTGGCGTTATTCAATGCCTCGTCGGTGATGGTCATGCCGTTCCAGACACAGTCGATGGTCTTGGCGTCCAGCTCGAAGAACTTCTTGCCCCAGTCGCCCAGTACGAAGAACTCGCAGTCAACACCCAGCTCTTCAGCGAACAGTCTTGCGAACTCAGCATCGAAGCCGGTCCACTCATTGTTCTCGTCCAGGTAATCCATGGGCTCGTACTCGGTGATGCCAACTACAAGCTTGCCATTGGCAATCACGTCAGCCATATCAGATGCGGGGGTGTCGGCGTTGTTGTTGCCGGTGGCGTCGGGGGTGGTGTCGGGGGTGTTAGTCTCGTTTGTGCCGCAACCTGCGAAGCAGGCAGCTACCATGAGTGCGGCCAGCAGCAATGCAATAATCTTTTTCATAATAAGGTTTCCTTTCTTTGCCCTGTGGGCTTGTTTTGTTTGATGTCTGCATTATACTTTAGTTCGCTAAAGTTGTAAAGCCCTTTTTTGCATTTTTTACCACATTTGGATAGTTGCACAAGGGAACGCACTTGCTTCACCACTTTAGTTTGGTAAATTGCACAAAACATCTTGTAGGGAGCGGATTTATCCGCTGAAGCGGAATGCATTTATGCATTCCCTACATTTTTTATTGTTTGTTTTGCCGGAACACATATATTTTCCGGGTTTGGGACATACTGGAACTAAAAGGTGGTGGATTTATGGAGCAATTTTCCTGTAAGACAAAGATATTTTCCGGGCCCGGGTCTCTGGTGGCTTTGAAGGAATTAAAACCAAAAAAGCTATTGGTGGTAACCGATCCCTATTTTTTTAAGAACGGTACGGCACAAAGGATCGCCAGATTATCCGGAGCAGAGGAAGTCAGCTATTTTCACAAGATCGTGCCCGACCCCTCGGTGGAGCTGGCGGCAGAGGGTACTGCCCTGCTGCGTAGCTTTGCACCGGATACGGTGATCGCCCTGGGTGGGGGCAGTGCCATGGACTGTGCCAAGGCCATGGTGTACTTCTCTTCTTTAGATTGTCCCTTGGTAGCCATTCCCACCACCTCCGGGTCAGGCTCGGAGGTTACGGATTTTTCCATTTTGACCCACAACGGGGTCAAGCACCCATTGGTTGACAGCCGGGTGCGGCCGGACTACGCCATTTTGGACAGCGATTTATTAAAGGAGCTGCCTGCTGGTCTGATTGCAGACTGCGGCTTTGATGTATTAAGCCACGCGTTGGAGGCCTGCGTTGCCAAAAACGCCAGTCCCATTACCGACGCTTTGGCCAAAGACGCCTTTACTTCTGTGTTCTCTTCCCTGCCGGCCTCCTTTGCCGGAGACCTTTCGGTGCGGCAGAAGATCCACACGGCCTCCACTATGGCAGGACTTGCTTTCACCCAGGCGGGGCTCGGCTTGTGCCACGCACTTTCTCACAGCTTGGGCGGGCTCTTTCACATTCCTCACGGACGATTAAATGCGATTCTGCTGCCGTCGGTTATCGCCTGCAACGCCCATTTGGTAGGAGAAAAGTATGCTCTCCTTGCCCGCCACACGGGTCTGGGCAGCAGCGTGGATACCCTGGCGGTACGGAATTTAAGAAATGGGCTTGTGCGGCTGCGGCGGGAGCTGGGGCTTCCGGAGACCCTTGCACAGGCAGGGATCGATCCGAAGGAGGTGCGTTTTCACTCCGACGACATTGTAAATGCCGCACTTTCCGATCCCTGCTGTGAAACCAACCCCATTGGGGTGGAGGATTTTATGGTCCGCAGGGTTTTGGAGGAGGTTACCGGCCGTGGCTGATACTCTTTGCTCCGTGGGCCTGGACGTGGGAACCACCTCCACCCAACTGATCGTATCCAGGCTGACCGTGGAAAATCGGGCGTCCGGGTTTGCCGTGCCGGAGATGGAGATCACCGGACGGGATATCCTCTATCGGAGTAATGTGCATTTCACGCCCCTTGTGGGAGAGAATCTGGTGGACGGTGATGCCATAAGAGCCTTGGTGCTTTCTGAATATGAGAAGGCAGGGCTTTCCCGGGATACCGTAGACACCGGTGCGGTGATCATCACCGGGGAGACCTCCCGGAAGGAAAACGCCCGGGCGGTGATGACCGCCCTTTCGGAGCTGTCCGGGGAATTTGTGGTAGCTACCGCCGGGCCGGATTTGGAAAGTGTATTGGCCGCCCGGGGTGCGGGGGCTGTGGAGCACTCCGCGAAGACCGGAAAGACCGTTTTGCATATGGACATCGGCGGTGGCACCAGCAATCTTGCCCTGATTGAAGATGGGCGGATCGTGAAAACCGGGTGCCTGAATGTGGGCGGTCGGCTGATAAAGCGAAACGAAGCAGGCGTGATCACCTATGTATCCCCGGTCTTGGAGGGCCTTACCCCCTTGCAGGTGGGAGATACGCCAACGGCCCAGGAGCTTGGCAAGGTAACTGGGCTTTTGGTGCAGGCGTTGGAGATGGCCGCAGGAAAAAGGCCGCCCACGGAACTGCTTGCAAAGCTTATGACCCGGGAAACTACTACGCCCTGGAATGTGCCGGAGGGGGATATTCTCTTCTCCTTTTCCGGGGGCGTGGCCGACTGTATCGACACGATACACCCGGATCTGACATTCGGGGATATTGGCCCGGCATTGGGACAAGCCATCAAAGGAAGCCGCTTGATACCTTATATATTAGGTAGTGAAACCATTCGGGCAACGGTGATCGGGGCAGGCTGCCACAGTGCCCGTCTTTCCGGCAGCACCGTATTTTATAAGAACATTTCCCTTCCCCTGCAAAATCTGCCGGTGGCAGCCTTTACAGAAGCAGAGCAGGATAGGCTTGATTTGCCGGATTTGATCGCCGGGCGGATCGATACCAAGGATTCCCAGATGGTGGTCCTGGCTCTGCCGGGCTATCGCTCCCCCAACTACCATCAAATTACCGCTCTTGCAGAGAAAATCCGGCTGGGCATGCAGGGCAGGCCTGTTTTGGTGTGTTTGGAGTGGGATATGGCCAAGGCCCTGGGCCACGCGTTATGTCTTCATTTGCCCCCCGGCACGCCCTGTCTGTGCATTGACAGAGTTCGGCTGTCGGAGGATAGCTTTTTGGACATCGGTCAGCCGGTAGGTCCGGCTCTGCCGGTGGTGGTAAAGACCCTGATACTTTCAAAATGAGAGGGATTTTATGAAATTAAAAACGACCCTTTTGGGAAAAACCTATGTTTTCCGGGACATCAAAGATGTCCTGGCCAAGGCCAATGAGGAGAAGACCGGTGATCGCCTAGCCGGGCTTGCCGCAGAGTCTGCTCAGGAGAGAGTTGCCGCCAAGGTGGTGCTGTCGGCCCTGACCTTGGGAGACCTAAGAGAAAACCCTGCCGTTCCCTATGAGGACGATGAGGTTACAAGGATCATTCAGGACGATGTAAACGAGCCTGCCTACAGAAAGCTTCGGAACATGACCGTAGCGGAGTTCCGGGAGTGGCTCTTGTCCGAGACCACCACGGCCGATGACATTCGCAAGGCAAGCCGGGGTCTGACCTCGGAGATGGTGGCAGCGGTCTGCAAGCTTATGAGCAATCTGGACCTGATTTATGCAGCCAACAAGATCCCCATCACCGCCCACTGCAACACCACCATTGGTCTGCCGGGAACCCTGTCCTGCCGTCTGCAGCCCAACCACACCACCGATGATCCAGATGGCATCACCGCCTCGGTTTTGGAGGGTCTTTCCTTTGGTGCAGGCGACGCGGTCATCGGTCTGAATCCGGTTACCGACTCCCCGGAACAGGTGGGCAAAGTGCTGCGGAGATTCCAGGAAATCAAGGAGCATTGGGAAATTCCCACACAGATCTGCGTGCTTGCCCACGTTACCGCACAGATGAAGGCCGTGCGGCAGGGTGCTCCCTGCGATCTTATTTTCCAGTCTATCGCCGGCAGTGAGGCCGGCAACGCCGCCTTTGGTTTCAATGGGGCAACTTTGGCGGAAGCTCAGGATCTATTGTTAAAAGAGGGTACGGCCCAAGGGCCTAACGTGATGTATTTTGAGACCGGGCAGGGCTCGGAGCTGTCCTCCAATGCCCACCACAACACCGACCAGGTAACCATGGAGGCCCGGTGCTACGGCTTTGCCAAGCGGTTCTCTCCCTTCCTTGTGAACACGGTGGTCGGTTTTATCGGGCCTGAGTATCTGTACGACGCCCGGCAGGTTACCAGAGCCGGTCTTGAGGATCATTTTATGGGTAAGCTCACCGGTATCTCCATGGGCTGCGACTGCTGCTACACCAACCACATGAAGGCCGATCAGAACGCCATCGAAAACCTGGCGGCACTTCTGACCATGGCAGGCTGCAACTATTTCATGGGTATCCCCCACGGCGACGACATTATGCTCAACTATCAGACCACCGGTTTCCGGGATACCGCAACCCTCCGGGAGCTGACCGGAAAGACTGCCATTCCGGAGTTCCAGCGGTGGCTGGAGAAAATGGGCTTTGTGGAAAACGGCCGCCTGACGAAAAAAGCCGGCGACGGTTCTTCCCTTTTGTTTTAAGGAGGCTCTATGAATAAACAAGAACTATCTCAAATGGTGGCCGAGATCCTGCAGTCCATGGGCAAGGAGCCTATGGTAAAGGGCAGCGATTACCGTCCCACCGATCCCGGCCCTGTGCAAAAGGACTGTCATCATAAGGACGGGGATTTTGTAGAAGATGTATCGGAGCTGGATCTTCGGAAATTATATTTGGTAGACGATGCGGTCGATGCCGACAGCTATCGCAAATTAAAAGCCAAGACCCCTGCCCGGCTGGGCAGCGGTCGGGCAGGCCCTCGGTACAAAACTTTAACTATGCTCCGTTTCCGGGCAGACCACGCGGCAGCACAGGACGCGGTCTTCTCCCAAGTGCCGGAGGATTTTGCCGAGAAAAACGGCCTTGTTCCCGTGAAGACCAAATGCGAAAGCAAGGATCAGTATCTGACCCGGCCGGATTTGGGTCGGTGCTTTGATGAGGAAAACAGCCAGAAAATTCGTGCCGCCGTTTCCGGCACGCCTAAGGTGCAGCTGGTCATCGGCGACGGGTTATCATCAGCCGCCATTATGGCCAACGCTATGGACTGCATGGCCGCCATTCGGGACGGGTTGATGGTCAAGGGTATTGAGACCGGCAAGGCCATTTTTGTCCGCTACTGCCGGGTAGGTGCAGGCGATGCGGTGGGCGACATTACCGGCTGTGAGCTGGTATGCGTGCTGGTTGGTGAGCGGCCGGGTCTGGTTACGGACAAGAGTATGTCCGCCTATATCACCTACAAGCCCCACACCGGGGTCTCTGAGTCCAGCCGGACGGTGGTCTCCAATATCCACCCGCAGGGTACGCCTGCGGTGGAGGCAGGTGCGTATGTTGCCGAGCTGATCGACACCATATTAAAGAAGAAGGTATCCGGTGTGGGCCTGCATTTGGAGGGAAAGGTATGATTCCCGTGAAAGTTTTGGCAGCCCGGGAGCTGACCAGTGCCTCTCCTGCCTTGTGCAAGGCATTGAATGCTCCCAAGGGGTATCCCTGTTTGGGACTCATTACCGCTGACAGCGATGACCCCACCTATATCGCCCTGGACGAGGCCACCAAGGCCGCCGATGTGAAGGTCTGCTACACCCACAGCTTCTATGCCGGGGCGGCCAACGCCTCCACCCCCAATGCCGGCGAAGTGATCGGCATTCTGGCCGCCGCCACGCCGGGAGCTCTTCGCAGCGGTATGGAAGCGGCAATTGCCGCTTTGGAGCGGGTGGGCTTCGAAGAGGCGGGGAATGTTCCCTATCTTGCCTACACCGTTAGCCGCAGCGGCTCGTTCTTGGCCAGGGAGGCCGGTGTCCAGGAGGGCACTGCCCTTGCCTATCTGATTGCACCGCCTCTGGAGAGCATGTATGCCATGGACGCGGCTATGAAGGCAGCTGATGTAACCTTACAAAAGCTATACGCACCACCCAGCGAGACCAATTTTGGCGGCGGACTGCTGGCCGGCAGCCGGTCCGCCTGTGAGGCCGCCTGTGCCGCCTTCGCCCGGGCGGTTGCGGAGGTGGCCGCAAATCCGAAAGGAGGAATTTGATGGAGCTTGATAAAGATTTACTGGCCCGGCAGGAGGCAAGAACCCTTGCCTATCGGGCCGAGTATGCTCAAAAGGAATTATCCCGTATGTCCCAGGCTCAGCTGGACGCCATTGTGGAGGCGGTGGCTTCCGCTTTTGCCGCACAGGCTGAGATGCTTGCTCAGATGGCTGTGCAGGAGACCGGCTTTGGTAACGCCAAGGATAAGACCGTCAAAAATCAGTTTGCCTCCCGGGACGTAATGCGTGCCATTCGGGATATGAAAACTGTGGGCGTATTAAAAGAGAACCCTCAGGAAAAACTATGGGAAATCGGTGTGCCGGTGGGGGTCATCGCCGCCATCGTTCCCAGCACCAACCCCACCTCTACCGTATGTTATAAGGCCATGATTGCCTTAAAAAGCGGCAACTCCATCGTCTTCTCCCCCCACCCCAAGGCCATAAACTGTACCCGAAAAGCTGCCGAGATTGTGGCTCAGGCAGCGGAAAGTGCCGGTGCTCCCAAGGGAGCGGTGGACTGTTTGTCCATTCCGGCCATGGCAGGCTGTCAGGAGCTGATGGGAGCAGAGTCGGTACGGTTGATCCTGGCCACCGGCGGACCGGGTATGGTCAGAGCCGCCTATTCTTCCGGCAAGCCCGCCATCGGTGTAGGTGCAGGCAACGGTCCGGCCTATATCCACAGGTCTGCCAACATCGAGCACGCCCTGCGGTGTATTCTCCGGTCCAAGACCTTTGACTACGGCACGGTCTGTGCCTCGGAGCAAAGCATTATCGTAGAAGCCCCTTTGGAGGCTCAGGTCAAGCAGGTGGCAAAAACCATGGGCTTCTACTTTATGAACACGGAAGAGGCCGGGCATTTGGCAAAGCTATTGTTCCGTCCCACCGGAGCATTGAACCCGGAGATCGTGGGCAAAAGTGCCTTGGTTTTGGCGGAAAAGGCGGGCTTCTCCGTGCCGGCAGACACGAAAATTTTGGTAGCCCGGGAGCAGGAGGCTGGCCCTACCCGTCCCTATTCCATGGAAAAGCTCTGTCCGGTTTTGGCGTTTTTTGTGATGGAGTCGGAAGACGCGGTCTTGGAAAAAGCCATTGAGGTATTGACCCATGAGGGCAGTGGCCACACCTTTGCCCTCCACGCGGAAGACGAAAACGTGGTGCGGAAATTCGCTTTGCAGATCCCGGTTTCCCGCTTCCTGGTGAACACGCCGGCGGCCTTGGGCGGTATTGGTGCTACCACCGGATTGTTCCCTGCCCTGACCTTGGGCTGCGGTGCGGTGGGCGGCAGCTCCTCTTCCAATAATATTTCACCGCTGGATCTGATTAACATTCGCCGGGTGGCTTGGGATAACAACCAAAACCAGCAGGAGGATCCTCTTGTTGAACTATTAACAGCCAAAATTTTGGAACGCTTACAGTAGGGTAGAGCGACAAATCCGAACACGCCTGTAAGTGGCGGATTTTGGTGCTTTTCGCCCTATTGAATCTCGCAAGGCACCAAGCCTTGCTTCGCCCCAATAGAACAAAAATCCCTCAAAATCTTCTCACTTTCAGGTCGAAGATTTTACAAAGAGATGGTTTTTGTTTTGGGAGCACAACGTGCATCAAATACTTCTTAAGTATTTGCCAGTATTTTAACAATGGTAGTGCAACAGACCCTCCTTTGTAAAACGAGTTTGGATTTGTTGCTCTACCCTAAGAAAGGAAAGGTATTATTATGGACACAAATTCTCTGGGTATGATCGAAACAAAGGGTCTCATCGGTGCCATTGAGGCTGCCGACGCCATGGTAAAATCCGCCAATGTACAGCTTGTTGGCAAGGAGCAGGTGGGCGGCGGTCTGGTAACCGTCATGGTGCGTGGTGATGTGGGTGCTGTTAAGGCCGCCACTGATGCCGGTGCAGCTGCCGCTGAGAAGGTGGGCGAGCTGATCTCCGTTCATGTGATCGCCCGTCCTCACACCGAGGTAGACGCCATTTTGCCCAAGGGTAGACTGAGTCAAACTCCCCCTGCTTCTAAGTAATGCTTTTTGACAAGCAGGCCGTTATGGCCAATATCCGCAATCGGGACGGAAAACGGGTATTTTATCTGGGTAAGGGGCATCAGCTGACCAGTGAAGCAAGGGATTATCTTAACAGTCAGCGGATCGAGATCCTGCCGGCAGAGCAGGCAAAAAAGGACAGTTATCGCCTTTTGGGCGGCGGCTATGTAACGGAAAAACCGGAGTATATGACCCACCTAAATGCAGAATTTTTGGTCAGCAAGACCCACCCCCGGATCAAGTTCCGGGGGGCGATGGATATGCTGGAGGCAGAAATCTTACTGTGTCAGCAGGCCGCAGACCCAAAAACTGCTGCGGCTTTGGGCGATGCCCTGGCTCTTGCCCGGAACATCATTCGCTATGACGTTTTGAATGAGCCGGCAGAGGAGATGCTTCTGGGCGGTCTTGATGCCCAGAAGCTCCGGGAACGCAGCCACAGACCCCAGGACTTTTACGATCAGCCCCATTTTATGCCAAGCCATCAGGATAGTCGCTTTTTACTGATGCTCAATCACGCCCGTTGTGCCGCCCGGCAGGCAGAACTTTACGCAGTTGACGCCTTTATAGATCGGGACGGCAAACCCACCCGCACGGATATTTTGCAATATCTCAACCGACTCAGCAGTTTTCTTTACCTGCTGATGATCCGGGAAAAAAGCGGAGGTTGCAATCATGGAAAATTATGATAAAATAGCCGAAAGGGTTATGAGAAATATCTTCGTGGAGCTGGAGGCCTCCGGCCGCCACGCCCACGTTACCAGGCAGCAGGCACAGATTTTGTTTGGACACCCCTTGACCCCCAAGCGGGAGCTGTCCCAGCCGGGACAGTTCTTATCCAATGAACGGGTAACGGTGGTTGGTCCAAAGGGAAAATTCGAAAATGTAGCGGTGTTAGGTCCGGAGCGGCCGGAGGGGCAGGTGGAGATCTCCCTGACCGACGGCAAGGTTTTGGGGGTTACGCCCCCTGTCAGGCAGTCCGGTGATGTGAAGGGGTCTCCCGGTATTACGCTGATTGGTCCTGAAGGGCAGGTCAGCTTGGCACAGGGCTTGATCGCCGCTCAGCGGCATATCCACATGACCCCGGAAGATGCCGCCCGTTTTGGTGTGAAGGACAAACAGGTGGTTTCCCTGCAAACGTATACGGAACGACCTGCGGTATTTCAGGAGCTTGTGGTGCGGGTCAGTCCCCAGTTTCAGACCTATGTGCATCTTGACTATGATGAAGCCAATGCCTGCGGCTTTCAAAGCGGGGATCTGGGGAGACTTTTATTATGAGAGCCTACCTCATAGGCAAAGAGCCGGGGGTGAATTTGGGCTACAGCTATGTAAAAGAGCCGCCCTATGATGCGGTGGTGATCGGGTCGCTGACCTTAGGAGAGCTTTTATGCTTTGCTGACCCTGTAGCACTTTCTGCTCTGGCTGAGGGCATGCAGGTAGTCTTATACACCCCGGGGCTTCCGGCGTCGCCCAAAAACAGGGCTTTATCGGCAAGTCTTGCCTCCCGCCGCCGGGAGCTGAAAAACTGGGGCGTGGTCTTTACCGATGGCGGTCAAAAGCGGGTCATCACTGCCGGGGAGGCTAAGCTTATGCGTGAGAAGGGCTTAAAGCCCGCACCGGGTGCTGTTTTGACCCCACTTGCCAAGGAAATTTTGGAGGAATAGCATATGAAAATCGGAACTGTAACAGGTGCGGTCTGGTCCAGCCGGAAAGCCGCCTGCCTTGCGGGGCAGACCTTTTTGGTGGTGGACACCTCCGAAGGTGAGGTGGTGGCCGCCGATCAGGTGGGTGCCGGGACCGGAGACCGGGTCTTGCTGGTTACCGGGACGGTGGCTTCCCACTTCTGTATGGAAGCACCTGTGGATGCGGCCGTTGTGGCAATTTTAGACCAGGGAGGCAAAAACTATGTCGGCACATGAGATCATTATCTTAATTATGGCGGTTTTTGCCGCCGCCGGTGCTTTGGACAAGATCTTCGGCAACCGTTTGGGTCTTGGGGAGCAGTTTGAAGAGGGTATCCGCACCATGGGTACGCTGGCACTTTCCATGGTGGGTATCATCTGCCTTGCCCCGGTGCTGGCAAACTTACTCCGGCCGGTGGTGGTCCCCGTATATACCTTTTTAGGGGCTGATCCTGCTATGTTTGCAGGCACGCTCCTTGCCTGCGATATGGGCGGTGCTTCCCTGGCTCAGGAGCTGACCACCGATCCCCAGGCCGCCATCTTGGGCGGTATCCTCTGTGGTAGTATGCTGGGTGTTACGGTGGTATTTACCATTCCTGTGGCCATTGGCCTACTGAAAAAAGAGGACGTTCCCGCCCTTGCCAAGGGTGTTTTGGCAGGTATTATCACCGTGCCTTTGGGCGTTTTGGCGGGTGGTCTTACGGCAGGGCTTCCGGTTTTGATGGTATTAAGAAACCTGATCCCCATTGTGCTGATCGCAATTTTGATCGCCCTGGGTCTGTGGAAGGCAGAACGGTTTATGATCAAGGGTTTTCAGATCTTCGGCAAGGGCGTGCTGATCATTATTACCATCGGATTGGGTGCTGCGGTGGTGGAACGGCTTACGGGCTTTGTGATCATTCCCGGCATGGCACCCATTGAGGAAGGTCTGTCTGTGGTAGGTGAGATCGCCATTATGCTGGCCGGTGCTTTGCCTCTTGTATATGTGATCACTAAGGTTCTGAAAAAGCCCCTTTTGATGCTGGGTAAGCGACTGGGTATCAATGACACTGCCGCGGCAGGCCTGGTTGCCAGTCTTGCCAACTCCATCGCCACCTTCCACTTAGTCAAGGATATGGATAGTCGGGGTAAGGTGGTCAATCTGGCCTTTGCGGTTTCCGCGGCCTTTGTGTTCGGCGACCATCTGGGCTTTACTGCCGGTTTTGCCCCGGAGGCGATCCCTGCCATGATCGTGGGTAAGCTGGTGGGCGGTATCTCGGCTGTGGCTGTTGCCCTGCTGATTACCAAAAAACGGGCAAAAGCTTGACAAAATATGTCTGTGCAAGCTATAATGCCCTTAGAATGGCTGCGAACAGAAGAGTATGCCTTTTGATCCGTTCAGAGAGCCCCGGTTGCTGTGATGGGGTACGGGAATGGGGCAGAACATGGTCTGGGAGCCGGTGTGTCGATAAGTAGCCACACCCGGGTACGCCCGTTATTGCGTTTTGAGGCACGGATTTTCCGTGTGAAACAAGGTGGTACCGCGTCAATTTTTGTCGCCCTTGGATTATCCAAGGGCGGCGTTTCTTTTAGGAGGACTATATGAGTAAAGGCAATTATTACATCACCACCCCCATTTATTACCCCTCTGCCAAGCTGCACATCGGCCACACCTACTGCACCGTGGCTACCGATGCCATGGCCCGCTACAAGCGGCTGCAGGGCTACAATGTCAAGTTTCTGACCGGCACTGACGAGCACGGTCAGAAGATCGAGGACAAGGCCAAGGAGGCAGGCGTAACGCCCCAGGAGTTTGTGGATAACATCGTGCTGGGCGAGGGCGGCGTGAAGGATCTGTGGCAGCTTATGAACATTTCCTATGACCGCTTTATCCGCACAACCGATGACTACCACGTGGCCGCCATTCAGAAGATCTTCAAGAAAATGTATGAAAACGGCGATATCTACAAGGGCAAATACACCGGTAAGTACTGCAAGCCCTGTGAGTCCTTCTGGACTGAGAGCCAGCTGGTGGACGGCAAGTGCCCCGACTGCGGCCGTGAGGTGCAGGACGCGGAGGAAGAGGCTTATTTCTTCCGTCTGAGTAAGTACGCTGACCGGGTGCAGGATCTGTTGGAAAACACCGATTTTCTCGAGCCTCGGAGCCGTGTCCACGAAATGGTCAACAACTTCATTAAGCCCGGTCTTGAGGACCTGTGTGTCAGCCGCACCAGCTTCACCTGGGGCGTGCCTGTGGACTTTGACGAGGGCCACGTGGTCTATGTTTGGATCGACGCTCTGTTCAACTACATGACTGCTTTGGGCTTCTGCAACGACAAGTATGACGACCTGAATGAATTCTGGCCTGCCGATGTGCATTTTGTGGGTAAGGAGATCGTCCGCTTCCACTCCATCATTTGGCCCGCTATGCTCATGAGCCTGGATCTGCCCCTGCCCAAGAAGGTCTACGGCCACGGCTGGCTGCTGCTGGACGGCGGTAAGATGAGCAAGTCCAAGGGCAATGTGGTAGACCCCTATATTTTGGCTCAGCGGTTTGGTGTGGACGCACTGCGGTTCTTCCTGCTGCGGTCCTTCCCCTTCGGCAGCGACGGCAATTTCTCCAATGAGCTTTTGATCTCCACCATTAACACAGACCTTGCCAACGACCTGGGCAACCTGGTTTCCCGGACCGTTGCCATGGCTCAGAAGTACTTTGGTGAAAAGCTGCCTGCAGAGCAGGCAGAAGATGCCGAAAAGGACGCAGAGCTGGTTGCCATGCTGTCCGATCTGCGGAATAAGTACGAAGAGCAGATGGAAAAGTACGCCTTCCAGAATGCCTTGGCTGAGATCTTTAAGGTCATTTCCCGGGCCAACAAGTATATTGACGAGAACACCCCCTGGGTGCTGGCAAAAGAAGAAGCCAACCACCCCCGGCTGGCAAGAGTGCTTTATAACCTTCTGGAGACTGTCCGGATCTGTGCAGGTCTTTTGACTCCCTTCATGCCGGCAACCAGCGAAGAAATTGCTGCCCGGTTGGGCGGTGCTAAGATGGACTGGGAGAGCCTCGCGGTTTACGGCCTGCTGCCGGCCGATGTGGCTACCGTCAATGGCCCTGCCCTGTTCCCCAGAATCGATATGGAAAAGGAGCTGGCCGCTTTGGAAGAGCTATCTCGGCCTAAATCTGAAATTGAATTTGAGCCCTATGCCGAAGAGCAGGTGGATTTTGACACCTTCTGCAAGTCCGATTTCCGGGCCGTGAAGGTCAAGGATTGCCAGAGCGTGAAAAAGAGCGATAAGCTGCTGCAGTTTACCCTGGACGACGGCACAGGCACGGACCGGCAGATCCTCTCCGGTATTGCCAAGTACTACAAGCCCGAGGAGCTGATCGGTAAGACCCTGATCGCCATTACCAATCTGCCTCCCCGGAAGATGATGGGCAAAGAATCCTGCGGTATGCTGATCTCCGCTGTCCACACCGTGAAGGGCGAAGAGAAGCTGAACCTCATTATGGTCAGCGACGAGATCCCCGCCGGTGCAAAGCTGTGCTAAATAAAAAGCCTTCTCCTTGAGGAGAAGGTGGCAAAAATCTTTGTTTTTTGACGAATGCGGTGTATTATGAAATCACGCATTTCACACTTCATCAGTCAGCTTCGCTGACAGCTTCCCATCAAGGGGAAGCCGTTGGCGGGCGATTCGTGAATCGCCCCTACATTTTCTAACGAACATTTGCAAAGCCCCGGGCTGAATCAGCCCGGGGCTTTTTATTAGCAATAGAAATCCTTGATCTTCTTGGCACGGCTGGGGTGGCGGAGCTTACGGATCGCCTTGTTCTCGATCTGGCGGATACGCTCACGGGTAACGCCAAAGATCTGACCCACCTCTTCCAGGGTATGGGAGCGGCCGTCGTACATACCGAACCGCATTCTTAAGACGTCGGCTTCACGCTCGGTCAGGGTGTCCAAAATCTCCTTCAGAGCGTCGGCCAAAAGGGCGTTGGAGGTGGCGTCGGCAGGGCCGGGGGTACGCTCGTCCTCCACGAAGGAGCCGATGGAGGTATCCTCTTCATCGCCTACGGGGGTATCCAAACTCAGGGTATCGGCCGCGGTGCGGTTTGCCTCAATGATCTTTTCAACGGGCAGATTCAGCTCTGCGGCGATCTCTTCCACAGTAGGCTCACGGCCCAATTCCTGCACCAGCTTCCGGTTACAGCGGGTGGCCTTATTGATGACCTCCACCATATGCACCGGTACTCGAATGGTACGAGCCTGATCGGCAATGGCACGGGTAATGGCCTGCCGGATCCACCAGGTTGCATATGTAGAGAACTTGTTTCCCTTTGTCCAGTCAAATTTGTCCACCGCACGGATCAGGCCCGTATTGCCCTCCTGGATCAGGTCCAGAATGTGCAGACCTCTGCCGGAGTATTTCTTGGCGATGGAGACAACCAACCGCAGGTTGGCCTCCGTCAGCTTATTCTTGGCATACTGGCTGCCCTCGGATACCTGCTTGGCAAGCTCCACTTCCTCTTCAGCAGACAAAAGCTTGATCTGGCCGATCTCCTTCAGGTACATACGCACCGGGTCGTCCAGATTATACTCCGCCGCCAGATCCACCGGGTCAACAAGCTCTTCGTCGTCCACGCTCGACAGGTCGATATCGTCGTCCAGCTCGTCAGCAAGAGCCAGCTCCGCATCGTCGTCCAGCTCCAGGTCCAGATCGGAGCTGAGCACCTGAATATTCATGGCCTCAAACTGGTCATAGATCTCTTCGATTTTTTCCGCCGACAGATCCAGCTTTTCCAGCTGGGCGTTCAGGTCGGACATGCGGATCATGCCCTCCTTGCGGCCCTGTGCGATCAGCTGCTGCAGAATTGCCTGCAGATCCTCGGGAGCACCCTTGGCGGGCTTTTTAGAAGTACTCATAAGACTCATTCCCTCTTTATCTCATAATAGCCGTTAGACTATACCCCGTTTCCGGCATTTTGACAAGGGTTTTTACGAAAAATTTTTTGTTTTTTGCAGCTTTGGGCGTTTTTTGTCGCCACAATAGTCAGTATTTCCGTTTTTTCGGGAAAACATACAGTTTACAATTTGGGAATTTTTCGTTATAATCTAAGAAAATGGGTGATTATGCCCGATACCGATTTTTCACACTGAGGTGTTTGCTATGACGGAACTTTCCAAAATTCGCAATTTTTCCATCATCGCCCATATTGACCACGGTAAATCCACCTTGGCAGACCGTCTGCTGGAGGAGTGCAACGCCATCGACCAGCGTCAGATGGAGCAGCAGATCTTAGACTCCATGGACTTAGAGCGGGAGCGTGGTATTACCATTAAGGCCACCGCCGTGCAGCTTTCTTACAAGGCTGACGACGGGGAAACCTATGCCCTGAATCTGATCGACACCCCGGGCCACGTGGACTTTAACTACGAGGTTTCCCGGAGCTTAGCGGCCTGTGAGGGTGCAGTACTGGTGGTGGACGCCAGTCAGGGTGTGGAGGCTCAGACTCTGGCCAACACCTATCTTGCCATTGATGCGGGGCTGGAAGTATTGCCCGTGATCAACAAGATTGATCTTCCCTCTGCAAGACCTCAGGAAGTCAAGGCGGAGGTTGAGGATATTATCGGCATTCCTGCGGAGGATTCTCCGGAGATCTCCGCCAAGAATGGCATTAACATTCACTCTGTTTTGGAGATGGTGGTGCGTGATGTGCCTGCCCCTAAGGGCGACCGGAATGCCCCCTTGCAGGCTCTGATCTTTGACAGCGTCTATGATGCCTACCGGGGCGTCATCGTCTATGCCCGGATCAAGGACGGCACTGTCCGTGCGGGCATGGATATTAAAATGATGGCCACCGGGGCTACCTATAAGGTAGTGGAAGTGGGCACTATGAACCCTTTGGGTCTGACCCCCAGAGAGGAGCTGGGTGCAGGCGAGGTCGGTTACATCACCGCCTCCATTAAGACGGTGGCCGACACCCAGGTGGGCGACACCATCACTTCCCTGGAAAATCCCGCCGCTGAGCCCCTGCCCGGCTATCGGCAGGTACAGCCCATGGTGTTCTCCGGCGTGTATCCGGCTGACGGTGCGAAATATCAGGATCTGCGTGAAGCCCTGGAAAAGCTGAAATTGAATGATGCTTCATTTGTGTATGAACTGGAAAGCTCCATCGCTTTGGGCTTTGGCTTCCGGTGCGGCTTTTTGGGTCTTCTTCATATGGAGATCATTCAGGAGCGGCTGGAGCGGGAGTACAATTTGGATCTTATTACCACCGCACCCAACGTTGTTTACAGAGTTACCAAAAACGACGGCACGGTGATGATGGTGGATAACCCCCTGGACTACCCCGATCCTATGGAGATCCAGCTGGCGGAAGAGCCCTTTGTGAAGGCAAGTCTCATCGCTCCCCAGGAGTATGTGGGCAATATTATGGAGCTGGCTCAGCAGCGGCGTGGCGAGTTTAAGGATATGGTATACTTAGACGCCAACCGGGTGGAGCTGCACTATGAGATGCCCCTGAATGAGATCATTTACGACTTTTTCGACGCTCTCAAGTCCCGGACCCGTGGCTACGGCTCTTTGGACTATGAGCTGATCGGCTATCGGCCCAGCCGTCTTGTGAAGCTGGATATCCTTCTGAACGGTGATATTGTGGACGCATTGAGCTTCATTCTCTTTGCGGACAACGCCTATCCCCGGGCCCGGAAGATCTGCGAAAAGCTAAAGGAGAATATCCCCCGTGCTCAGTTTGAGATCCCGGTGCAGGCCGCCATCGGTGGCAAGATCATCGCCCGGGAGACCATTAAGGCTCTGCGTAAGGACGTGCTGGCAAAGTGCTACGGCGGCGATATTACCCGAAAGAAGAAGCTTTTGGAAAAGCAGAAAGAGGGTAAAAAACGTATGCGTACCTTCGGTACTGTGTCTGTTCCTTCTGAAGCCTTTATGGCAGTCCTGAAACTGGACGAGGATTAATTTCAACTTTCGGAGGCATTTCATGTCCTTATTTGCACGAAAAAATAAAACCCCTTTGGGTATCTATGTTCATGTGCCCTTTTGCCGCAGCAAATGTCAGTACTGTGATTTCTATTCCCTGACGGAAAAGCAAGATGAGCTTTTGGACGGCTATCTGGAGGCCATCTGTGCCCATATCCGGGAGGCAGGTCAGCTTGCTCCCAATTATCTGGTGGACACCATCTACTTTGGCGGCGGTACACCCAGCTTCTTCGGTGCGGAGGGTCTTGCGGCGATTTTGGCTGCCATTCGGAAAAGCTTCGATGTAGCAAGGTCTGCGGAGATCACCTTTGAGGCAAATCCCGACTCCGTTTCCGACCGGCTGCTGCGGCGGCTTCGCAGTGAAGGCTTTAACCGGGTGAGTCTGGGTATTCAGTGTGATGACGACGAAGTGCTGAAAAAACTGGGTCGTCCCCACAATTACGCCAACGCTGTCAATGCTGTTCAGAGAATTCGGAAGTTCGGTTTCCGGAATCTTTCTTTGGATCTGATGTACGGTCTGCCCGGCCAGACCCTGGAGCAGTGGGAGAAGACCCTTAAAAATGTACTGAAGCTGGCTCCGGAGCATATCAGCTGCTATGGCTTAAAGGTAGAGGAAGGTACGCCCCTGTACCAGTATCAGGAGTACTGCAATCTGCCGGACGACGATCTGCAGGCGGATATGTATCTTTCTGCCATTGAGATTCTGCGGCAGCACGGCTATCGGCAGTATGAGATCTCTAATTTCTGCCGGAAGGGCAATGTGTCCCGCCACAACTTAAAGTACTGGAACGGCGGTGAGTATCTGGGCTTCGGCCCGGACGCCAGCTCCGATTTTGGCGGCAGCCGCTTTGCCATCGTCCGGGATCTGCAAAGCTATATTGAAGGGATCCGCACCGGCGGACAGGTGCTGCGGGAAAATCAGGAAGTGCCGCCCCGGGAACGGGCCGGTGAATATCTGATGCTGCGGCTGAGGACTGTTACCGGCATTGATCCCAAGGAGTATGAGCAGCGGTATCTGTTGCCCTTTGCCCCCTTGGAGAAGGCTCTGGAGCAGTTCAAGGAGCGGGGCCTTGCGGTGAAGACCTTTGACGGCCGCTGGCATCTGACGGAAAGTGGATTTTTGCTTTCCAACAGTATTCTTTCCGACCTTCAGTTAATTCAGGACAAGTGTAAACCCCTGACCAAGAGAAGAAGATAAGAAAAACCGGTTGCAGAGCAACCGGTTTTTTACTTAATGAACTTATCCACTGCCTGGCACAGATCGTCGATGGCGTCCTCGTCTCCGGCGGCCACCGCGTCCACCATACAGTGCCGCAGGTGGTCCATCAGGATCACTTTGCCCGTATTATCCAGTGCGGAACGTACCGCTGCCAGCTGGATCAGCACCTCGGAGCAGTCATAGCCCTCTTCCACCATACGCTTGACCTTTTCCAAATGACCCATTGCCCGGGCCAGACGGTTAATGACCGCCTTTTGATTCTCATGGACATGGCCGTGGTGATGGGCAATGCCGTGGGCGTGCATATAAGCGTGGTCGTGGTTCTGTTCTTCCATGGTGATCCCTCCTTTTTGCATATCATACTCTATTTTGACAAATGTTGCAACCCCTGTATGGGGATAGAATTTCTTTGACTGTTGCTTTCCTTTCTGCTATAATAACCAAAAACCGAAAAAGAGGTTGTTTTTTATGAGAATGCGTAAAATGAAAAACTTAGATTCCCGTATGGCCGCTACCGCTGCCTACCGGATCGAAGACCCGGCTGCCCGAAAGGGTCAATGGCGGGAGCTGAAGAAGGACTGCACCGCTTTGTGGGTGGAAGTGGGCTGCGGCAAGGGCAAGTTCACTGCCGAGACCGCTCAGGCAAATCCCGACGTTTTATTGATCGCTGTGGAACGCTGCCGGGAGGCAATGGTGGTTGCCATGGAGAAGGCACAGGCCATGGGTCTTACCAATGTTTTCTTTATCGATATGGACGTTGCCAATATTGAGGAAATTTTCGCCACCGGCGAAATGGATCGGCTGTTTATCAATTTCCCCGATCCCTGGCCCCGGAAGAAAAATGCCAAGCGTCGGCTCACCCACAGAAGCTTTTTGGATAAGTACTGCCGCACCGTAAAGCCCGGCGGTGAGATCCATTTCAAGACTGACAACGCTCCCCTGTTTGAATACTCCGTGGAAGAATTCGCTCTTTGCGGTCTGCAGGTCAACAACCTGACCCGGAACCTCCACGAAAACGGCATTGTGGGTATTATGACCGGCTACGAAGAAAAATTCCACGCTCTCGGCACACCCATTAACCGGTGTGAGGTGGTATGTAGACCTTTTGTTCTTCCGAAAGAGGAGAAAAAGGACAAATTGAAAGTTGAAAATTGAAAGTGGAAAATTATTGTATGAACACTTATTACGCAGGAAAGGCCGATGTGATCGTCATCGGTGCGGGACACGCCGGTATTGAAGCGGCTTTGGCCTCCGCCCGAATGGGTCTGCATACGATCCTGTTTACCATCAATCTGGACGCCGTTGGCAATATGCCCTGCAATCCCGCCATTGGCGGCACGGGCAAGGGTCATTTGGTCCGGGAGCTGGACGCTCTGGGTGGTCAGATGGGTCTGGCGGCTGATGCGGCCTGTATCCAGTATCGTATGCTGAACAAGGGCAAGGGCCCGGCAGTTCACTCCTTAAGAGCTCAGGGTGATCGGCGGAAATATCAGGAATATATGAAGCACACCCTGGAAAAGCAGGAAAACCTGGAGCTGAAGCAGGCTCAGATCGTGGAGCTCCTGACGGAGCAGGACGCTGTCTGCGGTGTGCGTACCCATTTGGGTGCAGAGTATGGAGCGAAGGCTGTGATCATCGCCAGCGGTACGTTTCTTGACAGCACCATCATTATTGGCGAATCCATTCAGTCCGCAGGCCCGGACGGTATGCACGCCTCCACTCACCTTGCGGATAATCTCAGGGCCTTGGGTCTGCCCCTGCGTCGGTTTAAGACAGGAACGCCCCCCAGAGTCAATCGCAGGAGCATTGATTTTTCCAAGATGGAGCTGCAGCCCGGCGACGACGATCCCGAGCCATTCTCTTTCCGGACAACTCACAAACTGAATAATCAAGCGGTGTGTTATCTGACCTATACCAACGAAAAGACCCACAAGATCATTCAGGATAATCTCCATCGTTCTCCTATGTACGACGGTACGATCTCCGGTGTGGGACCCCGGTACTGCCCCAGTATTGAAACGAAGATCGTCCGGTTCGCGGACAAGCCCCGGCACCAGCTGTTCATTGAGCCCTGTGGTTTGGACACAGAGGAAATGTACATTCAGGGCTTTTCCTCCAGTCTTCCTGAAGATGTGCAAATTGCTATGCTTCGAACTGTTCCCGGCCTGGAGAATGCGGAGATCATGCGGCCTGCCTATGCCATTGAGTATGAGTGCATCGACCCCACATATCTTTTGCCTACTTTGGAGTACAAGAAGATCTCCGGTCTTTACGGTGCAGGTCAGTTCAACGGCTCATCGGGCTACGAAGAGGCGGCGGTACAGGGCTTGGTGGCCGGTATCAATGCGGCACTAAAAATCCAGGGGAAAGACCCCCTGATCCTGACCCGGGATACCAGCTACATCGGCACGCTCATTGACGATCTGGTAACCAAGGGTACGGAAGAGCCCTACCGGATCATGACCAGCCGCAGTGAATACCGGCTTCTGCATCGGCAGGACAACGCGGATCAGCGGCTGACCCATTTGGGTGCGAAGGTAGGCCTTGTGCCTCAGGAAAGGCTAAGGCAGGTAGAAGAAAAATACGCTGCTGTGGAGCGGGAGATCCGGCGTTTGGAGGGAAACGGTGTTCCGGCAAGTCAGGCACTGAATGATATGCTGGCTATGCGGGATTCCGCACCTGTAGAAAACTCCGCACGGCTTGCAGATCTTCTTCGCAGACCGCAAGTTACCTATGAGGATTTGAAACCCTTTGATGAGGGTCGGCCGGAGCTGCCCCTGTCTGTTACCCAAGAGGTGGAAATTCAAATCAAGTATGCCGGCTATCTTGCCCGGCAGCAAAAGCAGGTGGAAGAATTCCGGAAGGAGGAATCCCGGCTGCTTCCGGACAATATCGACTACAATGCCATTGCAGGTCTGCGGCTGGAGGCCCGGCAGAAATTACAGGAGATTCGCCCCGTGTCCATCGGTCAGGCAAGCCGGATCTCCGGTGTCAGCCCGGCGGATATTGCGGTGCTTTTGATCTATTTGGAAACCATGTAACAAAATCGCCCCCGACGCATAGGATAGTCGGAGGCGATTTTTTATGCCAATTGTCAATACATCTGTTCCCATCACCGCAGAAAGCTGCGATCAGATGATCCGGGAGATCGTCCGGGTCTACCCCTTTTGCCGTTCGGAGCTTTTAACCAGCACCGCCTTTCAGCGGCCGGTCAGGACCCTGGTGATCGGAGACGGTCCGAGAAAGGTCATTTATTCGGCATCACATCACGCCAACGAGTGGATCACAAGCCTGGTGCTTCTGAAATTTGCGGAAGAATTGGCACAAGCCATTCAGTCGGGCAGTCAGATCGGCCGCTGGAACGCTCAGGATATTGCGGAGCTTGCCACCATTTATATGGTGCCTATGGTGAACCCCGATGGGGTGGATCTGGTGGTGGGAGCGATCACCGGGGGCAATATTCAGTACGATCTTGCCCAAAGGATCTCTGCCGATTATCCGGCCATTCCCTTTCCCGACGGCTGGAAAGCCAATCTTTTGGGTACTGATTTGAATCTCAATTATCCGGCTGGCTGGCTCCAGGCACGGGAGATCAAGTTCTCCCAAGGCTATACAAAGCCGGCACCCCGGGATTATGTGGGAAGAGCCCCCTTAAATCAGCTGGAGACCCAGGCTCTGGCGGGGTATACCCGGTTCTTAGACCCGGAGCTTATCCTGGCTTATCATTCTCAAGGGGAAGAGATCTATTGGAGGTTTTCCGATTATGAAGTGCCCGGTGCGGAGGAGTTGGGGCGGCAGTTTGCCTCAGTCAGTGGCTATCGCCTTGCCGATACCCCCTATCAGTCCGGCTTTGCAGGCTATAAGGACTGGTTTATTCAGGAGTTCCGAAAGCCCGGCTACACCATTGAGGTGGGGTCGGGGGTAAACCCTCTGCCCCTTTCTCAGTTTGATGAAATCTACCGGGACAATTTGGGTATTCTTGCCCTTGCCGCCATCGGTGGGGAATAACAAGCATTTCCTTATCCATTGTAGGGAGCGGATTTATCCGCTCCGCAGCGGAACGCATATATGCGTTCCCTACGATTTCTAACGGACATTTTGCGTAAACTGGGGGGATCGGCATTTGCCGATCCCCCCTGAGGTTTATTTCTTTCTGAAGACGATAAATCGCTGGCCTAAATAATTAAGGCCTGAGAACATCGCCATACCCACCAGCATTGCCACGTTCTCCTTGGAATCGATGCCATAGCCGGAAAGGATCTGATGTGCCAAAGGCTTGGCTACACCGTAGGCGATAAAGTAACAGCAGGCGATCTCCAAAATGAACCAAAGCACCGTGATGGGCTTTTTGTCGCCGGACTGGAAGGTGTAATGCTTATTGAGGAAATAGCTGACGGTACTGCCTACGATATAATTGGCGGCAGTGGCAGGCCAATAGCCCCAGCTGAAAAAATTGTAAAGGACAAACTGTAATCCGGAGCAGATGACCGTATTGATGCCGCCCACCAGCAGAAATCGCAGAAAGGTTTTATCAAAGAGTTTCTTCATACCATAATCAACTCCTTTATATTTTTAATGTACCAAATTCTCGGAAAAAAGTCAATGTGGTTGAAACTTTCGTCGTTTCTTGATATACTGAGTCTGAGGTGATTTTATGAACACCAAACCCATTGCTGTTTTTGATTCCGGTGTGGGCGGCATCAGCGTTCTAAGAGAGCTGGTACGGCTCATGCCCCAGGAAAATTTCATATATTTCGGAGATTCTGCCAATGCTCCCTACGGTGGCCGCACCCATGCCCAAGTGCAGGAGCTGACTATGGCCGCCGCGGACATGCTGATTGGCCGGGGCATTAAGGCTCTGGTGGTTGCCTGCAACACCGCCACTGCCGCCGCCATTTCCCTTTTGCGGGAGACCTATCCGGATACCATCATTATTGGCATTGAGCCTGCCCTGAAGCTGGCTGCTGACCGTTTCCCGGAGGGTCGGGTGGGCATTATGGCCACGGAGGTTACATTGCGGGAGGAAAAGCTGGCGATCCAGTTAAAGCGTTTCCCCAGTGTACAGGCAGAGCTGATCGCTGCCCCGGGTCTTGTGGAATTGATCGAAGCCGGCAAGGTAGACACCGAGGAAACGGAAGCATTACTCAAGGCCGTCCTCTCCCCCTATGTGGGCAAGCTTGACGCTTTGGTTTTGGGTTGCACCCACTACCCCTTTGCCGTAAAAGCCATTCGGAAGGTTTTGCCAGATACTACGTTACTGGACGGAAGTCTCGGAACGGCAAAGCAGACTCTGCGTTGCTTGGAGCAGAAAGGTCTTCTGAATCCCGGTCCGGGCAGTGTGCAGATAGAAAACAGTCTGCATTCCCCTGAAATTCTGCGGCTTTCCATGGAGCTGCTGGAGGATACCCTATGAGCATAAAAATGAACACCGTATGCTATCAGTGCCATATGAACCGCAGTCTGGAGACCGCCCGTTCCTTAGGCGACGAGGCCACCGCCACCGCATTTCTCAGGGAGCTGATGAAGCTGTACGCGGAGCTGCCCGAAGAAGCAAGCTCTCCTACATTATCCCCGAAAACAGCAGAGCTCTTGCAAAAATTTTACGGTCTTGACCCGGATCGCTACAAAGAGGAAAAGCGGCTTTCCAATGCCTTCGTTATGGAAAGGCTGGACTCTGTTCGGCAGAGGATCGATGCGTCAGAGGACAAGCTCTATGCCGCTTTGCAGTTTGCGGTTTTGGGCAATTACATCGACTTTTCGGCCCTGCAGGGCAAGGTCAGCTTTGATGCTCTGGAAGAAATGCTGGAGAAAGCCAAGGATATTGCCTTGGACAAGGCTGTTTATCAGGAGCTTTGCCGGGATTTGGCACAGGGAAAGACCCTTTTATATCTGACGGACAATGCCGGTGAAATTTGCTTTGACCGGCTGTTCGGTGAGCAGATCCATAAGGAGTTTCCCCATTTGGAAATCACCTTCTGCGTCCGGGGCGGCCCGGCTCACAACGATGCCACCCGGGAAGATGCGGTGGCAGTAGGAATCCCCTTCCCCATTATTGACAACGGCAACAACGTAGGCGGCACGGAGCTTTCCCTGTTATCCAAGGAGGCAAAGACTGCTTTGGAAACTGCCGATGTGGTCATCGCCAAGGGACAGGGTAATATCGAGACCATGCTGGGCTGCGGCTACAATGTGTATTATGCGTTTTTAGTAAAATGTCAGCGGTTTGTGGAGGAATTCCAAAAGCCCCTGCTGACTCCGATGCTGTTAAGAGAAAGGAAAAACTGATATGTGTATTTTCTGTAAGATTATCGCAGGAGAGATCCCCTCTACCAAGGTTTATGAAGATGAGCTTGTCTATGCTTTCCGGGACATTAACCCCCAGGCTCCCACCCATATTTTGGTGATCCCCAAGGAGCATTTGGCCTCCGTCAACGAAGTAACCGCTGAAAACAGCTCTGTGGTTGCCCATATTTTCGAAGTGATCCCTGTGATCGCTGCCCGGGAGGGCCTTGTAAACGGCTACCGGGTGGTGTCCAACTGCGGCCCTGATGCGGGGCAGACGGTGAACCACCTGCATTTCCACATTTTGGGCGGTCAGGAGCTGGCTTTAACCATGGCTTGACAAATTGTGGCTGCTTTAGTATAATTTAGTCGATCGCAAAACAAATTAGTCTTCGGGGAGCCGGCGTAACCGGCTGAGAGAGAGCTTTGTGGCTCTGACCCGTGAACCTGATACGGTCAGTACCGTCGTAGGGAAAGATGCACATATGGGATACTCATCGTATCGCATTGCACCTGGACGGGTTTGCAATGCGATACTTTATTTTTAGGAGGTTTGCAAAATGGCAAACAAAACAAAACGCATCACCGAAAGTGCTATGCTACTGGCTCTTGCGGTGCTGCTGGAGCTTGTGGCCAAGCTCTTCATTCCCGAAATGCCCTTTGGTGGGCAGGTTACTTTGGTCAGTATGCTGCCTGTGGTACTGATCTCTTACCGGCACGGAGTCAAGTGGGGTCTTGTGTCCGGCGTTGCCTATGCCCTGCTGCAGATGGCCATAGGTGCAAAGACAGTGATGGCCGCTTTCCAGCCGGGCTACTTCGGCGACGGCACCATGCTTTTCAATGCGGTCATTATGTGCCTGCTTGATTATCTTGTGGCCTTTATCGTCATAGGCTTTGGCGGTGCTTTCCGGAACAGGATCAAAAATCCCGGCCTGGGCCTGATGTGCGGCAGTCTGCTGGCTCTGGGCCTTCGGTATCTGACTCACATCGCCTCCGGCTATATCCTGTTTTCCGGCTGGGCAGAGTGGTTCTTTACCCAGGAGGGCTTCCCCGCCTGGGGCGGTGCTCTGGTGGAGAGCCTCAGCCCGCAGCTGCTGGGTCTTCTCTACTCGGTGGTCTACAACGGCATGTATATGATCCCGGAAATGATCCTGACTGCCATCGTTTCCCTGTTTTTGGCAAGGGTCCCCCGGATCGTTAGTAAAATAAGCTAAACACGCCTTCCTATTTCCCCCATTTTTTAACAATAATTTCACTTTATTTCTTAAGGCATCGTGCTATAATAGAGCTATCCTATTCAGTGGAGGCGATTTTATGAACTACAAGAGGATATTAACCATACAGGATATTTCCTGCGTGGGACAGTGTTCCCTGACAGTGGCTCTGCCCATCATTTCCGCTTGCGGAATCGAGGCCTGTGTGCTGCCCTCGGCAGTTTTGTCCACCCATACCGCCGGCTTCACCGGATACACCTTCCGGGATCTGACCGAGGATATTCCCGCCATTAAGGACCACTGGGTCAAGGAGGGAATCCGCTTCGATGCCGTTTATACGGGTTATTTGGGAAGCACCAAGCAGATCAGCTATATCGGTGATATTTTCTCTTCTCCTGCAGCGGAAAAGGCCGTTAAGATCGTAGATCCTGCCATGGCGGACAACGGCAAGCTCTACCCCGGTTTCGACATGGCCTATGTAGAAGCCATGAAGGGTCTGTGTGCTCAGGCGGACTATATCCTGCCCAACATCACAGAGGCCTGTTTCCTGACAGGAATGGAGTATAAGACCGCTTACGATCAAAGCTATATTGACGAGATCCTTGCCCGGCTTCAGGCCATGGGCTGCAAGAATGTGATCTTCACAGGTGTCTCTTACCGGGAGGGAAAGACCGGCGTGGAGGTGCTGGAAGGAGAAAACCGTGCCTACTATGAGCACGAAATGCTCCCCAACAGCTGCCACGGCACCGGCGATATTTACGCCTCCTCCTTCGTAGGTGCGTTCCTCCGGGGAAAAGGTGCATACGATGCCGCCAAGATCGCCGCGGATTATACCGTGGAATGCATCAAGGCAACCGCAGGAGATTCCGGCCACTGGTACGGTGCAAAATTTGAACCGGTACTGGGCAAGCTGATAAAGGCTCTTGAAGAATAAGAAAATGTCCGGCCAAGGGCAACGCTCCGTAAGGAAGTATTGCCCAACGCCGGACATTTTTTATGCATAATTTTCCCTGTGGAAGTAAACAATACCTCTGCAAACAAATTTCAGGAGGTATTTCTATGTTTCCAGTTCGGCTCGTCTGCCTGCTGCTGGCTCTGGTCTGCCTGTGTTCTATGGGTATCACGGCCTTTGCCGCAGAGGTGGACTGCGACGCAACCTACTGCTTTACCGCCCAGGATTTTTCCCAGGCGGAGGACACCCTTGTGGGCATCTGCATCACAGATCTTCCCGACCCGGACACCGGCACCATGCTTTTGAAGCAGAGAGTTCTGCAGCCAGGTGATATCCTCACCGCAGAGCAGCTTGCCCAAATGACCTTTGCTCCCCTGCGTTCTGAAGAAGACGCACAGGCTCAGGTAACCTATCTTCCCATCTACTCCGATCGGGTGGAAAAGTCCGCAACTGCGGTCATCAGTATCCGGGGTAAGGAGGACAAAGCTCCCGCTGCTCAGGATTCTTCTGTTGAGACCTATAAGAATCTGCCCAATACAGGCACTCTCCAGGTCAGCGATCCGGAGGGTCAGGCCCTAACCTACACCCTGGTACGCAAGCCCAAGCGGGGCGAAGTGGTGATCGCCCAGGACGGCAGCTTCACCTACACCCCCAAGAAGAACAAGGTGGGTGTGGACTCCTTCACCTTTACCGCTGCCGATCCTGCCGGCAATGTCTCCCGGGAGGCAACGGTTACGGTACAGATCCTGAAGCCCACCGATAACCGCCGCTACACCGACACGGTGGGTATGGACTGCCGCTTTGCCGCAGAATGGCTGAGAAATACAGGGCTGTTTGTGGGGGAAAAGATTAATGGTCAGGACTGCTTCTATCCGGAGCTGCCGGTGAGCCGGGGACAGTTTTTGGCAATGGTTGTAGATGCTCTGGATATTCCTGCGGGGGATACCGAGTCTGCCGCCATTCCCTCTGACACCCCCGACTGGCTGAAGCCCTACCTTGCCGCCGCTCTCCGCTCCGGGCTGATCTCCAATTGGCCGGAGACTGAGTCCGGCAGCTTTGAGGAGAATAAGACCATCACCCATGAGGAAGCTGCCGTAATGCTGCAGAACGCTCTGGAGCTGCCTGTTTCTCAGGAAATCTGGGAGGCTCAGCAGACTGCCAGCACCGATGAAGATGCCGCTTCCTGGGCGGCCGCTTCCATGGCCGTGCTGCAGGAAAACGGGATTTGTCTGACCGGCGGTGAGACCCTGAATCGAGGTCAGGCCGCACAGGTACTGTACGAACTGAGCCGTCTGTCCGTGGACGCTCCCGGCACTGCGGTATTCCGTTTGCAATAAAAATCGGGCCGGAGCTTTCGCTCCGGCCCGATATGTGTTTTGGATTAGGCCTCCAGGTTGATGCCGGTCTCCTTGCTGAATACGTGGCAGTTGTTGCCACCGAAGGTGAACTTCACACCGGTGCCTGCGTTCAGAGAGTTGACTTCCTTCTCGGTCATGTTCATTGTGGAAACCACGATGACCACGTCCTTGCCATAGGAAGATACGTGCAGGTGGACGGAGGAGCCCATCAGCTCGTGCACGTCGATGTTGCCCTCAATGCCATTGTCGGCGAGCATGATGTGCTCGGGGCGAATGCCCAGAGTGATCTCCTGCTCGGCTACATCGTTGGCCTTCAGAGCAGCCTGCTTCTCCTCGGACAGCTCTACCTGATGACCGCACAGGTCAACGGCGTACTTTTCACCGTTCTTAACCAGCTTGGCATCGAAGAAGTTCATCTGGGGAGAGCCGATGAAGCCTGCTACGAACAGGTTGTAGGGGTGATTGAACACTTCCTGAGGAGTGCCGATCTGCTGAATGAAACCGTCCTTCATAATAACGATACGGTCGCCCAGGGTCATAGCCTCGGTCTGGTCGTGGGTAACGTAAATGAAGGTGGTGTTGATACGGGAGCGGAGCTTGATGATCTCAGCACGCATCTGGTTACGCAGCTTGGCGTCCAAGTTGGACAGAGGCTCGTCCATCAGCATGACCTGAGGATCACGGACGATGGCACGGCCGATGGCCACACGCTGACGCTGACCGCCGGACAGAGCCTTGGGCTTACGGCCCAGGTACTGGGTGATATCCAAAATTTCAGCGGCTTCCTTGACCTTGGCATCGATCTCAGCCTTGGGGGTCTTGCGAAGCTTCAGGGCGAAGGCCATGTTTTCATACACGGTCATGTGGGGGTACAGAGCGTAGTTCTGGAAAACCATGGCGATATCGCGGTCCTTGGGGGCCACGTCGTTCACCAGACGGTCGCCGATGTACAGTGCACCATCGGAGATCTCTTCCAGACCTGCGATCATACGCAGGGTGGTGGACTTACCACAGCCGGAGGGTCCGACCAGAACGATGAATTCCTTGTCGGCGATCTCAAGGTTGAACTCCTGAACAGCCACGACGCCTTCGTCAGTGATCTGCAGGTTAACCTTCTTCTCCTCGACGGGTTCACCCTTTTTCTTCTTCTTTTTCTTGGCGTCGTCGCCGCTGAAGGGGTAAACTTTCTTGATGTTTTGCAGGGATACAGTTGCCATAATCTCTTGACTCTAAGCATACCGACTCCTCGCGTATGCCCTCGCCGCGGGGGACTTCCCCATCGGCCTTACGACAGGTCTCCACACTGCCGCACCGTGAGTCGAAACGGAAAACTTCCTCCTTATGTTCCGCGAAGTCTCTAATGTTAGGTGGAGTAGAGACCACACGTTGGGATACTAGTATAATATCATAAATACTGTCAATTTCTCAATTGTGTTTTTGCACAGGAATCTAAGGCGTTTTTTGTATATTTTGCTAAATTACACAATGCTGTAGCCGGTGTCCGGTGTGCCTTCCAGTTTTGTGCCGTAGAAAGCCGTCATGGCGTTGATCAGGTACTCTACGTCCTGCACGCCTGCGGTTTCAAAACAGGAGTGCATGGCAAGCTGGGCAAGACCGATATCCACACAGGGTACGCCCACCTGAGAAAGGGAGATATTTCCCAATGTCGAGCCGCCGGGCAGATCTGCACGGTTACAGTAGGTCTGCACAGGCACACTCGCCTTTTGGCAGATCTTCCGGAAAACGGCTGCGGAAACACCGTCGGTGGTATACTTCTGATTGGCGTTGAACTTCAGCACCACGCCGCCGCCCAGCACAGGGGCGTTGGCAGAATCCGAAAGCTCCGGGTGGTTGGGGTGCAGGGCGTGGCCGTTATCCGCAGACACCATGAAAGAGCCGGCTATCTGACGCTTTTCCTCCAAATTCAGACACCCGCAGATCCGGGTCAGGGTGCTTTGCAGGAAGTCGGAGGCTGCTCCCTGATAGGAAGACGAGCCTACCTCCTCGCTGTCGAATACGCACAGCACCGGGATCTTATCCGTTGCCTTTGCTTTCAAAAAGCCCTGAGTGCAGCACCAGGCACACTCCAGATCGTCAATGGCCTGGGCGGAGAAATACTCCTGCTCCAGCCCCCACCGGGTGGGTTCCTGGCGGACATACAAGTACAGATCGTGGCCTAAAATTTTGCCACCTGCCTGCTTTTCCAGCTCCTGCCAGAAGAGGGCTTCCTTTTCCTTATCGCCCATCAGGGGCAACATATCCGTGGCAGGATTCAAAGCTACGCCCTCGTTTGCCTTGCGGTTTAAGTGGATCGCCACGTTGGGGATCAGCAAAAGATCCCGGTCAATATCCACCAGTCGGCTCTCAATGCCATTTTCTGTTTCCACGACCACACGACCGGCTACGGACAAGGGTCTGTCCAGCCAGGATGCCATCAGCATTCCGCCGTATTTCTCTGTGGACAGGCGGGTATAGCTTCCGGACAGAGCTCCGTTTTCCTTCACCTTAAAGGTGGGACGGTCGCTGTGAGATGCACCGATCATAAAGCCCCTGGGGCTTTCTTCCGGCAAGCGGAAGGCAAGCAACGCACTGCCGTTTCGGTTTACATAATACTTTCCACCAGGAGTCAGATCCCAGTCTTCCGTTTCGGTCAGGGGGGTATAATCCGCCGCCTTCAGGCACTCTGTCAGGCCTGCCACTGCGTGGTAGGCACTGTGGCTTTTCTTCAAAAAATCCAGTAATTTTTCCATCTTATCCCTCCACGATCTCACAGAATTGGTCGATCTGCTCTGCGATCATCTGCAAGGCACTGCACCAGAAGGCCTTATCCGTCAGGTCAATGTCCGCCACCTTGGCAGTATCTTCCGCGGAGGCAACGGTGGTGGTGTACAAAAGCTTTTTGTACTTGGGCAGGAAATCCTTGCCCTCCTTTTCGTACTGAGCATACAGGCCCCGGGCGAACAGGCCGCCGAAGGCATAGGGGAAATTGTAGAAGGTGGGGCCGTAGTAATGGCTCTTGCAGACCCACATATAGGGGTGCTGGCAATCAGGATCCAGGCCGTCGCCGTAGGACTGCTTCTGTGCCTCCAGCATAAAGGAGCAGAGGGTGGCAGCGTCCATAAATTTCTCTTCCCGGTTGTCAAAGACCATGGTCTCAAAGCGGTAGCGGGAGTAGATGTCGCAAATGATCTGGGTGGCGTCCTGCAGCTGGGATTCGATCAGGGCCAGCTTTTCGTCCTTGTCGGCAGCATTTGCGATGGCGGCCGCCATGACCACACACTCATTGAAGGTAGAAGCGGTCTCCGCCACGGGCATGGAGTAGTCCATATTGAGCGGCCGCTGATCCCGAATGCAGTGGTTGTGGAAGGCGTGTCCCAGCTCGTGTGCCAGGGTTACCACGTCGCTGAAGGTGCCGTCGAAATTGGTTAAGATCCGGCTTTCGCCCAAAGACTCCACGCCGGCACAGAACGCACCGCCCCGCTTGCCGTCCCGAGGGTAGAAATCGATCCAGGCCTCGTCAAAGGCAGTGGCAACCATCTGGGAAAGCTCGGTGTCAAAGCCGGCAAACAGATTCACCAGAAAATCCCGTGCCTGCTGGGCGGTAAAGGCAGTAGAGGTCTTGCCCATGGGAGCAAACAGGTCGTACCAGGGAAGGCCGTTTTTATGACCCAGTGCCTTAGCCTTGGCCTTCAGGTACTGCCAGAATTTGGGCAGATACTCGTCCATGGCAGAGAGCATGGCATCCAATGTGGCCTTTTCCACGTGAGAATGCTTCAGAGTCCTTTCCAAAGCGGAAGGGTAACCCCGGAGCTTACAGTCGGTGATGGTCTCCAATTTGATGGAGTTCAGGGAAAATGCCACCGCGTCAGCAATCCGCTCATAGCAGGCGATCTCCGCTTCATAGGCGTCCTTCCGGACCTGCTGGTCGGCATCGTAGGCCAAGTTCCGAATGGCGGACAGATTGGTTTTTTCGCCCCGGTAAGTAACGGGAACGGTGCTGGTCAGGTAGGATTGCAGGTCGCTCCAGGCACTGCCGCCGGACAGCTTCATACGGGCCATGATCTCCTCGCCCCTGCCCGGCAGAAGGTAACGGCTGCCCTCTGCAACATTCCGGAACAGCCAGGTATAATCCTTCAGGTTTTCATCGGAGGTTACCAGATCCATCAGGTTGGGCAAGCTGCTTGCCCAGGCTTCAAAGGCAGCCTGGGGGCCGGCTGTGCCGCTGATCACCGCCATAACACGTCCCATCTGAGAGCCTGCCTGGGGATCTCTGGTGTTGGCCGCCTGCCGCAGGTGGGAGTAAAGACCCAGCTTGCCGCCAAGCTTGGAGATCTCCTCCAGAAGGTAAATGCCCCTATGCAGGCCGGCAAGGGGTTCAGCCTCGGAGAGCTTACCTGTAAATTCCGTGATCTGGCAAACCAGCTCCTGCAATGCTTTCAGGTCTTCCTCAAAATGGGGGTCTTCAAAGCCTTTATATATGGGGTCAAGATTCCAAACGTCGTTCATTTTTTGGCCTCCTAAGGTGTGTTTTTTCTTGCATTGTACCTTATTTTCCGGCATCAGTCAACCGGAAACCAAAAAATAGAAATTTTATAAAAAGTTATTTTTTCGACCTTTTTCGACCTTTATTCGGGATTTTTGTCGAGCGATTATTTTGGTTTTTCCTTGCAAATGCTGTTTCATTATGCTAAATTATATTTGTCGCAAGTGAGGTTTTACTGCAACGCTGGGGGAAAATCTCAAAAGACAGGAGAGGAAACTATGGACAACTACACAACCGTAATTATTGCAGACAATGCCGAGGAGTTCAGTCTTTGCCTGAATTCCGTACTGCAGCAGACAGAAGGCTTTAAGGTGCTGGGAATTGCCAATGATGGGGAGCAGGCGATCCGTATGGTTACCGAGCGAAAGCCGAATATTTTGGTGCTGGACATGATGCTGGGAAAGAAAGACGGTATCAGCGTCCTGAAGGCCATCGCCGGTGTGGAGCCCAGACCCAAGGTTTTGGCCACATCTGGCTTTATCACCGACTATGTGGCGGCCGCCGCCGCAAATTTGGGCGTGCATTATCTGATGCTGAAGCCCTGTGATCTGGAGGCACTGGTGGAGCGGATCAAGGAGCTGGGAGGGAGCAGCAGCCAGAAACCGCAGCCTGTGAAGCATTCCGGTCAGCAGAACATTGAAACCCTGGTAACCAATATCATTCACGAGATCGGTGTACCCGCCCACATTAAGGGCTACCAGTATCTCCGGGAAGCCATCATTATTGCGGTGGAAGATATGGACGTGATCAACGCCATTACCAAGATCCTCTACCCCCAGGTAGCCAAGACCTTCCAGACCACGCCTTCCCGTGTGGAGCGTGCCATTCGCCATGCCATTGAGGTAGCTTGGGATCGGGGCGATCTGGATACTCTGCAGAGATTTTTTGGTTATACGGTCAGCAACACAAAGGGTAAACCTACCAATTCCGAATTTATCGCTCTCATCGCCGACAAGCTGCAGCTGCAGCTGAAGACGGCCAATGCACGGTAATTGACAGATTGTTTCCCCTGCATTATAATAAAGAAAAATATCGGCTTTGCCGCAGATAAGGAGAAACATCATGGAAAACAACGAGATCCTGCAGGAAGAAGAATCCATTCTGAGCCTGACCGACGAAAACGGTGTGCAGACCCAGTTTGAGTATCTGGATTGCATCGAGTACAACGGCAAGGAGTATCTGGTGCTGCTGCCCGCTGAGGAAGATGCCTATGAGATCGTGATCCTGGAGATTGAGCCCGTGGACGAGGAAAACGAAAACTACGTGGCTGTGGAGGACGAGACCACCCTGGACGCAGTTTACGACATCTTCAAGGAGCGTTACAAGGACGTGCTGACTTTTGAGGATTAAGACCAGTAAAAAAACTCACACCCAAGAGGGTGTGAGTTTTTTTATTTACCGCTTCGCGGATAAGGCTTTTTCTCATCTGTTAAACCGGACAAATAGTCCATACTGGTATCCAAAGCAATCGCTAGCTTGCGGCATTGTTCAAAGGTCAAATAGCGTTTTCCGCTTTCAATCTTTGAATAATCACTTTGGTCGATTCCTGTGAGCATTTGTATTTTAACTTGGGTATACCCTTTTTCTTTACGTAATTCTCTAATGCGTGTCATTTTCATCACCATAATTATTATGGCAAATTTCCCTATTGTAAATAGGGTTAAATTGACCTATAATGGTGATAGCAAAAACGCAAAGGAGATTAATTATGGAGTTGTATAAAGAAATCCTGTCCCATGCACTCAGCAAAGGAGAATTAAAAATAACGTTTCCGGGAAACGAATCAGACCTTTCCAAAATTGTGGAAGGCGAAGCTTATAAAACACTTCAGAGAATCAAGGAGATTCTCTCCGATGACAGCCTAGACGACCCGGAATGCTTCATGAAAATTGAAGATATCGTCTGTGCTTTTGAATCGCTCGGAAGCGACGGCGGCAGTCGGCACGATTTTGGGTAATCGGAAAAACCTCTTAACAAGATCGACTTACGCCAACAGCCATTCGGCTGCCGTCGTAAGTCAATGGAATCTCCCACGGCCTAAAAAACTGTCCCCCGGACAGTTTTTTACCTTGCCTCCGGCAAGGCCGGCCTTCAACAGACGTGCACGTGCCAAAATGTTATTTTGGCGTGACCCGTACGGGAATCGTTTGCGTTTCTTTCCACTCCGGTGGAAAGAAACTAAGGTAGCCACCAGTTTTTGAACTGGTGGCAGCAATATGCCACCGGCATATTGCGATTGGATCTTTCGATTCCCGTACGGGGCAAAAAGAAAACCACTCCATGAGGAGTGGTTTTTCTTTTTGGTGACCCGTACGGGAATCGAACCCATGTTACCGCCGTGAAAGGGCGGTGTCTTAACCGCTTGACCAACGGGCCTGGTAGCGGCGACCTGATTCGAACAGGTGACATACCGGGTATGAACCGGCTACTCTACCAACTGA